>NZ_CP054836.1:317708-635416 GCF_013358405.1 Oricola thermophila
CGCCGGCGATGCCGCAGGTAAACCGGATAGCCTTCGGTGATCTGGCTGAAGTGTTGCGTGCGGGACTGTCGGATTTCGCGCGTGCTCCCCAATACGGTCTGTTCTTCGGCGGCGTGTATGCGGCGGGCGGCATCATCATCGCCCTGTCGCTGACAATCTGGAAGATTCCCTGGATGATCTACCCCGTCGCCATCGGCTTTCCCCTGATCGGCCCGTTCGTCGCCGTGGGGCTCTACGAGGTCAGTCGGCGGATCGGGGCGGGCAGGCCGCTCGACTGGCGAGGCGTCCTGGGCGTGATCTGGCTGCAGAGGCAGCGCGAACTGGGATGGATGGCTTTTGTCATGCTGTTTGTCTTCTGGGTGTGGATGTACCAGGTCCGACTGCTGGTGGCTCTGATCCTATCGCGCATGTCATTCTCCACGTTCGACCGCTTCATCGAGATCGTCTTCACGACACCGCAGGGCTGGATCTTTCTCGCCGTCGGCCACGTGGTCGGTGGCGCGCTGGCCCTGGTGCTGTTCTCTGTCACGGTCATCTCGATTCCGCTGCTGCTGGACAGGGAAGCGGATTTCGTCACCGCGATGATCACCAGCGTGAAAACCGTGCTGGCCAGCCCGGCACCGATGATCTCCTGGGGCATCTTCGTCACGCTTGCCGTGATCGCCGCGTCGGTACCGTTATTCGTGGGGCTTGTGGTGGTGTTGCCCGTCCTCGGCCACGCGACATGGCATCTGTACAGGAAGGCGATCCAGGCGCCCTGAGCTCGCTTCGGCCGAGGGGTGAGGCCGATCTTGCGACGCTTGTTTTTCGATACGCCGGGCAAGCGGCGCGGCAATGATCACTGGCGCGGAGGCTTCCGGAGCGGCTTCACCGATGGACAGCCTACAATCCGTGGTCGAACCTGGTGAACAGGCTCAGTCGCAGGGCGCTGGCGATAGCCGCGGCCTTGTTGCTGACGCCGAGCTTCGCCTTGGCGCTCTGGACATGGGCGACAACCGTCCAGCGCGACAACCCCAGGAGGTCGGCCGTCTGCTGGTCGGTCTTGCCGCAGGAGCCCCAGTACAGGACCTCGATTTCACGCTCCGTCAGCGTGTGGTGAGGTATGTTCGTCTTCATGAACCGCTCGGTCACGGCGATCGAGACGATATCCGCCTGTTCGTGAAATCTGGCCATGGTTGTGGTGGACGCGTCCGTTTCCGCGGTGAGGTCCATGTCGGTGGAGAAGATCGTGATCGCGCGGATGTTGCCGCCGATCCTGACAGGAAGCCCGATCGTGAATGCTCCGATCTCGTGCATCAGGGCATCGGCCGCGAAGTCGGCCAGTTCGGGTGTTTCCGGATTTGCCAGTTCGAAAATGACAGGCTCCACGGAATGCAGGCCCGCCGTGATGAGGGGGTCAATGCTCGCGTAGTTCTTCTCCGCGTAGCGTCTCAGCCATGGAGCCGGGTAGGTCGACACGATCAGTCGGGAGAGAAAATCCGGGTTGCCCAGTTCGGCCCAGAACGACACGTAGTTGGAATCCGTTGCGGCGCGCGCGGATTTCAGCGTTTCGAGGAGTGCGGGAGGAAAGTCGGGATCCGACTCTGTTATCTTGAAATCGGGCGCCACCAGTACACGAAACACGTTTTGCCCCTCCCGAAATCGCCATACCGCCGCGGCGACGGTACATCATGCGCATGCCAGAAGGTCAGAGTATACAATCGGTTGCACCGCGTAGCGAATTTCTTTGACAACTGTATCTGTCAGCGCACCATTTCCCGACGCAATTCCGGGGCCTACTGTCCTTGTGCGGGAGCCGGAAATCCCGGGGCGGCCGACGCCGCGACCGGACAACAGCGGAGCAATGCAGTTCATGCGGTTTGCCGCCGTCATCAATCAGGATGCCTCGACGATGAAAGGCATTTCGCGCGACCGGATCGCCGGTTGCCTGCGCGACGGTTTCGCTGCGCGCGACCATTCGATCTCGACAAGCTTCGTTGCGGGCAGGGAGATCAAGGCGGCGCTGCAGGCCGCGAGGGACGACGAAAAGACCGATGCGGTGATCGCCGGCGGCGGCGACGGAACGATCTCGATGGCCGCGGGCCTGATGCAGGGAACCGGAAAGGCGCTCGCGGTTCTGCCCGGCGGCAACATGAACCTGTTCGCCCGATCGCTCGGCATCCCGCTCGACCTTCCGGCGGCGGTCGCCGCACTGGCTGCCGGGCGACCGATGGCGGCCGACATCGCCTTCGCCAATGACAGGCCGTTCATCCACGAGTTCTCGCTCGGGCTGCATCCGGAAGTGGTCGAGTTGCGCGACCGGGAGGCGTTCGGCGCCCGGCTCGGCAAGGTGGTCGCTACAATGCGGTCGCTGTGGCGGGTCCTGCTCAGGCCGCCGCGCGTGCGCGTGTGGCTCGATGACGGCGACGGCGAGCGCGCGGTCGCGGCCGCCGCGCTGGCGATTTCCAACAACCCGTTCGGGGAGGGGCATCTGCCCTATGCCGACAGGGTCGATGGCGGGGTGCTGGGCGTCTATATCGTCCATACGCTGAACCCCGCGGAACTGGCGGCGATCGCTGCGCGGATGTCGACCGGCGGATGGATGGACACGAGGGACGTCGAGGCCTTTACCGCGACGACGCTGCGGCTGACACGGGACGGGCCGATCAAGGCGGCGATCGACGGAGAACTGGCCAGGATGCCGGGCTCTGTGACGGTGCGCATCGCGCCGGGGGCGCTGACGGTGATCGCGCCGCGCGAGGAAGACGCGGTGCGCGGCCAGTAGCGCAACGGAAAGAGGCGGGCCGGGGCCCGCCTCTCCCTCCTCCCGAAGGTTCGCCGGGTCAGGCGGCGAACTGGTTCATCGTGTTGGCCGCGCCGCCCGCCTTCAACGCGGCCTCGCCGGCGAAATACTCCTTGTGGTCGTCGCCGATGTCGGTGCCGGCCATGTTCTGGTGCCTGACGCAGGCGATGCCCTGCCGGATCTCGGCGCGCTGGACGTTCTTCACGTAGCCCAGCATGCCCTCCTCGCCGAAATACTCCCGGGCCAGGTTGTCGGTCGACAGCGCCGCCGTGTGGTAGGTCGGCAGGGTGATGAGGTGGTGGAAGATGCCGGCCTCGCGGGAGGCGTCGCGCTGGAAGGTGCGGATGCGCTCGTCGGCCTCGGCCGCCAGCTCGGAACCGTCATAGGCGGCGCTCATCAGCGTCTCGCGGTCATAGGCGGAGACGTCGCGGCCCTCCTCCTTCCAGGCATCGTAGACCTGTTGGCGGAAGTTCAGGGTCCAGTTGAAGGACGGCGAGTTGTTGTAGACCAGCTTGGCGTCCGGCACGACCTCGCGGATGCGCTTCATCATGCCGCCGATCTGCCCGATATGCGGCTTCTCGGTCTCGATCCAGATCAGGTCCGCGCCGTTCTGCAGCGAGGTGATCGAGTCGAGGACGCAGCGGTCCTCGCCGGTGCCCGGGCGGAACTGGAACAGGTTGGAGGGCAGGCGCTTAGGACGCAGCAGCTTGCCGTCGCGGCTGATGACGACATCGTTCGGGCCGATCTCCTCCGGCGTGACCTCGTCGCAGTCGAGGAAGGAATTGTACTGGTCGCCGAGATCGCCCGGCTCCCTGGAATAGGCGATCTGCTTGGTCAGGCCGGCACCCAGCGAGTCGGTGCGGGTGACGATGATGCCGTCCTCGACGCCGAGCTCGAGGAAGGCGTAGCGGCAGGCGCGGACCTTGGCGAGGAATTCCTCGTGCGGGACGGTGACCTTGCCGTCCTGGTGGCCGCACTGCTTCTCGTCGGAGACCTGGTTCTCGATCTGCAGGGCGCAGGCGCCCGCCTCGATCATCTTCTTGGCCAGGAGGTAGGTCGCCTCGGCATTGCCGAAACCGGCGTCGATGTCGGCGATGATCGGCACGATGTGGGTCTCGTGGTTGTCGATCCTGTGCCGGATCTCGCGCTCGCGGTTGGCGTCGCCGGCCTCGCGGGCGGCATCCAGCTCGCGGAACAGCAGGTTCAGCTCGCGCGCATCGGCCTGGCGCAGGAAGGTGTAGAGCTCCTCGATCAGCGCCGGGACTGCGGTCTTCTCGTGCATCGACTGGTCCGGCAGCGGGCCGAACTCGGAACGCAGCGCGGCGACCATCCAGCCGGAGAGATAGAGGTAGCGGCCCTTGGTGGTGCCGAAATGCTTCTTGATGGAGATCATCTTCTGCTGGCCGATGAAGCCGTGCCAGCAGCCCAGCGACTGGGTGTAGTTGGCCGGATCGCGGTCATAGGCGGCCATGTCCTCGCGCATGATCTTCGCGGTGTAGCGGGCGATGTCGAGGCCGGTCCTGAACCGGTTCATCGCCTTCATGCGGGCGACCGCCTCGGCGTCGATGGCGTTCCATTTGCCGCCATGGCCGTCGATGAGTTCGCGCGCCTGCTCGATGTCCTGCGTGTATGACATGTCGGTTCCTCTCTGTCGTCTTGTAAAAATCGGTAATGCTGCAATGCGAGAGAGAGGGCGGAATGTCACGAATTTCGCGCATTTCCGGCCGGAAAATCGTGTCGAAATGTGACGGAGCGGCGCGGCTGGCGGTAAACTTGTAAAATATTTACAAGGTGCGCCCCGTCGCGGGGCGCACCCTCGATGGCGGGCCGGAGCCGCGGTCAGCCGGCGAGCGCGGCGAATTCCTCGGGGGACAGGTCGCCCGAGCCGTCGGCATCGGCGGCCGCGAAGGCGTCCTCGGTCAGCTCCGGCATCGCCGCCATGGCCTCGTCCATCGAAACCGTGCCGGACGCGTCGGCGTCGACCTCGGCGAACTCGGCGGCCATGGCCAGGCCGGTGGCTGCCGCGAGCGCGGCGACGGCTACGAGAAGTTTCTTCATGGTGACATCTCCCATCTTCGTTTCCGGGCCGCGGGTGCGGCCCGATCCCGCCGCGAGGCATTCGCGGCGCCACGGATCGTGTCGGCCAATTGTGGCGGGCGATTGGATCAATCTTGGCGAAAATTGGAACGGCATTTTCGGAAACCCGTTCTGAATCAACAGGTTATGCCCGTCTCACACACGATTTCCAACGGAAATTCCGAGGGATTTACCGGGAGGACGGGGGCGCCGGGGCGCGCGTCGGCGCCCCCGCGTCGGACGGGCGGGGCGTCGAGGGGCGAGGATTTCGGAAATGCCGCGCTCATGACGTGTTCCAGGCGTCGAGTGCCAGGGTGTGGCATTCCTTCAGCACCTCCCCGATTTCGCTCCTTGGTCGCCTTCGCCAGCCCGGCGGCGGGGCGGGGCGGAAGGGGCGGAAGCGCCAGGGGGATGGCCGCCGGACGGCGTCGGGCGAAAGGCCCTTGATCTCGCCCGCGTCCGCCAATTGGATTCGCTCGATGGCGTGGGCGAAGCGCGCCCGCCAGCGGGCGAGGCGGGCGGCCTGACCGTCGAGATCGTCCAGCGCCAGCGCGAGCGCCCGGATGCGCCGCGACAGGGCGCGGGCGTCCACCAGCTCGCCGGGGTCGCGGTCCGGATCGGGCCAGTCGTTTTCCTCGTCCTCGTCGTATTCGAGGAAGACGTGGCCGAAGGGGCCGTCCAGCCCGGTGACGTCGAACAGGAAGGGTGCGTATCGCTTCCACGGGTCGAACAGGGCGAAGGAAGGCCGGTCGCGGTACAGGTCGAGTAGTTCGGCGTCGGAGGGGGCGGCGTCCGGCTGCCCGCGCTTGCCGTCGTCGGCGGGGCCGACCGGGCGTTTGCCCTCGTCCGGGTCGTCGTCACGGAGGATGACCGTGAGCGCGCTGTTCTTCGGCTCCGGTGCGGGCGCGGCATTCAGGGAATGGTCCCTCGGGTCATCCCCGGTCCTCGGCTCAAGGCCGGGGATGGAGGGGGCGGTCCCGTCATCCTCGCAATCGGTGCCGGGGATGGCAGGAGATTGCCTGCCGCGCGGTTCCGCCTTGCGCGTGACGACCGTCACCAGCTTGCAGGCGGCCATGGCGACCAGGCGACGCGCGGCGAACTCGGCGGGGCGCAGGACCGACAGGATGCGGGCGCGCAGGCCGCGCGGCAGGTAGACCAGCGAGCGGCCCGTCCTTATCCCCGCCATGAAGAACAGCCGCGCGACGATCCTGAGAAGATCGTCCAGGTTCCGCTCCACCGCTCGTTCCCAGTCGAATTCCATCGCCTTCTCCGCAACTACCGGGAGGAGGGTAAGAAAGGGCCGGATGCGGTGAACAAGTTTTCGCGGGAATGGCGGGATTCCGGGGAAGGGGCGCGGGATTTATCCAACGGGGTGGAGACTTCGCGCTTATTTTCCTGACTTTGGGGATCAGGGGATACGGCCAGTGCTCGCAAGTTTTGCTACAAGTCTCCTTCCTTTCGATCCAGCCACCACTGAAGCTCGTGTATGCGCGCCTCTACGGCTTCCAATTTTGCGGAAGCCCATAACATTGGATACATTGATCCGCCTTTAACTAGCGAAGCCCGTAGGTCTGCTTTGCTGTCAGCATATGCAGCCCACTTGGATTGATTTTCCGCAAGAAGGAGCGGATCAACATCCTCGTCATTTGCTACTTGGGTAACGATTTCGTCGAGGTGTTTTAGCCTTTCATCTAAGGTAGCTTTGGCTACCACGTTCATTTGCATTTGCGTACGCGGAATCGAGCCTTTGAGTCTTTCTACGATTAACCAGTCTGTAGCCTGAATGAATTGCTGCGTTGCATCCAAGAAACCATCAAGCTCATCAATTTCGTAAGGTTGTTCGCGCGGTAGTTCATGTACCACTATGTGGCGGACCCATAGAACGCGGGCCAACTGCGCTGCCATTAAGTCGAAGTCTTTTATAATGGGGGGTAGAGGCCATGTTTCCTGATCGTCAGTCCAGCGCTCATGAGCCCTTGTCAATCCGCCCTTGAAATCTGGAATAAGCTCTTCAAATGTAGCGAGAATTCTGTCAAAACTATGGGTGGATATTGAATGGGAAACAATATCTCCAATCGACAACTTTTTCTCATGGGTGTTTATTAGAAACAAAAAATCTATTCGCGTTCCTTTTGTTAGTTTCTCTGCTCGTTCTGTGTAGGGTGATCCGCTGTCAACTAGTTCTCGGATTGCCTCTCGTATAAATATCTCAAGAACTGTTACAATGCGGCACGGGATAAAATCGCTAAGTGAAGCGGCTACATCTTTTACAGAATGCCATTCTGTCCTGAGTCTTTCGATTTCGTTTGACAGTTCTATTCCGAGCCGCGGTCTGCCTCTTCGTTCTTTCCACTCAACAATCTGATCGATGGTGTTGGAGGGCATGGCTTCACACCCGCTCCACAAACCCGTCCAGCACGCGCTTCTCGCCGGCCTTGTCGAAGGCGACGGTGAGCTTGTTGCCGTCGACGGCGACGACGTTGCCGTTGCCGAACTTGAGGTGGAAGACGCGGTCGCCGACCGCGAACTCCGACGGCGTGTCGGCCACCGACTTCGCCACCAGCTCGCCCTCGATGACGCGGCCCTTCACCGACTTCCGCCCGGCGCCGTAGCCGGAATCCGCCTCGCCATAGCCGATGCGCTCGACGCCGACGCCGGAGCGCGAGCCCCAGTTCCTCGCCGTGGCATCGGTGCGGTTGGCGCGCGCGCGCTGCCAGCCCGGCGAGGGGCGGTCTGAGGAGAACGGGTCCGCCCGGTCGAAGCGCGAGGCGCCGTAGGAGCCGTAGCCGCCGCCGACGCCGGTCGGCTCGGCAACGTCGCAATGGGCCGCCGGCAGCTCGTCCAGGAAGCGCGAGGGCAGGGTGCCCTGCCACATGCCGTGGATGCGCCGGTTGGAGGTGAACCAGATGTGGCAGTTGGTCTTGGCGCGCGTCAGGCCGACATAGGCCAGGCGGCGCTCCTCCTCCAGGCCGGAGCGGCCGCCCTCGTCCAGCGAGCGCTGGTGCGGGAACAGGCCCTCCTCCCAGCCGGGCAGGAACACGGTGCCGAACTCCAGCCCCTTGGCGGCGTGCAGGGTCATGATGTTTACAGCGTCAAGATGCTCCTTCTGCTCGGCGTCCATGACCAGGCTGACATGTTCCAGGAAGGCGCGCAGGCTCTCGAACTCCTCCATGGCGCGGACCAGCTCCTTGAGGTTCTCCAGCCGGCCCGGCGCCTCGGCGGAGCGGTCGTTCTGCCACATGGCGGTGTAGCCGGACTCGTCGAGGATCGTCTCGGCAAGCTCGGGATGCGGGGTGCGGTCCATGCGCTCGCGCCAGCGGTCGAAGCTCTCCACCAGCTCGCGCAGGGCGGCGCGGGGCTTCGGCTTCATCTCCTCGGTGGCGACGATATCGCGCGCGGCCTCCAGCATCGGGATGCCGCGGGCGCGGGCATGATCGTGGACGAGGCGGACGGAGGCATCGCCGAGGCCGCGCTTCGGGGTGTTGACGATGCGCTCGAAGGCGAGGTCGTCCGCCGGCTGGGCGACAACGCGCAGATAGGCCATGGCATCGCGGATCTCCATGCGCTCGTAGAAGCGCGGGCCGCCGATGATGCGGTACTCGATGCCCATGCGGATGAAGCGGTCCTCGAACTCGCGCATCTGGAAGGAGGCGCGCACCAGGATCGCCATGTCGTCGAGGTCGTGGCCGTTGCGCTGCAGCGCCTCGATCTCCTCGCCGATGGCGCGGGCCTCCTCGTCGGAATCCCAGGCGGCGTGGACCTGCACCTTGGCGTGGTCGGGGTCGGCGGCCTCGGTGAACAGCGTCTTGCCGAGCCGGCCCTCGTTGTGGGCGATCAGGTGGGAGGCGGCGCCGAGAATGTGCTGCGTGGAGCGGTAGTTGCGCTCCAGCCGGATCACCGTGGCGCCGGGAAAGTCCTTCTCGAAGCGCAGGATGTTGTCCACCTCCGCGCCGCGCCAGCCGTAGATCGACTGGTCGTCGTCGCCGACACAACAGATATTCACGCTCACGGGCCGTTCCGCGCCTTGCGGCGCCGGCCCTCCGCCTTCGGCGGCCCGGTTTGCGCTTACGGCCGGGCGTTCGCTGCGCGAACCGGCCTCCGCGGGGGCGGACGAAAAGTCGTCCGGCGCGCGGTCGCGCGCTCCGCCTTCGGCGGGGGAGGCGGAGCCCGAGACATAGGGCGCCGGGGCCTCGGCAAGCCCGGCATCCTTCGATGCCGGCCTTTGCGCCAGCAGGCGCAGCCACATGTATTGCGCGGTGTTGGTGTCCTGGTACTCGTCGACCAGGATGTAGCGGAACTTGCGGTGATACTCGGCCAGCACGTCCGGGTTGTCGCGCAGCAGGCGGATGGGGTGGCAGAGCAGGTCGCCGAAATCGCAGGCGTTGAGCGTCTTCAGGCGGTCCTGGTAGGCGGCGAACAGCTCGCGGCCCCTGCCCTCGCCGAAGGCGCGGGCGTCGCCCTCCGGGATGTCGCGCGGGCCCCAGCCCTTGTTCTTCCAGCCGTCGATCATGTGGGCGAAGGAGCGCGGCGTCCAGCGCTTGTCGTCGAGGCCCTCGGCCTGGATCACCTGCTTGACGAGGCGGACCTGGTCGTCGGTGTCGAGAATGGTGAAATCGGAGCGCAGGCCGGCAAGCTCGGCGTGCCGGCGCAGGATCTTCACGCCGATGGAGTGGAAGGTGCCGAGCCAGGGCATGCCCTCGATCGCCTCGCCGACGAGGACGCCGATGCGCTCCTTCATCTCGCGCGCGGCCTTGTTGGTGAAGGTGACGGCGAGGATCTGCGAGGGGAAGGCGAGGCCGAGCGACAATATGTGGGCGATGCGGGTGGTCAGGACCCGCGTCTTGCCGGTGCCGGCGCCCGCCAGGACGAGAACCGGGCCCTCGGTGGTCTCCACCGCGCGGCGCTGCTCGGGATTCAGGCCCTCCAGATAGGACGGGGCTTGCTGCCGGCGGGCGGCCATGGCGCGCGCGGCGATGGAGCCTTGCGCCGGTTCCGGGCGCGGCGGCTCGTCGTCGCCGAAGGGGATGTCGTCGAATGGATCGCTCATTGAAGGGCAATGTAGTGATTCGGGCGGGAAAGACCAGAACGAAACGCGAATGGCAAGGCCGGTTCCACCGGAACGAAGGATGCTGGTGACAGCGGGCGCCGCATGGCCCAAGATCGGCAGGCGACAAGGCCGTCCAGGGGAGGAGACGATGGAAGGCACGATTTTCGGCGAGGGGCTCGACCGCAACGCCGCCAACTACCAGCCGCTTACGCCGCTGAAACATCTCGAGCGCGCGGCGGCGGTGTTTCCGGATCATGTCGCCATCATCCACGGGACGCTCAGGCGCAGCTACGCGGACTTTTACGCCCGCTCGCGAAGGCTGGCCTCGGCCCTGCGGAAGGCGGGTATCGGGCGCGGCGACACGGTGGCCGTGATGCTGTCCAACACGCCGGCCATGCTGGAGGCCCATCACGGCGTGCCGATGGCCGGCGCGGTGCTGCTGTCGATCAACACGCGGCTCGACGCCGAGGTGATCGCCTTCCAGCTCGACCACGGCGAGGCGAGGGCGGTGATCGTCGACCGGGAATTCTCCGCCGTCATGGCCTCCGCGCTGAAGCGGGCGGAGCGCAATCCGCTGGTCATAAACTACGACGACCCGGACTATCCCGACGACGCGCCCTTCCCGAAGGGGGAGCCGATCGGATCGCTCGAATACGAGGACTTCATCGCCGGCGGCGACCCGGACTTCGAATGGGCGATGCCGGACGACGAGTGGGACGCGATCTCGCTGAACTACACCTCGGGGACGACCGGCAACCCGAAGGGCGTGGTCTACCACCATCGCGGCGCGGCGCTGATGGGCTATGCCAACGTGATCGCGAGCGGCATGGGCCGGCACCCGGTCTACCTCTGGACGCTGCCGATGTTCCACTGCAACGGCTGGTGCTTTCCGTGGACGCTTTCCGTGCAGGCGGGCACGCATGTGTGCCTGCGCTGGGTGCGGGCGAAGGCGATGTACGACGCCATCGCCGAGCACGGGGTGACGCATCTGTGCGGCGCGCCGGTGGTGATGTCGATGCTGCTGAACGCGGCCGAGGCGGAGAAGCGCGACTTCCCGCAGACGGTGACGTTCAACACCGCGGCCGCGCCGCCGCCGGAAACCGTGCTGGCCGGCATGGCGCAGGCCGGTTTCGAGGTCACGCATCTCTACGGGCTGACCGAGACCTACGGGCCGGCGGTGGTCAACGAGTGGCACGGCGAGTGGAACGCGCTGGAGGGCCCGGAAAGGGCGGCGCTGAAGGCGCGCCAGGGCGTGCGCTACGCCGCGCTGGAGGACGTGACGGTGATGGACCCGGAAACGATGGAACGGGTGCCCGCCGACGGCGAGACGCTGGGCGAGGTGATGTTCCGCGGCAACATCGTGATGAAGGGCTACCTGAAGAACCCGTCGGCGACGGAGCAGGCGTTCGCCGGCGGCTGGTTCCATTCCGGCGATCTCGGCGTGATGCACGAGGACGGATACATCCAGCTCAAGGACCGCTCGAAGGACATCATAATCTCCGGCGGCGAGAACATCTCCTCGATCGAGGTGGAGGACGCGATCTACAAGCACCCGGCGGTCGCCGCGGCGGCGGTGGTGGCGAAGCCGGACGAGAAATGGGGCGAGAGCCCCTGCGCCTTCGTCGAGCTGAAGCCGGGGAAGGCGGCGACGGCGGAGGAGATCATCGCCCATTGCCGCACGCTGATGGCGCATTTCAAGTGCCCGCGCCACGTGGTGTTCACTGAACTGCCGAAGACATCGACGGGCAAGATCCAGAAATTCGTGCTGCGGGAAAAGGCAAAGGAGGCGTGAGGGGGCGGCGTAGTTGTTTCGGATTGAAGATGTTTGAATAATTTCGGGATAAACATAAGTTCTTACATGTGAATCCTGCGCATTAACCTGGAGTATTCGATTTAGTCATAGAATTTCTTCATGGCTTTCGAATTCGAAGCATTGACCGGGTTCCCGGTAATATTTCTCGCTGTCCTGGCGGTGGCCTTCTATGGCGGAATGACGTTCGAGCGATTTCTCGCCGCTCAGCGAAGGCGGAAGTGGCGGGGAAGGAAGCGCCGCCGCTGGCAGGACAGGCGCGTCGGGGCCGATCTCAAATATCGCGGGGAGGAATCGAAACCTGCAGGGCCGGCACCGAAGCCGATCGACGCAGCGGAACAATTGCGGATCGTTATGGACGCGGATTTCGCGATCCAGCCGCTGCTCAACAAAAGCGAGGCGCGGGTTTTCAAGGAACTCGACCGCATGGTGATCGATTGCAATCCCGGCTGGCAGGTGATGGCGCAAGTGTCGCTCGGCGAAATTTTGCGCTGCAAGGACGTCAAGGCCTATAGCTGCGTGAATTCAAAGCGCGTCGACCTCCTTCTCGTCGACGAAAACTGCCAACCGCGCCACGCCCTCGAATATCAGGGCGGCGCGCACCATCAAGGGACGGCGGCGGCACGCGACGCGGTCAAGAAGGAAGCGCTCAGGCGGGCGGGCATAGGCTATCACGAGGTCATCGCCGGGCACACGACCCCTTCCGATCTCAGGCGGCTGGTCGAGCGGCTTGTGGACAAGCCGATTGCCGCGCAATAGCCGGGCAAACCGGGCGTTTATCGCTTGCAAAATCTTCCCGGAGCCGGCTTATCAGTCGTCGGACGTGCGGCAGGGAGGAATTCATGACCAGCAAACATTCGGGCTCGTGCCTGTGCGGCGCGGTGACGTTCGAGATCGAGGGGACGTTCGACCGGTTCATGCTGTGCCATTGCAGCCGCTGCAGGAAGTTCTCCGGCACGGCGCACGCGTCGAACCTGTTCTGCGACACGGGCACGCTCACCTTCCTGTCGGGCGAGGAGAAGATCCGGCATTTCGACGTGCCGGGCACGCGGTTCCTGAAGGCGTTCTGCGCCGACTGCGGCTCGCCGCTGCCCCGGGTTCGCGGCGAGGGCGTCGCAGTGCCTGCCGGCTGCCTCGACACGCCGGTCGACATCGCGCCGACGGCGCACATCTTCTTCTGCGATCGTGCGAACTGGGAGGAGGGGCTGGACGCCTGTCCGAAATTCGACGGCTATCCGAAGTAGGGCGCAGTCCCCGTCCGTCCAATGACACGGATTTCGCGTGCTGTTCGCCGGCCGAGCAGCGCGCTGCGGAACATGTACAATTGTTAATTTGAACGACGGCGATCCAGGGCCTAGCGTGGCATCGTTCCATGACGCATTCGGCACGGCCGTTCCGGCCATTCGCCCTTCGCGTCCATGATTTTCTCCGGCGATCACGCCCAAAAGAGGTCCAGGAAATGCGCCATCTGCTGCCCGCAATCATCATCGCAGGGCTGACCGTCCAAGCTGCGGCCGCCGAGACCTTCTCGACCGACGTGTGGGCGGACAACTGGTTTGCTTTCAAGGTGAACGGCGAGACCGTGGCCGAGGACAGCGTACCGATCACGACGGAACGCTCCTTCAACGCGGAGAGCTTCACCTTCGAGGCGGAACGTCCGTTCGTCATCGGCCTGATCGCCAAGGATTTCAAGGAAAACGACAGCGGCCTCGAATATATCGGGACCAATCGCCAGCAGATGGGCGATGGCGGAGTCATCCTCCAGGTGAAGGACGGAAGCGGAAACACGGTCGCCGTCAGCGACGAAGACTGGCGCTGCCTCGTGATCCATACGGCGCCGCTGGACAAGTCGTGCGAAAGCAAAAGCAACCCCGTGCCCGGTGAAGGCGCCTGCGCCTTCGAGGCGCTCGACGAGCCGGAAGGCTGGAGCACCGCCGGTTTCGATGCCTCCGGGTGGGAGCCGGCACATCTCTATTCCGAAAGGGAGGTCAGCCCGAAGGGCGGTTACGACCGCATCGAATGGGACGGGGCGGCGCGATTCATGTGGGGTCCCGACCTCGAGACCTCCAACACCGTGCTTTGCCGGATGACGGTCGAGTGACGCGCCGGCATGGCGGGCAACCGGCCAATCCCCCCCTAGCGAACAATTGAAGAGATACAGGAGGTCCGCTTTCATGACCCGCATGACGCGCCCGTTCGTCGCGACAATACCGTTCCTGCTCGTCCTGAATGCGGCACAGCCGGCCCATGCCCATGACGATCATTGCGCGGCTATCCGGGAATCGGTCGAGAAGGCCGGTTTCGCCGACAGCGTGACGGTGGTCTGCGACGGCGACCATGCCAGCATCATCTCCGACACGTTTCCCGATCATGAAATGATGACGGGCATCGTCGGAACGAACGAACAGGTTCCGGTTCCCGCCAAGGATCATGCGGCACCCATTCCGCTGGAACCGAAGCTTGGCGACACGCCGCAAACCCGCGACTCCTCTCTGGGTGTCGCGGTCAACGGGGTGCCGATCTACGACTACACCGCCGGCGGCGAGATGACCGAGGCCGAACTGTATCACTACCAGGCTCACCACGACACGGTGGCGACGCAGCAGCTGGATGAATGCGGCGGGCATGCGGGAAAGGGCGACGACTACCATTATCATGCCAAGCCGACCTGCATGATCGAGCAGATGAAAAATGCCGGCGACGACGCCATCATCGGCTGGGCCTTCGACGGATTCCCGATATTCGGCGACAACAATCCCGACGGCACGCAGATCGCCGACGGGGAACTGGATGTCTGCAACGGAAAGGCCGACGATACCTTCGGATACCGGTATCACACTTCGGCGGATGCCCCCTATATCATCCAGTGCCTGATGGGCGAGGTCGCCGACCTGCAGGCGCTTCCGCGCGTGGCGCCTCTCAGATCGATCGACGGCAACGGGGGGCGCGATTCCGGCGTCCCGCCCCGCGGGGGCGTGGAGGATCTCGTCTTCACGCAATTTCCCGGCGGCGGAGGACACATGGAGTACAGCTATCGGGGCGAGACCTACTACATCCGCTACGCTCCGTCGGACCGACCGGATTGCTACGATTTCGAGACGCGAACGGTCACGAATGGCGGCGAAGTCGAGACCGGGACCTATTGCCGATAGAAACCCGGCTCAATCGGGCCCGGTGTTGTCCGGGACAAGCCCTCAGCCGTAGTGAACCGCGAGCTTGCGGCCATCGACCTCGTGGATTGCAATATGGGTGCCGAAGATGGCCGAAAGGGCCTCCTCGGTCACGATCTCGTCCGGCGTTCCCTCCGCGACGAGGCGGCCGTCGCGCATGCCCACGATCCGGTCGGCATGGATCGCAGCATAGTTGATCTCGTGCACCACGATGACGATGGTGCGCCCGTGCCGGTCCGCCAGCTCGCGCAGCTGCCGCATCAGCGCCCGGGCGAAGGGCATGTCCAGATTGTTGAGCGGCTCGTCGAGCAGCAGGTAGTCCGCCGACTGGGCGAAACTCATGGCGACCATGGCCCGCTGGCGCTGGCCGCCCGAGAGCTGGTCCAGATAGCGCTCCGCCAATGGCTCCAGGTGGAAGGCGGCGAGCGCATCGGCGACGATCTCGCGATCCTCGGCGCGCATGTGACCGCGATTGTGCGGAAAGCGGCCGAATCCGACGAGATCGCGCACGGTGACGCGGGTGCCGACGACCGTGTCCTGGCGCAGGATGGCCAGCTTGCGCGCCAGTTCGTCGCTCGGCGTCGTGCTCACGTCGAGTCCGTCGAAGCGGATGCTGCCCGCCTGCAGGCGCTGCAACCGGGCCATCAGCGAAAGCAATGTCGACTTGCCCGCGCCGTTCGGCCCGACCAAGGCGGTGATGCCGCCCTTCGGGATGGTCAGCGAGACATCGTGAAGGACCCGCGTCGCGCCGTGCCGGTGACTGACATTCTCGATCTCGATCATCGCTGCGAACCCTTCAGAACGAGGAGGAGGAACACGAGACCGCCGAGGAACTCGACGGAAACGGAAAGCGGCGTCGCCAAGGCAAGGATGCGCTCGGTGACGGTCTGGCCGGCGACCAGGACGATGCCCGATATCAGCGCCGCGGCCGGCAGCAGCAGGGCGTGGCGATGGGTCTTCATCGCCGAGTGTGCAAGGCTGGACACCAGCAGGCCGAAGAATGTCACGGGACCGGCCAGCGCGGTCGACACCGAGACGAGCAGCGCGACGATCATCAGGATCGCGAACACGGCGCGCCGGTGGTCGACGCCGAGGCTGATGGCCTGGTCGCGTCCGAGCGCGATCACGTCGAGGCGATGCCGGTAGCGCCAGGCCGCCGCGATGCCGATGGCGCATAGAAGCGCCGATATGCCCAGCAGGTCCGTCTCGACCGCGTTGAACCGCGCAAAGGAGTTCACCTGGACGATGGCGAACTCGTTGGGATCGATCAGTCGCTGGATGAAGGCCGTCAGGCTGTGGAACAGCACCCCGAAGATTATGCCTGTCAGCACGGTGCGGTGCATGTCGTGTCGTGCCCGGGACAGCAGCGTGCCGAACAGCAGTACCGCGGCGCCGAGCAGGAGCGAGAATTCCATCGCGAAGCGCAGTCCCTGCGACAGTTGCGCCACGCCGAAACCGCCGATGGCGAAGACCAGCAGGGTCTGGAAAAGGACGAAGAGCGCATCGAAACCCATGATGGACGGGGTGAGGATGCGGTTGCCGGAGATCGTCTGGAAAAGGATGGTGGAAACGGCAATCGCGGCGCCGACGATGAGCAGGGCGGCGAGTTTTGCGCCACGGAAGGCGAGCACGAAATCCCAGTTGCCGCGTGCGCCGAGCGTCATGAACAGCGCGCAGGCGCCGACCAGAGCAAGGGCAAGCCAGGCAAGGCGACGCTCAGGCATGGCCGGGTTTCCGCGCGTAGAGAAGCCACAGGAAGAGCACGGCGCCGACCACGCCGAAGACCGTGCCGACCGGGATCTCGTAGGGATGACGGATCACGCGGCCGATAATGTCGCAGAGAAGGACAAGCCCCGCTCCCCCGGCCGCTGTCCAGGGCAGGCTCGCGCGCAGATTGTCGCCGAGCAGGCGGCTGGCGATGTTGGGCACGACGAGTCCGACGAAGGGGATCATGCCCACGGTGACGACGGTAAGCGCGGTGATGACCGAAACCATGAGAAGGCCGGCGGCGACGGTGCGGGCATAGTTCAAGCCGAGGCTGACGGAAACATCGCGGCCGAGGCCGACGATGGAAAAGCGGTCGGCGACGAACCAGGCCGCCAGCGCCGCGATGCCGGAAACCCAGAGCAGCTCGTAGCGGCCGAGCAGGACGCCGGAGAACTCGCCATTCATCCAGACGCCGACATACTGGAGCAGGTCGGCCTGGTAGGCGACGAAGGTCACCCCGGCGCCGATCACCGAGCCGTAGACGAGGCCGACCAGCGGGACCAGCAGGGGCTGGGTGACCGGGAGGCGGCGCACGATGGCGAGAAAAAGGACGCTACCGGCCAGCGCGGTCAGGCTGGCCGCCAGCATCTTCAGCGCCAGCGGAGCGGAGGGCATGAAAAGGGTGGCGAGCAGGATGCCGAGGGCGGCGCTTTGCCCGGTTCCCGCCGTGGTCGGCTCGATGAACCGATTGCGCGCGAGCATCTGCATGATGACGCCGGCAACCGCCATCGAGGCGCCGGTCAGCAGAACCGCGAGCGTGCGCGGCAGCCGGCTGATCGCCATCAGGCGCGCGGCCTCGGGATCGCGCAGCAGCGCCGCCGGACCGACATCGATCACGCCGACGAAGAGGCTCGCGACGGCGAGCGCCAGCAATGCCGCCACGGCCGCGATTTTCATGCCCGGTCTCACTGCGTCACGACGAGGGCCTGAAGCCCTTCTCGATCAGCCCGAAGGTGTTCATCAGCGAACGGAAGCCGCCGGCGGCGACGTAGAGATCGGCCGCGTTGAGATAGATGACCTGGCCCTTCTTCCATGCGGTGGTCTCCGCGACCAGCGCATTGTCGAGCGTCTCGGCGGCCCGCTCGCCTTCCGCGCCGATCGCTGCGGAGCGGTCGATCACCAGGAGCCAGTCCGGATTGGCGTTGCGGATGAACTCGAAGGAGATCGCCTCGCCATGGGTGGCCTCCTCGACGGACTCGACGGCCTGCGGCAGGTCCAGCTCGTCATGCAGCCATCCGAAGCGTGATCCCTTGCCGTAGGCGGAGATCTTCGGTCCGTTGGTCAGGACGATCAGCGCCGTGCCCTTGCCGGCGGCAGCGGCCTTCGCGCGTTCCAGCCCGGCGTCAAGTTCGCCGGCCAGCCTTTTCGCCTCGTCTTGCCTGCCGAAGATCTCGCCATAGGCGGCAAGCCGCGCCCTGGCTTGGCCGACCACGTCGTTGCCCCAGATGGTCATGTCGATCGTCGGAGCGAATTTCGACAGCGGCTCGAGCTGCTCGGCCGAGCGGGAACCGACGACGATCAGGTCTGGCGCCAGCGCGTTGACGGCCTCGAAATCGGGTTCGAACAGGGTGCCGACCGCCTCGGCATTTTCCGTCGCTTCGTCAAGATAGTCGACGAACACCTTTTCGACGGTGCCGGCCGGCCTGATGCCCAGCGCGTCGAGCGTGTCGAGCGCGCCGACATCGAACACGACAATCTTTTCGGGGTTGGACGGTACCGCGACGGTTCCGCGTGCCGTTTCGACGGCGACGCTCTCCGCCAGGGCGGGCGCGGCCGCCAGGACCGCGGCTGCAAGCAGGGGAACGAATCTCTTCATGACGAATCTCCATGGGGAAACCGTCCGGCAGGAACGGACGGAACTGTTGGCCGCGCCACGCGATTAGCGGATCGGAAATCCGGCGTCCAGATATAATATGACATTTTTTGTCCAGATAGATTGCGCCCCGCATGGCTGACCCGTCGTGCAGTTGCTGGTTCCGTCCATGGGGGCGATTTGACGGGGCAGGGCGGCCAGGAGTGCGTGCGATTGCCGCAGGGCGAAATAACTTGACTCCTTTTGTCACCTAAAATATCGGGGCGGCATCGTGCGGCGGGGGACATCGTCGCGCCGAACAGCCAGCGAGTAGCGGAATATCCGTCCAGCCAGCCAGCCGAACAATCTTCAGCAGGGGGCCCGGATGGTATCCGATTCAACGACATTGCCGACTGTCGGCACCGTTTCAACGACTTCGCGGCGCGTTGCCTTCGCGGCGGCCCTGGCGGCCTCGTCCGCTCTTGCCGGGCCGCCGGCAGCACTGGCACAGGAAACCGCGGAGCAATTGCCGGTGCTGGTGATTACCGCGTCGGGCAGCGAGATCGACCTGCGCGACGTGCCGGCCAGCGTCACCGTGATCTCCGAGGAGGAGATCGAGGACATGCCGGCGCAGGACGTGCGCGACCTGCTGTCCAGGGTGGAAGGCATCACCCTCGCGCGCAGCGGAAACGCCAACAAGGTGCAGATACGCGGCCTCGGCGAGCGCTACACGCTGTTCATGGTCGACGGCAAGCGCGTCAACTCGGCGCCCAACCTGTTCCGGGGCAACGACTTCGACTCCGGCTGGGTGCCGCTTGATGCGATCGAGCGCATCGAGGTGGTGCGCGGGCCGATGTCCTCGCTGCACGGGTCCGATGCCATCGGCGGCGTCATCAACATCATCACCAGGAAGGACTACGACGCCTGGCACGGATCGGTGACGACCGAGTTCACCGCGCAGGAGGATCCCGATGCCGGCGACTACGGGCGGGTCGGATTCCATGCTTCCGGTCCGATCGCCGAGAACCTGGGGCTGCGCATCTACGGCGCCTGGGACCGGCGCAACCCGGACAACCCGACGATCAACCCGGATTCGAGCCTCGACGGCTTCCTGCTGTCTGACAACAAGTTCATCGATGTCACGGGCAGCTGGATGCCGGACGCGTTCAACACATTGGAGCTCAACTACGATTTCTCCCGCCGGGTCCACAATGACGTGCCCATGAACCGACATGCGGGTTCCTTCAGGCACGTCGGCGAATACGATTTCGGCACGACCGAGGTGAGCCTGTGGGGCGACCGTATCCGGAACGAGTACGGACATGGCAACAAGCTGGGCGAGGACCAGCCGAACACGGCCTACAATGCCGGCGCGGACGGGAAGGTGGTGCTGCCGGTCGAGTTCTGGACCGAGCAGACCCTGACCATCGGCAGCTCCTACCGATACCAGCAGATCGACGACGATTACGTGCTGACCGGCGGCGGCGACCCGACATCGTCGGTGTGGCAGGGCGCGATCTTCTTCGAGGACGAGCTGCGCATCACGGACGATTTCCTCCTCACCGTCGGCAACCGGCTCGACTACCACGAGAATTTCGGGGCGCATAACAGTCCGCGGATCTACGGCGTCTATCACCTGACCGAAGGGCTGACGATCAAGGGCGGCTGGTCGTCCGCGTTCAAGGCGCCGACCCTGCTGGAGAACAGCCCGAACTGGTACCAGATCTCCTGCGGCGGCGGGTGCTACCTGGCCGGTTCCGACGAACTCGACCCCGAGACCAGCCGCAGCATCGAGGTCGGGATCCACTACGAGGGGCCGGCCTGGTCGGCCGGCGTGACGGCGTTTCGCAACGATATCGAGGACATGATCCCGTTCCCGCCGGCGCGGACCAGCGACGTTTCCGCGGCGCCGACCTACAGCAACTTCGTCGGCTTCGCGCCCGGCGGCGAGCCGGTCTTCGCCTACGAGAACATCGAGGAAGCGCGCACCCAGGGCGTGGAGGCGACGATTTCCGTCCGGCCGCACCCGGACTGGACGTTCACGGCAAACTATACCTATCTCGATGCGAAGAACCTCACCATCGACGCGCCGATCGCCTACCAGCCCGAGCACAATGCGAACTTCACGGCCGAGTGGCAGGCGACGGACAAGCTGAACCTGGCCGTCAATGTCTCCTATGTCGGCGAGCAGTATACCTATGTGCCCCCGACAGGAGACATGGCCTATGCCTCGGCCGCGGACGCCTTCGTCACAGCCGATGTGATGGCGAAGTACGACTTCAACGAGAACTTCACCATTCGCGCCGGCGTGCTGAACATCGCCGATCACCAGGTTACCCGCGAGACGATCGACGATTTCAACATCGACGGTCGCCGCTTCTTCCTGTCGGCGACCGGGCGTTTCTGACCGTGCAGGTAGCGCCGCGGACGCCGCCTTGTTGCGGCGCCCGCCATTGAAGGGGGAACAAGCAATGCTGCGCACAACGCTGATTGCCGGACTGGTGGCAGTGACGGCGGCCATCGGCGGGGCCGCACCGGCTGCCGGAGACGAGTCGGAAATCCTGCCGGTGACCGTCGACAATACGATGCAGTTCACCATCTCCGCGTCGGTGACGGGCCGGCGCTATCGCATCCATGTCGCGTTGCCGCGCGACGAACCGGCTCGGCCGGAAGGCTATCCGGTGATCTACATGCTGGACGGCAACGCG
Organism: Oricola thermophila; assembly: GCF_013358405.1. Lineage (NCBI taxonomy): Bacteria > Pseudomonadati > Pseudomonadota > Alphaproteobacteria > Hyphomicrobiales > Ahrensiaceae > Oricola > Oricola thermophila. The sequence continues at coordinate 338,861 of NZ_CP054836.1, forward strand.
ACATTCCTGACCGGGGCGGAGGCGCTGCGCCTGCAGACGCGCAAGCCCAAGGGGTTCGAGCCGGCGGTCCTTGTCGCCATCGGATACGAGACGGACCAGCCCTTCGCGGTCACCGAGCGCTACTACGACTACACGACACCGGCGCCGCTCGAGAACCTGCCGAAACGAAAGAACGGCGAACCGTGGCCGGAACGCGGCGGTGCGGACGCGTTCCTGGATTTCATTGAGGACGACCTGAAACCAGAAATCGCAAGGCGACTGCCGGTCGACCCGGATCGTGAGACGCTGGCCGGCCATTCGCTCGGCGGGTTCCTGACGCTTTACGCGTTCCTGACTCGGCCGGATTCCTTCGCGACCTACGTGGCCGGCAGCCCGTCGATCTGGTGGAACGGGCAGGAGCTACTCGACTCAGCCGCGCGTTTCGTCAAGAGCTCGCCCGACCTTGCCGGAAAGCGGCTTTTCATCGGCATCGGCGCGAACGAATGGGAGGACATGGTGGCTGACGCAAAGACCATGGCCGACCGGCTGTCCGTGCTGGAGGACAGGGGCCTGACTGTGCGCTACCAGCAATTCGCGGGCGAAGAGCACATAACCGTTCTTCCCGCGCTGATCAGCAGGGCCGTGAGCTTCAGCCTTATCCCCGACGTCGACGACAAGTGGTTCGGCCGATACTAGACGGCCCTGTACCGGCTAGGCGGCACTGGCCGGCGCTTTCCCGAGCAGCGCGAAAACCTTCTCCATCAGAAGCCGGCGTTCCTCGTCATCAAGAACGTCGATGCCGAAGACGTGCTGGGCGCGCAGCCCCTCCATCACCATGAACGCGACGAGGATCGCGCCGGGATCGGCGGCATCGTCCTTCATCCGGTCGAGAAGCTCGCGGTTGAAGGTCTTTACCGGCGCCAGCAGTCCCGGATCTTCCGCCAACGCGGCCAGGACGCCGGACGATCGCGGCGTCTTCTCGCGCAGTTTCCTCGTTCCCAGTTCCAGAAAGCGGGCCGCCAGGGCTTCCCCGTCGCTCGTGCCGGGGGCGTCCTCGATCTCGGCGCGGAATTCCTCAATGAACTGCTCGACAAGTGCGCGCATCAGCGCCGTCTTGTTGGGAAAATTGTAAAGCAGGCCGCCCTTGGACACGCCGGCCCGGGCCGCGACCGCGTCCAGCGAGAGATGCGCGGCGCCCTCGCACATGGCCAATTCGGCCGCGGCCTTCAGAATTTTCTCGCGGGATGTCCCGGCACGTGCCATGATAGTTCCATTTCCCATTGACTTTACCGTCCAGACGGTACAGTAACCCGACCGATTGTGCAATCGGCTTTCCCCTGGGAGGAGGGAAGTCGGGCATGCATTTCACCGGTGACAACGGACCCCGTACCCATGATCAAGAGATTCATCATCGCATTCATCCTCCTTGCCGTCGTGGTCGGCGGGCTGGTCGGATTCAACCTTTTCCGCGACCAGGCGATCGCTGACTTCTTCGCCAACATGCAGCGCCCCGCCGTCGCCGTCTCGACCGCGGAGGTCGAGGCGGTGACCTGGCAGCCGACGGTGCGCGCCATCGGCACGGTCAACGCCGCCAGGGGCGTGGACCTGACGATGGAAGTGACCGGCGTCGTCAAGGAAATCCTGTTCAAGGCCAACGACACGGTCGAGGAAGGACAGGTCCTGGTGCGTCTCGACGACGAGGTGCAGCGCGCCGACCTCGCCGCGGCGCAGTCGCAGCTCGACCTGAACCGGCAGGCGCTGACAAGGGCCCTGGAACTGCAGGAGCGCGGTGTCGGCTCGCAATCGGCGCTGGACACGGCGCAGGCGGCGGCGACCGCCTCCGCCTCGCAGGTGGAGAAGCTGCAGGCGGTCCTGAACCAGAAGCAGTTGCGCGCGCCGTTCGGCGGCACCATCGGCATTCCGCAGATAGATCTCGGCCAGTACATCTCCCCCGGCCAGATCGTCGCGACCCTGCAGGACCTGGGATCGATGCACGTGAACTTCACCGTGCCGGAACAGCAGTTCGGCGTGCTCGCCATCGGCCAGCCGGTGCGGGTCGGCCTCAGCGAGGACGACATGCCGTTCAGGGGCGAGATCACCGGCATCGACCCGAAGATCGATCCGTCCACGCGGCTGGTTTCGGTGCGCGCCGAAATCGAGAACCCGCAGGGAAAGCTCAATCCCGGCCAGTTCGTGCGGGTGCGCGTGGAGCTGCCGAGCGAGGATGACGTCATCATCGTTCCCCAGACCGCGCTCGTGACGAGCCTCTACGGCGACTATGTCTACCGCGTGAAACAGGCGGAAACGGAAGACGGCGAGCTGACGGTCGAGCAGGTCTTCGTGAAGCCCGGCCGGCGCAGCAACGGCGATGTCGAGATCGTGAGCGGGCTTGCCGCCGGCGACGTGGTGGTCAATGCCGGCCAGAACCGGCTCTCCAACGGCGCCCGCGTCACGATCAACAACGAAGTGCAGCCGACAGCGGCGGGAGCCAACGCGCAATGAACATTTCCGCGCTCTTCATCCGGCGACCGGTTCTCTCGACCGTCTTCGCCTTCCTCATCCTGCTGCTCGGGCTGCAGGGCATCTTCAACCTGTCGGTTCGCGAGTACCCGGAAGTCGAGGAAACCGTCATCACGGTGACCACCGTCTATCCGGGTGCTTCCGCCGACCTGATCCAGGGTTTCGTGACCGCGCCGATCGCCGAGGCGGTGGCGACGACCGAGAACATCGACTACGTGACCTCGCAGAGCCGGCCCTCGGCCAGCGTCGTCACCGTGCAGATGAAGCTCGGTTCCGATCCTGACGTGGCGCTGACCGAGGTGATGTCCAAGGTCCAGCAGGTGAGCGGGGACCTGCCCGACGACGCGCAGGACCCGGTCATCGTCAAGGGCACCGGCATGCAGTTCGCGATCATGTATATCGCGATGCAGAACCCGAACATGACCGCCGAGCAGCTCACCGAATATATCGAGCGCGTGATCCGGCCGCGCATGTCGACCATCGAGGGCGTTGCCGAGGTGCAGGTCATGGGCGCGGCGAACTACTCGATGCGCGTGTGGATCGACCCGGTGCGGCTCGCCGCGCGCGGCGTGACGGCGGGCGAGGTCGTCGCGGCGATCAACTCCGCGAACTTCCTGTCGGCGCCGGGCAAGACCAAGAACGAATACGTCACCTACTCGATCACGACGGAAACGACGCTGCGCACGCCCGAAGCGTTCGGCGCGCTGCCGCTGAAGTCGAGCGGCGACGAGGTGGTGCGGCTGCGCGACGTTGCCGACATCGAGCTGGCGGCTGAGAGCACGGATACCGTCGTCAACTTCAACGGCGAGCCGGGTACCTTTATCGGCATATTCCCGACGCCGGCGGCGAACCCGCTGGACACCGCCGATGCAGTGATCGCGGAACTGCCGAATATCCAGGCCACCCTGCCGCAAGGCATGGAAATGAAGCTGGTCTACGACGCCACTGACGCGATCAGTGCCTCCATCGAGGAGGTGTTCAAGACGATCGGCGAGGCCGTGGCCATCGTGGTCGTGGTGATCCTGCTGTTCCTCGGCTCGTTCCGCTCGGTGCTCATGCCCATCGTCACCATCCCGCTGTCGCTGATCGGCGTCTGCGGACTGCTGCTTGGCATGGGCTACTCGATCAACCTGCTGTCGCTGCTGGCGATGGTGCTGGCCATCGGCCTCGTGGTGGACGATGCCATCGTCGTGGTGGAGAACATCCACCGCCATATCGAGGAAGGGCTGACCGCGCGTCAGGCCGCCTTTACCGGCATGCGGGAGATCTCCGGCGCCGTGGTGGCCATGACCATCACGCTGGCGGCGGTGTTCGCGCCGTTGGCCTTCACGGGCGGCCTGACGGGGTCGTTGTTCAAGGAATTCGCCTTCACGCTGGCCGGCGCGGTCGTGATCTCCGGTATCGTCGCGCTGACGATCACGCCCGCCATGAGTGCGAGGCTGCTCAACCATAGCGGCGAAAGCCGTTTCCAGCGCATCGTGGACGGGAGCTTCGAAAGGCTGGAGAACTTCTACGAGCGGCTCGTCGGCGGGTCGCTGAAATACCGGCCGGTGACACTGATGATTGTCATGTGCCTCGTGGCGCTCACCGGATTCCTCTTCGTCAAGACTTCCAGCGAACTGGCGCCCGAGGAAGACCGCGGCGCGCTGTTCTCTCTGATCACCGCGCCGCGCTATGCGACGACGGAATATACGAGCCTCTATATCGACGAGATCAGGGCCAAGACGGCGGACCTGCCGGAACTGGAATCCAATTTCTCGATCGCCGGCCTCGGCGGACAGACCAACAGCGCCATCGCGGTCTGGACATTCGACGACTGGGCAGAACGCGATCGTTCCCAGAAGGAGATCCAGTCCGACATCCAGGCCAGGCTGTCTTCCGTCACCGGCGTCGAGGCGCTGGTCTTCGCGCCGCCCTCCCTGCCGGGCGCCGGCGGCGGGCTGCCGATCTCGGTGGTGATCCAGTCCACCGGCGATCCCAGCCAGGTCTACGAGGTGGCCGAGGAAATCCGCCAGAAGGCGCAGGCTTCCGGCCGGTTCATCGTGGTGCAGAACTCGCTCGCCTTCGACGCGCCGCAGGTCACGGTGGCCGTCGACCGCGACCGCGCCGCGGCGCTGAACATCCCGGCCAGCCAGATCGGAACGACCCTGGGCGTGCTGGTGGGCGGCGGTGCCGTGTCGCAGTTCGACCGCGACTCCAACAGCTACGACATCATCACGCAGGTGCCGCGCGAATACCGGGAGAATCCCGAGAGCCTCGGCAACTTCTTCGTGCGCAGCGCGACCGGCGAGATGGTGCCGCTGTCGGCGGTCACGTCGGTTTCCACCGCGGCATCGCCGGCGTCCATCGAGCAGTTCAACCAGCTCAACTCCGCGACAATCTCCGCGCTGCCGCTGCCGACCGTGACAACGGGCGAGGGGCTGCAGACCATCGAGGAGATCGCCCAGACGGTGCTTCCGGACGGATTCTTCATCGAATATTCCGGCCAGTCACGGCTGGAAAAGGAGCAGGGCAACACCATCCTGATCGCCTTCGCCATGGCGGTGGTGGTGATCTACCTGGTGCTGGCGGCGCAATTCGAGAGCTTCCGCGACCCGCTCATCATCATGATGGCAGTGCCGCTGTCGATCTTCGGCGCCGTGCTGCCGCTCAATCTCGGGCTGGGCACGCTGAACATCTACACCCAGATCGGGCTGATCACGCTGATCGGGCTGATCACCAAGCACGGCATCCTGCTCGTCGAGTTCGCCAACCAGCAGCGCGAGCACAACGGCCTGTCGCGGCTGGAGGCCATCATCGCCTCGGCGAAGGTGCGCCTGCGGCCGATCCTGATGACGACGGCGGCCATGGCGCTGGGCGTGGTCCCGCTGATCCTGTCGTCGGGCGCAGGTGCCGCATCGCGCTACTCGATGGGCCTGGTGATCTTCTCGGGCATACTGATCGGCACCATGTTCACCCTCTTCGTCGTCCCGATGTTCTATACCTACATCTCGCCGCGCGAGCTCAGGTCGGAAGAGGAGGATGATGCCGCATCGGCAACGGTGCTGGCATGAGTGAACGAAGGGGCAGAAGGCCGCGCTTCGACTGGAACGGGAAAGACCTGATCCCGGACGGAGGCGGCCACCCGATTACGCCGGCGCAATGCCGCATGGCCCGCGCCGGCGTGGTGATGTCGGTCAGGGAACTGGCCCGGCTGGCGGAGGTTTCCGGGCTGGCCGTCACCCGGTTCGAGAACGGCAATACCGACTGCCCGACGGAAATCGTTCACCGTTTCAAGCAGGTGCTGGAAGCGCGCGGCGCGCGCTTCCTTCCCGGCGGGGACGGGGTGAAGATCAGGGGCTGACGGCCTGCCGGGCCATCGGCTGCGCGGCAGTCCCCGGCCGGACTTCCGCTATCCGGTGCGTTCGCGGAAATCGGGTACCGGCCTTGCGCGCAACTTGACCGTCATCTCTTCCGGTAGCTCGGCTCCATCGTAGAGCCCCAGCAACACGCCACGGCGCTGGCTCTTGCCGGTCAGCTTGTCGACCTCGGCGTCGGAAATCGCGGTGCGTTGCGACAGGCGGCGCGCCCATTGGCCGAGTGCCTCGTAGAGCCGTTCGATCTCGGCCGCGCATTCGGGGTCGGCACGCCGGTCGCGGAACTCTTCGGGATCCGTCTCCAGATCGAACAGCATCGGCTCGAAGCCGCCCTCGAAATGGATCATCTTCCAGCGGCCGTCGAAGATCATGAAGGCCCGGGCGTCGCGATGGGCGAGGCCGAGCTTCGTGGCCATGGGCGTTGTCGAATAGTCAAACTCGCAGATGACCCAGTCACGCCATTGTTCCGGTTCCCTGCCGTGCAGGAAGGGCATCAGCGAACGGCCTTCGAGAATGTGCGACGGTACTTCGGCGCCGATCGCTTCCAGGAAGGTCGGCGCCAGGTCGATCGCCTCGACCAGTGCGTCACAGACCGTGCCGCGCGTGGCATCGGCCTCCGGGCGGGGATCGTAAACGATCAGCGGGATCTTCACGGCCTGTTCGTGGAAGAAATTCTTTTCGCCGAGCCAGTGGTCGCCGAGATAGTCGCCGTGATCGGAGGTCAGGACGATCAGCGTATCGTCCATCCGTCCCGTTTCCTCGAGATGGGCGAACAGCCTTCCCATCTGGTCGTCGCACTGCTTGATGAGTGCCATGTAGGCGGGGATCACGTTATCGCGGACCCCCTCCCGCGAGTAGCTGGTGGACACGAGCGTCTGCATGTAGGCGTCGTAGACCGGGTGCGGATCCCGCTTCTCTGACTCGTCGCGGATCACGTCCTGGATGTCGTCAGGGCCGTACATGCCGGCATAGGGCGCGGGCACGATATAGGGCCAGTGCGGCTTGATGTAGGACAGGTGGCAAAGCCAGGGCCGGTCGTCGCGTCCGGGCGTCTGGAGGAAGTCGATGCACTGCGTCGTCAGCCAGGGTGTCTCGCTGTCTTCCTCCCGTATGTTGGCCGGCTGCTGCGCGAATTGCGTCAGCCAGCCGGAGGCAAGCATGCCGTCGTCGGTGATGGAGGCATTGGCGTGGTCGGCCCACGGGTTCTCGCCCGGATAGCCCTTCGATTTCAGGTATTCGTTGTAGGGCGAGCGGCGGTCGTCGTAGAAACCGTCCGGGCCTTCGGCCCAAAGACCGTCGTCGCGGACAAACACGTCGAATCCGCATTCGGAAAGACGGGCGCCGATGATGCTGTCCGGCGCGATGCCCAGCCGCTCCAGTCCCTTGGCGTCTGCCTCCATATGTGTCTTTCCGACGAGGAAGGCGTCCATCCCGCTCGCACGCAGGTGGTCGCCGAGCGTCATTTCGCCGACCTTGAGCGGGAAGTTGTTGCGCTGTGCCCCGTGCGAATGGACGTAACGCCCGGTGTAAAAGCTCATCCTCGAAGAGCCGCAGATCGGCGACTGGACATAGGCGCGTGAGAAACGCACGCCCTTCGATGCCAGACGGTCGATGTGCGGCGTGTGCAGCGTCTTGTGTCCGGCACAGGACAGATAGTCCCAGCGCAACTGGTCGAACATGATGAAAAGGATGTTGCGGATCTTTCGACTCATCGTGTCTGTGTCCTGACTGGAGTGAAAACGCGGTGGCGAAGCAGGTGCCCGCCGACGACGGCGAGGCCAAGTGCGAGACCGGCGAGTTGTTGCCAGAGTACCGGGGTGAGCAGCAGGAAAACGGAGGCCAGGCGCAGGAACCTCTCCGCATAGGTCAGTCGTGCGAAATCGAAGCCGCCAAAGCCGGAGGAACAGAGATAGAGTGCCGGCAGCAGGCGGAGGATTGCCCAGAGCCAGGCTTCGAGGGTGAATTCCGCGCCGGCCGCCTGTACGCCGAGAAGGATCGGGTTGAAGACGAAGGCGAAGGGAATGATGAAGATCATCGCGCCGATACGCGTCGACGCGACCGCCGTGGCGATGGGCTTGCCCCCGGATATGGCGGCGGCGGCGTAAGCGGCGATGGCGACCGGCGGCGTGATGCCGGCGGCGGTGCCGAAGAACAGCACGAAGAGATGCGCGGTCAGCGGCTGAACGCCGAGGTCAGCCAGGGTCGGCCCCATGACCACTATGATGGCGATGTAGGCAGGCAGCGTCGGCATGCCCATGCCGAGGATGATGCAGCCGCCCGCCGCAATCATCAGCGCGAACAACAGCGAGGTGTCGAAGGCGGAGTTGAGCAGTACCGCGAATTTTGTCGGTATGCCGGTAGCCGACAGCACGCTGACGATGATGCCGACGACGCCAATGGCGATCATCAGGCGCGCAACGGTCTGCCCGCCGCGCGCCAGTGCGCCGATCAGTCGCCAGGGTTTCCGGCGGATGTCGCCGTTGATGAAGGAGAGCGGGAAGAGGGCGAAGATCGCCGCGATGGATGCGCCCGCGGGCGACATGCCACGGACGAGCAACCAGACGACGATGGCAATCGGAGCGAATACGAGCACCAGATTGATCCAGTCCTGTGTCCGGATATCCGTGTCGTCCTCGGTCATGACGATCGCGTCGCCGAGCTTCCGGGCCTCGAAATAGACCGCAAGATATAGCGAGACATAGTAGGCGAGTGCCGGTGTCACGGAGGCGACTATCACCGTCAGGTAGCTGACACCGACATAGTCGGCCAAGACGAGTGCGGCGGCTCCCATGATGGGCGGCAATATCTGCCCGCCTGTCGATGCGGTGGCCTCGACCGCGCCGGAGAAGGCGGGCGAGAAACCGCGACGCCGGATCATCGGAATGGTCACGACCCCCGTGCCGACGACATTGGCGACGGCGCTACCCGATACCGTGCCGAACATGGCGGAGGCCGTAATGGCAGCGAAGGCCGGGCCGCCACGCAGCTTGCGCATCAGATGGAACGAGATGCGGATCATCGACTCGCCGGCGCCGACGCCTTCCAGCAACGCGCCGAGGATGATGAAGGGCAGCACGGTCGACAGGATGATGGCCATGATCGAGCCGAGAATGCCCTGGTCAGCGTCGTACCAGAGATTTTGCGCCACCGTCTCGACGAAATCGCTCGGCGCCGTCTGCAGGAAGCCTGGCCAGTACTCGCCGGTGGCGAGATAGATGAAGCCGAGCACGCCCAAGAGCGCGATGGGATAGCCCCAGGACGCCCAGCAGAGGATGATCGTTACGGCGGTGGCAACCAGGGCGAAGGTAGCCTCGCGGCCGCTGAAGAACATCACCGAGTCATTGAGAATAGTGTAGACGAGATAGTAGTCCCAGCATACCCAGAGGCCTACCGCAGCAATCGCCAGGGACAATGCAGTCTCGACGGGCGTCAGCCGGTCGGCGGCATGGCGTGCCTGAAGGTGCAGGAGCGTGACGGTGACGATGGCGGCACCGAAGATGAGCGGACGGTACCAGGCGACGGGGAACGGGCCGAAACGGGGGAGAACCCCGTAAGAGGGCAGAACGTTCAGCAGGCCGATCAGGGCAACGAACAGCCCGACCGCGAACACGGTCGCGTTCAGCCAGAGTTCACGGCGGGATTTGCTTTTGGGGGGCATGGTGGTTTCCATCGGAAGGACTCCTTCCCCGAGCGGGGAAGGAGAAGCCGTTTCCCGTTACGGACGAAGCTCTTCGGGAATCTCGATTCCCTTTTCCTCGTAGTAGCGAATGGCACCCGGATGCAGCGGTGCGTTGACGTTGGTGAAGTACTCGCCGTCGCGTATGGAGCGCATCAGCGCGTTCTGTTCCTTCATCTCGTCGAGATGATCCCAGTAGGCCTTGGTGACGCGGTAGGCGACATCCTCGTCGAGATCCTTGTTGACCCCGAGCAGCATGGTGGTGGCAATGGCAACGAGGTCTTCGTCGCGATTTACCTGACCGCTATAGGTGCCGGCGGGTATATCCGACGTCGTTACCGCAGACTGTTTCAGGTAGGCCTTGAACGAATCCGAGTTCACAACTTCCGCAGGAATGCCGATGATCCGGATCTCGCGCTGAAGGCCAAGCTCGTTGATCGACTGCTGGCCGACCGCCACGGACGGGATGTGAACGTCGAACTGGCCGTCCTGGAAGGCCTGCTGCGCGGCGCCCCAAGGCGCACGGATGCCCTCGTAGTCCTCTCCGTCCTTGAAGCCGCTCGCCTGCTCGATCATGCCGCGCATCTGCGCGTTGGCGGCGCCGGCCGGTGGTCCGACATAGACACGCTTGCCCTTGATATCCTCCCAGCTTTCGATGCCGCTGTCGGCCCATGCGATGACGTGGAAGGTTCCGCCGGGAAACCCGAACAGCGCGCGGATGTTGCCGGACAGTTCGGCGGCCTTCTCGCCCTGCTGGGCATAGGGGCCGACGCCCTTGCGCATGGCATTGAGCGCGGGTGGCGGAATTACCGCCATATCAAGCTGGCCCGCGGCCACCTTGAGCGCGGATTTGGTCAGTGTCTGGCCGAGTACGACCTGGACATCCACGCCCTCGCGGTTGGCATAGGAAGCCAGCGCCTGGGGAACGATGCCGGTGAGGGAAGCCGTCCCGGCTCCTTCAAGCGAATAGGTCTCGGCGTGGGTTGCCGTCGCGGTGCCCAACCCGATGATGGCGGCAGCCGCAAAGCAGCGAAGCGTCGATAGCATGGTCTCCTCCCTCGCTATTGGTATGACGCCTACCGGCATAGGCTCGCGACCTCTTGATCGCCAATAAAATTATTGATGGCGTCATAGCGATTCTGTTATACAGTATTGGCGCCCGCGAGGCGGGAAATCCGATCCCGAAGGATTTCCAGAAGCATGAGGGTCGGCGGAGAAAGCTGTCGTCCGGGCAGAAATGTGAGGCCGACCGGGCCACGCAGCGTCTCCGACGGAGTTGCCAGTTGGACCAGCGTACCGTCAGCCAGCTCCGGCTCCATGGCACCAAAGGGAAGGGCGACAACAGCATCGCTGTCCCGAACTATCAGCTTTGCGAACTCAAAGCTGATTGTCTCTATGGAATCGCGGAAACGTGGAATTCCGTTGGCAACAAGAAACTTGTCGAGTTCCTGCCGGATCACCGTTTTCGGTGGGGGGAGAATGACAAGGTGGCGGTCGACGCTGGAAAGCGGCACCAGATCAAGGTCAGCGAGCGGATGACCGGCGCGGGCGGCAAAAACCATGTTTTCATAGAGCAAGTGCTCGAAACTCAATCCCGTCATGGTTTCCGGCCCGGCGAGCCGGCCGATGACGAAATCGACCTCGCCGGTGCGAAGCTTTCCGAGCAGTTCCTCGTTGGTGCCCGACAGTAGCCGGACTATGATGCCGGGACGGACCCGCTTGAACCTGAGGACTGCTTCGGGAAGGATTCGCCGGGTGATGTTGGGCAGTGCACCGAAGGATACGACTTCGTGATGGCCGTCTCCGGCGGCTTCTGCCACGCCCATCTCGATGTGGCTCATGCCGGTGTTTGCGAAGTGGTACAGCCGCTCTCCGGCTTCCGTGAGCACCAGCCCGTCGGACGTCCGCTCGAAGAGCGGGCGCCCTATTTCCGTCTCCAGTTCGCGCAACGAGCGGGACACCGCCGGCTGGACGGTGTTGAGCCGCTCGGCGGCCCGCGTCGCGTTGCGCTGGCGTGCCACTTCGAGAAAGGTGCGGATGTGCCGAAAGCGGATGCGCCGTTCCTTCATGGCATTTCCGGTATCACGATGCCGCGCCCGACGCCATCCGTTTCGGGTGCTATTCCGCGGCGTCGGCCAACGGGGCGTCAGCGTCGCCGCCCTGCGTGCGGGCATCAAGGTCCGGGAAGGCGACAATGCGTTTTCCGGCGTGGTCGGTATGCGTGACGACCAGGCCCTTTTCCTCGAACCAGTCCAGGAAGCGGCGCGCGCGGCGGGCCGAGTGGGTGCCGTAGGCGCGGGCGATCTCGGCATCCGACGGGCAGGGGGCATTCCGGATGGCCGCCGCGGCCAGCATGAGGAACACGCCCTTCAGGTCATCGGTGACATTCCCGGCAAGCGTGACCGCCGTCTGCCAGGCCTCCGAGGCGGCCGTCTCCTCGTCGACACCGGCCCGCGCGATTGCCAGGCGCAGCCGGAACTCGCCCAACGGCAGCGGCGCGCCGGAGATGCGGCGCATGCGGCCGCGCATAAGGAAGTCCTGGTAGAGCTCGGAATCGGAGCGGAAGGCCGAGTTCGGGTCCGAGGTGATCTCGGCCAGTGTGTCCGTGATCCAGGATTCCATTTCCTCCGCGGATAGCGGCGGCTTGCGGCCGGGCATTTCCGTTTCGGTTTCCTCGCCGGAACCGGATTCCTGCCTTTCCACGGCACGGGCGAGATCGTCCATGATGTCGGTGGTCGCGCGCGGCTGGGGCGCGGCGCGGCGCGGGGCCGCGGGGCGGACGAAATCCTCGGGATCCGGCGTGAAGATCAGCTCCTCAACATCCTCCGGCTTGTCAGGCAACGGCATCAGTTTCGGGCTCGAGGAGCGCGCGCCGGTCTCGACGGGGCCGATCTCCACCTTCAGCGGCCTGCGCGACAGCGCTGGGCCGAGGGCGACGAAGGAGCCGCGGCGCAGGTCGCGGAACTGCTCGGCCTGGCGGCGGTCCATGCCGAGGAGATCGGCGGCGCGGGCCATGTCGATGTCGAGGAAGGTGCGGCCCATCAGGAAGTTGGAGGCTTCCGCGGCGACGTTCTTGGCGAGCTTGGCGAGGCGCTGGGTGGCGATGACGCCTGCAAGGCCGCGCTTGCGGCCGCGGCACATCAGGTTGGTCATGGCGCCCAGCGAGGCGCGGCGCGCGTCTTCGGCGACCTCGCCGCCGGCGGCGGGCGCGAACATCTGCGCCTCGTCCACAACGACGAGGACCGGGAACCAGTATTCGCGCTCGGCGTCGAACAGCGCGTTCAGGAAGGTCGCAGCGGCGCGCATCTGGTCGTCGATCTCCAGCCCCTCCAGCGTGAGCACGCAGGAGACACGGTGCTGGCGGATGCGGTTGGCGATGCCGACGAGTTCGCCCTCGGAACGGTCGGCATCAACCACGACATGGCCGAAGGCGTCGGCAAGCGTCACGAAATCGCCCTCCGGGTCGATCACGACCTGCTGCACCCATTTCGCGGACTGCTCGAGCAGGCGGCGCAGAAGATGGGACTTTCCGGACCCCGAATTGCCCTGGACGAGCAGGCGGGTGGCAAGCAGCTCCTCGATGTCGAGCATGGCCGCGTCGCCGGCGGCCGTCTTTCCCATGTCGATGTCGACTTTCAAGCTCGTGCCTGCTCGCGTGTAACGGTGTGAAGAATCGCCGGCAGACGAGCCGGCACTCTCCTGAATAACGGATTCGGCTCGGGAACGGGAAGCGTTTCCGGCTGGTTCCACAGGCTGCTTGTCGCAGTTCCGTGGCAATGGGCTGTCGGTGGAGAGGTGTGGCAAATTCTGTAAAATCAGGCAATTTCCGAGCATTATGTGGTTTTGTTTATCCTTTGCGTGATTTTGCTGTCAGAATATCCCGTGATTATTTTCGATCTTCATGCGTAAATTGCCGTTGCGGCGAGCGAATCAACATGACTGGATTTCTCTCCGCAACCAGCAATACTTTGCAATGGGATGAGGAAACGGTGATGATCAAGAAACTCGCGGCCGAGGGGTTCGGCACATTCTGGCTTGTTTTCGGCGGTTGCGGCAGCGCGGTGCTCGCGGCCGGGTACCCGACGCTGGGAATCGGCTTTGCCGGCGTGGCGCTGGCTTTCGGTCTCACCGTGCTGACCATGGCCTATGCGGTCGGGCATATTTCCGGCGGGCATTTCAATCCCGCGGTATCGCTCGGCCTGGCGGTGGCCGGACGGTTCGACTTCAAGGAACTGGTTCCCTACTGGATCGCACAGGTCGCCGGCGGCCTTGTAGCGGGCATCGTGCTCTACGCGATCGCGTCGGGCGCGCCGGAATTCTCGCCGGGCGGTTTCGCCTCGAACGGCTATGGCGCGAATTCGCCGGGCCAGTACGGCCTGTTCGCGGCACTGCTCTGCGAGGTGGTGCTGACGGCGGGATTCCTCGTCGTCATTCTCGGGGCGACCTCGAAACGGGCGCCCGCCGGTTTCGCGCCGCTCGCAATCGGGTTCGCGCTGACGCTGATCCACCTGGTCTCGATCCCGGTGACCAACACATCGGTCAACCCCGCCCGGTCGACGGCGGTGGCCTTCTTCGCCGAGACGGGCGCTGCGGGGCAGCTGTGGCTGTTCTGGGTGGCACCGCTCGCAGGCGCCGCACTTGGCGCGCTGGCCTGGCGCGGCCTGCTGGCCGAGGACTAGGCGCGCCGCAGGCGGCGGCGTGCCCGCTCGCACAAATGTGATCGCGGCGGAGCGCTTCCGCCGCGGCGCTGCCGCGAAACCGGGCTAGCCTCGGCGGTGTATTCCCGGCGCAAGGAGGCAGGCATGACGCGGAAGCCGACAATCACCCAGGCGATGATCGACGCCTATGACGAGTATACCCACCTGACGCTCGACCGCAGGCGGTTCATGAACCGGCTGACGAAGCTGGCGGGATCCAGTGCCGCAGCGGCGGTGATCGCGCCCATGCTCGCGGCCAGCAGCGCGAAGGCGGCCATGGTCGAGGCCGGCGATCAGCGCATTTCGGGCGAGGACGTGTCCTTCGACGGGGCGACCGGAGCCATGTCCGGCTACTTCGTGACGCCGGCAGGCGCGTCGGACCCGCTCCCCGCCGTCATCGTCATTCACGAAAACCGCGGCCTCAACGAGCACATCCGCGACGTGGCGCGGCGGTTGGCGCTGGAGGGATTCGCCGCGTTGGCCGTGGACTTCCTGTCACCGCTCGGCGGCACGCCGGAGGACGAGGACAGGGCGCGGGCGATGTTCGGCGAGCTGGACGGCGCCGCCACGGTCGCCAATGCGGCGGCGGCGCGGCAGTTTCTCGCCGGGCATGACGCCACGAACGGCAAGGTCGGCGCGGTCGGCTTCTGCTGGGGCGGCGGGCTGGTCAATTACCTGGCCGTCGCCGATACCGGGCTGAACGCGGCGGTGGCATATTACGGACGGCAGCCGGCGGCGGAAGACGTGCCGGCAATCGAGGCCCCGCTGCTGCTGCACTATGCGGGGCTCGATGACCGGATCAATGCCGGTATCGACGCCTATCGGGCCGCGCTGGAGCAAAACGGCAAGGAATTCACGATCCATGTCTACGAGGGCGTGAACCACGCCTTCAACAACGACACCTCGGAGGCGCGCTACGACAAGACGGCTGCGGAACTGGCCTGGAGCCGCACCCTTGCCTTTTTCCGGGAGAAGCTCGGCTAGCCTTCGGCCTAGCCGCTCGCCGCCGCAGGGTCCGAGCGCTCCAGCCACTCGGCAACCTTGGCGAGCAGTGCATCGGGGCTGATCGGCTTGGACAGATAGTCGTCCATGCCGGCCTCGAGGCACTTCTCGCGATCGCCCTTCAGGGCATGGGCGGTGACGCCGATGATCGGCGTGCGCCGGCCGCCGGCCTGTTCCCGTTCGCGGATGAGAGCGGTCGCCTCGAGACCGTTCAGTTCGGGCATGGACACGTCCATCAGGATCAGGCGCGGCGGCTTCCTCTCGCTGGTGTCCACCGCCTGCCTGCCGTCGCCGACGATCTCGAAGCGATAGCCGCTGTCGAACAGGATCTGCGAAAAGACGAGCTGGTTCACGTCATTGTCCTCGGCAATCAGGATGTCGAGGGCAAATTCCCCGGCGTCGGCGCTGGCGCCGTCGCGGGCCGAGCCGCTCGATTCCCCGGCAGGCGCGGGACCAGGCTCGGCGCGTGCAACGGTCGGTGTTGCCACAACGGTCGCTTCCGGCCCTGCGGGGCGTGCGGGTTCGTCCCGCCGGGGCGCAGCTGCAACCATGCCTTCAACCGGCCGCGTCGTTCCGTCCGCGCGTGGCGCCCCCGCTGCCTCTGCAGTTTCCGGGCTTTCCGGTGCCGGCGCGCCGGCTGCGCTGACCGGACCGGCGAGGGGCGAAAGCTGGCGGTCCCGCGGATCGGTCATGGCACCGACGATGGCCTCCAGCAGCATCGAGGCGCGCGCCGGTTTCATCAGGTTCTTCTCGATGGCGAGACGGCGGATGTCCTCAAGCGAGACGCCGTTGTCGGCAGAGGTCAGAATGACGATGGGTGTCGCGGAAAGACGCGAGTCGAGGCGCACGGACGCGGCGACATCCAAGCCGTTCATCCCCGGCATCTGGTAGTCGAGCACCATGCAATCGAAGGGCTTGCCGGCGGCCTGCGCCTCGCGCAGCGCCTGCAGGGCCTCCACGCCGGAGCCGACGGCGACGGTCTCGAATTTCCAGGCGCTCATCTGCTCGGACAGGATCGAGCGGTTCACCTCGTTGTCGTCGACAACGAGTATGCGCGAGCCGGTGACGTCGACGGACGGTCTTGCCGGCACCACCCGCTCGCCGTGTTTCGGCAGGGTGACGGTGAACCAGAAGGTGGAGCCCTCGTTGGGAGTGCTTTCCACGCCATAGTCGCCGCCCATCATCTTCACGATGGAGGAAGAGATGGCGAGGCCAAGACCGGTCCCCTCGTGGCGGCGCGTGGACGAGCCGTCCACCTGGGAAAATTTCTCGAAGATGGTCTCCAGCTTCTCGGGCGGTATGCCTATGCCGGTGTCGGTGACCTTGAAGGTCAGTTCCGTGCGGTCGCCGAGATCGCGGCCATCCACGTCGATCAGGACATGGCCGTACTCGGTGAACTTGACCGCGTTGGAAACGAGGTTGGTCAGCACCTGCCGCAGCCGGCCGACATCGCCGACGAAGGAGTCGTGGACCGCCGGATCGACGCGCACGATCATCTCGATGTCCTTCTGCCGCGCCCGTCCGGTCATCAAGGTGGCAACGTCGGTGACCGCCTCGCGCAAGTCGAAAGGCGCGGGGTCGAGTTCCAGCTGTCCGGCGTCGATCTTGGAGAAGTCGAGAATGTCGTTGATGATGGTCAGCAGCGCATTGCCGGACTTGATGATTACATCGGCGAAGGTGCGCTGCTTCTCGTTCAGTTCGCTGGCCGCGAGCAGTTCGGCCATGCCGAGGACGCCGTTCATCGGCGTCCGGATCTCGTGGCTCATGTTCGCGAGGAACTCCGACTTGGCGCGGTCGGCCGCCTCGGCCTTGTGCTGAGCCTCCCGCAAGGCATTCTCGCGCTTGCGGAACTTCGAGATGTCCTCGATGCGGACAACGAGATAGTCGTTGCCGTCGGCCAGGCGCTCGCGAGACTTGAAGACCTTGGCTGCGAACACGGTGCCGTCGGCACAGACGATGTCATGCTCGTGGACACGGGTCTCGCCGGTGGCCATGACCTCGTCCTCGTACATGGTCGCCTTCTCGTAATCTTCCGGCGGGATCAACTCCCTGGCGCTGCTGCCCACGATTTCCTCGATGGACTTGCCGTGAATGTCGGCAAACGCCTTGTTGGCGATCACGTAGATGCCCTCGGCATTCTTCACCATGACGGGGCTCGAGAGCCGGTCAAGCACGTTCTGCGCCAGTTCCGCCTTGGTCCGCGCGTCGACGGCATCCTGTTCTCGAGCCTTCAACTCGCTGATGTCGGTGGTGACGCCGACAAGATAGACCGAACCGTCGGAGCCGGTGGCCATGCTCTTGCGGGCGAGGCGGTATTGCGGGGTACCGTCGGCATTCCGACCGATCTCTTCGACCTGCTGAACCTCCCCGGTTTCGAGCACACGCCGATCGGCCTCCATGAACTCCCGCCCGGTCTCGCCATAGACGTCCTCGTCGGTCTTGCCGAGCGCCTCGGCGATCGGCATGCCGGAAAATTTCTCCCATCCGGAGTTGGCGTAAACGAGCTTCAGGTCAGGTGTCTTGGCATAGACTGATGCCGGTATGGCCTCGATGATGTTCTGGTAGAGCTCGTTCTCGCGCAACCGTTCGGCGAGGGCGGTCTGCTGGTTCTTCAATTCGGTCACGTCCATGCGCAGACCGATCATCAGGCCCTCGTCAGTGCGAATGTTGACGATCTTGAACCATCGCCCGTCGGCGGTATGGCGCATGGATTCGAACCGCTGCTGGCGGAATTCTTCCAGCTTGCGGCGCTTCCATTCCTCCGGATCGGTCTCGAACAGCCTGTCCACCTCGGTGTCGTCGGTCCGGTTCCAGACGCCCGTCTCGCGGGCGATCTCGACAGCCTCCTCCAGCTTCTTTCCGGGCTGCATGGCCGGCGCGATCTGCGGCTGGTCTGCGCGCAGCGTGCGATTGGCGAGGAGGAAGCGGTCGTCCTCGTCGTAGACGATCATTCCTATCGGCACGTTGTCGAGAATGGTCTGCAACAGCGCGAAGGACTTCTCGACCTCCGCCCTTGCGGCATCCATGTCCGCGGTGTGACGCTTCCAGTCGGTGATCTCGGTGCGGATCGAAACGATGATGCCGTTTTCCAGGCGCCGGTTCTCGACGCGGCACCAACGTCCGTCGGGAAGCTGTTGCTCGGCGACATGACTTTCGGTCCGGTGCTCGGCCAGCCTTTTCCCGACCTCGCGTTCGAGGGCCTCGCCTTCGAGATCCCGGATCTCGTCGAATTCCGCGTAGACTCCGCGCCGGATCGCCTCGCGCAGGAGATCGGCAAGGGCGGTGCCGGGTACCATCATGTCGGAAACGCCGGGGAACATGGAGTGGACGGCATCGTTGGCATAGGCGATCCGCTCGTCGGGACCGTAGATGACGATGCCGGAGGAGACGGCATTCAGGCCGGCGTCGATGATGGTCTCGAGCTGCCGCTTCTCGCGGCGGGCCTGATCGACTTCGGCCAGCTTGTTGAGGACACCGCCCAGGCTTCGGCCCAGGCCGCGATAGCCCTGGAACTCGCCGTTGGCGTCGAATACCGGATGGCCGTCCACGGCGATCCAGCGCACCTCGCCCTGCGGGTCGATGAACTTGTAGATGAAGTCGCGAAAGGGCTCGTGCCGGTCGAGCGTCTCGAGATGGGCGCGATATTCGATCTCACCATTTGCATTGTCGAGAAAGATGCCCTTGCGCGACTTGCCGAGCATCTTTTCGGGATCCACGCCCGTGGCCTCCTTCACCCTGCCGGCGAAGTAGCAGAATTTGTGATCCTTGTCGGTGAACCAGATCCAGTCGGCCGCAACCGACAATAGCGCCTGGTAGTCCTCGAGGTTCGCGGTCTCCGGCAAGAGCGTTTCCGGTCGCGTCTTTCCACTGCCGATCATCTTATCCTCTGGGCGAATCCAACCAGTGGCCACAGGCGGCCCATTTCCGCCATGCGCATGCAAAAATTGCCGAAACTGGTGAACCAGCCGTTAACCCAGACGTTCACCGCAGAAATCCGACGCGAAGAATGCTAACGGTGTTCCTCGATCGAGGCATCGATCAGCGCCTTGTTGAAGTAACGCAGGGCCCGGACCTGATCGGCCCAGCCTATGACCCTGCGCGGATCGCCTTCGTCGCAGACTGGCAGGCGCGACACGCCGTGAGAATCGAAAAGGCGCAGCGCGCGCTCCAGCGTGTCGCTGGGCCTGAGGACCGGCGTCCCGTCGTCCTCCGCCAGGTTGACCGGCTCGGCGTCCGGTTCCAGCAAGTCCATGAAGTCCATGACCCGCTTGGCGCGCGTCAGGCTGCGGTGCGGGCCTTCGTGGATGAACAGGCCGCGCATCTCCAGCTGCCAGTGGAAATAGGAATGGCCGTGGATTGCCTGGTTGATGCCATAGGCAATGGCCACGGTGAGCAGCAGGGCGATCGACAGCGTGTAGCCGCCGGTCAGCTCGAAGACCATGACCGTGGTCGAAATCGGTGCGCCGATGACCGCGCCGGCGACCGCGCCCATGCCGAGAATGGCGTAGAGCCCGCCGCTCGAAGCCATGTCGGGAAAAACCGATCCGGCGATCAGGCCGAATGCGCCGCCGGTCATCGCGCCGAGATAGAGCGATGGCGAGAACACGCCGCCGCCGAAGCGGGAGGCCAGGGTGATGGCGGTGGCGATCGACTTGGCAACGATCAGGACAAGGAGGAGGTGGAGCGGCAACTGGCTCCACAGCGCCTGGTCGGTGACCTGGTAGCCGACGCCCAGCACATGCGGAAAGAAGACCGCAATGGCGCCGACAGCCATGCCGCCGATAACCGGCCGCAGGAACAGGGGCAGCTGGACGTTTCGCGCGACATAGTCGGCGGCGATCAATGAAAACTGGAAAAGGACGGCAACGATCGCGGAGACGACTCCCAGCAGTGCGAAGGCAGGAAACTCCCAATAGGAGGTGATCTGGTAGGCCGGCACGAAGAAGGCGGTCGCCTCGTCGAACCAGAGGCGCGACAGCACCGTGCCCGCGGTCGAGGCGATCACGATGGGTACGAAGGACCGGAAGGCATAGTGCTGCAGTATCACCTCGTGAGCGAACAGGACGCCGGCTATCGGCGCGTTGAAGGAGGCGGAGACGGCACTGGCCACACCCGCGGCGAGTAGCGTGCGCACGCACCACTCGGGCAGTTTCCGCCGGTGCCCGATGACCGAGGCGAGCGTCGCGCCGAGATGGACGACGGGCCCCTCGCGTCCTGCGCTGGCGCCGGCGCCGAGCGAAACTGCCGTCACGATGGCCGATAGGATCCCGTCCCTGAAATCCAGCGGACGGCCGGCCATCGCGCGGGCCTCTATGACATCGGCCACGCCGCCGGTGCGTTTCGCGTTCAGCAGGTGAAGAAGCGCGCCGACAACCGCTCCGCCAGCTACCGGGGCCAGGAAAATCCAGTACCAGGCGATGTTGCGCGCCGCGGTGAGGACCTCCTCCGTGCGCGTGCCCAGCCAGAGAAGCTGCACCAGCCCGATCGCCTCGCGGAACAATATGGCAGCCATGCCGACGCCGGCACCGATGATCAGCGAAAGGGCCCAGATCTTCGGCTGCCCGGTCGACAGGAAAGTATCGACATTCGGACGGATCCAGCTTGCGACAATGGCAGGAATGCGTTTGAAGGTCTCAATCATCGCCCTGAAGCGTGCATGCGCCGGAGGTGAAAAGGAAATCGATGCGGAGTGTATGCTTCGCACGTTAAGGAATTCCATCGAAAGCGCAATTCCAGTCCGGAGGAGACCGTGGCACTGAGCGACATCAAACCTGCCGAGCGCAACGAGAGCGGCATCGCACTCGCCGTGCAAATCCTCAAGCAGCGTTTTGGCGACAATTTCTCGACCGGCGAGGCGCTGCGCCGCCAGCATGCCCATTCGACGACCTACATTCCGGCACAATTGCCCGACGGTGTCGTGTTTGCCGAAAGCGCCGACGACGTACAGCAGGCGGTGCAGATATGCGCCGACAACAAGGTCCCGATCGTACCGTTCGGCACGGGGACGTCGCTGGAGGGACATGTCAACGCGCCTGCGGGCGGCATTTCCATCGATGTCAGCCGCATGAACCGGGTCATCGAGGTGCATGCCGAGGATCTCGACTGCACGGTGGAACCCGGCATCACGCGCAAGCAGCTGAACGAGTATCTGCGTGACACGGGGCTGTTCTTCCCGATCGACCCGGGCGCGGATGCCAGCCTGGGCGGCATGGCCGCGACGCGCGCCTCGGGAACCAACGCGGTGCGCTACGGCACGATGCGCGACAACGTGATCTCGCTCGACGTGGTGCTGCCGAACGGACGCAAGATCACCACGGCGAAGCGGGCCAGGAAAAGCTCGGCCGGCTACGACCTGACGCGGCTGATCGTCGGCTCGGAAGGCACACTCGGCGTCATCACCTCCCTGACGCTGCGGCTGCAGGGCATACCGCAGGCGATCTCGGCGGGGGTCTGCCCGTTCCCGACGCTGGACGCGGCGGCGAATGCCGTCATCATGACGATCCAGATGGGCATTCCGGTTGCGCGCATCGAGCTTGTCAATGAATTGCAGATGAAGGCAATCGTCGAATATTCCAAGCTCGACCTGCCTATCTCGCCCTGCCTGTTCGTGGAATTCCACGGCTCCGATGCCGGGGTGAAGGAACAGGCGGAAACCTTCGGCGAAATCGCGGCGGAGCTGGGCAGTTCCGGGTTCATCTGGTCGACACGAGAGGAAGAGCGGCTGAAGCTGTGGCAGGCACGCCATGATGCCTACTGGGCCTGCATCGCGCTGCGGCCCGGCGCCAAGGCCGTGGCGACAGATGTATGCGTGCCGATCTCCCGGCTGGCGGACTGCATCGCCGAAACCGAGGTCGACATCGAGGAGGCCGGGCTGGTCGCCCCCATCGTCGGGCATGCCGGCGACGGCAATTTCCATGTCTCGGTGCTGGTGGACGACACGAACCCGAAGGAAATCGAGGCGCTGGAGAATTTCGTCGAACGGTTGAACACGCGGGCGCTGGCCATGGGCGGAACGTGCACCGGCGAGCACGGTATCGGACAGGGCAAGATGAAATTCCTGGAGATGGAGCTCGGCGGAGCCCTCGACGTGATGCGGGCGGTCAAGCGCGCCATCGATCCCGACAACATCATGAATCCGGGCAAGATTGTCAGATTGTGACGGGCTTTGCGGTGCTTGCGCCTTGATCTTGTCGCCATGAAGCGCAAAATCGCTGTCCATAGCGAGGGGAGGATTGTCGCCTTGGACGGAGCAGTGATCTGACACGGCTGTTTGTCATAATCGGCGGTATTGTCGCCCTTGCGCTGATTGCGGCTCTTGTCGCGCCCTATTTCATCAACTGGAGCGAGTACCGCACCGAGTTCGAGCGCGAGGCAACGCGCATCCTGGGCCAGAAGGTCACCGTCGCGGGCGATGCGACGGCGCGGCTGCTGCCGTTCCCTTCCGTGACTTTCGAGGACGTTCGGGTGGGCGAGGACGAGCAGCCGCTGGTCGTTGCCGACCGGTTCTCCATGGATGCCGAGCTGGCGCCGTTCCTGTCCGGGGAAATCCTGATCTTCGACATGCGGCTGGAGAACGCAACGATCTCGCTCGAACTTGACGAGCGCGGGCTGCCGGAGTGGTCGCTGCCGAAGGACGGCATTGTCAGCCCCGCGAAGGTGACGCTGGAAAATGCGAGGATCAGCAACGCGACACTGGTGCTCAAGGACAGGGTGGCGAACCGCACATGGCGAATGGAGGGACTCGACGCCACGGTCTCCGCGGAAAGCCTGTACGGGCCGCTGCGCATTACCGGCGACGCATTGCTGAACGGCACGCAACTCGGATTCCGGGTCAGTTCCGGTACGCTTTCCAAGGACGGTTTTTCGCTGCGCACCGCAATCGACCTGCCTGCGCAGGGCATCGAGCTGTCGGTCGACGGCCGCGTCGCGGAGCCGGAAACGGAGGGCGGCGCGCCCTACACGGGCACGTTCACGATGCGGCCCCTCGAGGCGACGCGGGAGAGCCGCTATGTGGTCGAGGGCGATTTCTCCGCGTCGCCACGATCGTTCGAGGTGGCGGAGTACCGCGCCGAATTCGGACCGGTGGAGGATCCGTATGTTGTCACGGGGAGCGCCGGAATCAGCGGGGGCACGGATCCCGGCTACCATGTCGCGATCCGCGGTACACAGGTGACTTTCGACGACGGGGCCGAAGCGATCGGCGGCGCAGGCGACACAGTGTCGTCCTCGTTCGCCGAGCGGCTTGCCGGACTGCAGGCGACGCTCGCCCGCCTGCCGCTGCCGCCGATACCGGGAAGCCTGGACATCGATCTGCCGGCAATTGTTGCCGGGGACACCACCATCCGCGACATCCGGCTCGCCGCCTCGCCGGACGGCAGCGATGGCGCTGCGGCGCGGCGACGCTGGAAGGTTTCGCAATTCTCCGCGCAGCTGCCTGGCCGAACGACGGTGGAAGCCGACGGTGTGCTGCAATTGCCTCTGGCCGGCGACCCGGACAGCCATACGGCTTTCACCGGCAATCTTCTGGTCGCCTCGCGCCAGCCATCCGGCCTGGCGACCTGGCTGACCGGCAGTGCCGACGAACCGATCCGCCGACTCGCCAATGCCGGCTTCGCCGCACAGGTGGAACTGACACCGTTGCGCCAGCGCATCGACAAGCTCGAGGTAATCCTGGGGCCGGCGCGGATGAAGGGTGAAATCGAGCGCATGTCCGACCCGTCGCGGCGACCCACGCTCGATGTCCGGCTCGCCGGCGAGGCCATCGACTATGAAACGCTCGAGGCGTTGGCCGCGGTCTTCGTGGGGGAAGGCGGGGCGAGCCGCTTTTCCGGGCATGACCTCGACGTAACCCTGGACCTGACTGACCCGGATATCCGCGGCATGCGGCTCGAACGCCTGTCCGCGGCGATCCGTTCGCGCGGCGCGCGCACCGAGATCGACCGGCTGTCGGCGATCGGCCTGTACGGCGCGGCCATCTCGGCGACCGCAAGCCTGGAGCGGAAGCCAGACGGGCTGCATACGGTCGTCGACGCAACCGTGGTCGCCGGCGACGGCGCGCGACTGGTTGCCGGCCTGGCGAAGCGCTTTCCCGGCAATTCCGCGCTCAGGAAGCTCGATGCGATCGCTTCGCGGAATGCCACGGTCTTTTCCGACACCCGGCTGGACGTGGTCGGCACCGCATTGCGTGGCGAGGGAACGGCGGGCGAAGCGAGTCTCAGCGTATCCGGCGTTACCGGGGGTACCGAGCTGACGCTGACCAGCACGGCGACCGGGGACGCGGCACAGCCGGAAGAGGCGAAGCTGATGATGCGGGCCTCGCTCGAGAACGAAGAGGGCGAGCGGCTGCTGCAGCAGTTCGGGCTGGAAACGTTCTCCCTCGACAGTGCCGGGGCGCTGCGAGCCATTGCGGTTTTCAACGGCAGCCTGTTCGACGGCATGAGCACGACCGTGACAATCGATGGCGACAACCTGCTTGTGGGGCTCACGGGCATCACGACGTCCGACGTTCTTACGGCCGGGTTTACCGGACGCGCCACGGTCGAAAGCGGCGACATCGAACCCTGGCTGACGTCACTGGGCTACAGCCTGCCGGGCATGGGGCTCGGGGCGGAGACCGATTTCTCGGCGGCGCTCTCGTGGCGTGCCGGAAAGGCGGACCTGCGGGAGATGCAGCTGGTGCTGAATGGCAACAAGGTCACTGGCGACCTGACCGTCGACGCCACCGGCGAGATGCCGGTCGTGCGCGGCGATCTCGCATTCGAATACCTGGATGCCGGTCAGCTTTATGCCATCGTCACCGGCGACGCCGCGTCGGCGCTGCTGGCTGGCGAGGGCGACGCGGCAATGGTGCGCGAGTTCGGTTCGCCGGTGCTTGCCGGCCATGATGTCGAACTGGGGATCAAGGCCGGGGAGGTAACGTTGCCGCTTGGTGCCGCCACGCTTCGGGAGGTGTCCGCGAAGCTGACCTATCGCGACGGGGCGATGGGAGTTGCCGGGTTGAAGGCCGGTTTCGGCGGCGGCTCCATCGGTGGCTCGCTCGACATGCAGAACCTGGATGGCGAGGTCGCGATCAACGCGCAGCTTTCCGGCGACGAAGTCGCGGTGGCCGCGCTGCTGCCGATCGTGGAACCGTTCGTCAACGGCACAACGGATTTTGACCTGCAACTGACCGGCAACGGGCGATCCGCGGCGGCGCTGGTTTCGTCGTTGCGCGGATCGGGCGTGCTGTCGACCGGGCCGCTCGCAATCAGCGGCCCGAATGCGGACGGATTCGAGGGCATGATCGCGCGGGCCGACGCAATCGGCTACGAGATCACATTGGAGAAGATGCGCGAAATCGCCGAAGAGGCGTTTCTTTCTGGAAAGGCCGAACTGCCGCCGGTCGAGCATCCTCTGGCCGTGACTGGCGGTATCGTCCGCATGGCAAACGCGACGGCGAAGGCGGGCGACCTGTCGGTGACCGCGGACGTCAATCTTGCGTTGGCGACCGGCACGATCGACGGCCAGGTGCGGCTGTCGTTCGATCCGGGCGCGGAGGCCGTCGCCGGGCCGCAGCCGGAAATCGCGCTCGAATTCGAGAGCACGGGAGACGGCGTATTCGAGACGACGAGTGATTTCAGCGCCGTTACCGGTTACCTGACCCAGCGTGCGCTCGAGAAGGAACAGGCACGCGTCGAGGCATTGCAGGCCCGGCTGCTGGAAAAGCAGCGCTTGCGCAGGGAGGTGCAGCTCTACAGCTACCGCAAGCGTTCGCGCATCGAACTCATGGAGGAGCAACGGCTGCGCCGGCTGGAGGAGGAACGGGCCAAGCGCCTGCGCGAGGAAGCAGCCGCGGAGGAGGCGCGGCAACTGGCCGAGGAGGAGCGGCTGCGGGGTGGAGCGCAAGCCACACCGGCACCCGGTGTCGCGGCGGAGGATGAGGGGGAACTGCCCGAGGCTGGACGGGACACGCCCGAGTCGCCCCGACTGGAGATCGAGAGACTCAACGAGTTCCTGCCGCAGCCGGTCATCCGGCAGGAACTAGCCCCGCTTCAGTGAGACGAAGCGGCACGGCCTGAGAGGGCCTCGTTCAGGACATGTACGCGAAGGGCCGACGACAGGTTGGAATCGCGCGGCTTGGCCTTGTCGATGGCGGCGACA
The DNA here is from genome assembly GCF_013358405.1 of Oricola thermophila. Taxonomy (NCBI): domain Bacteria; kingdom Pseudomonadati; phylum Pseudomonadota; class Alphaproteobacteria; order Hyphomicrobiales; family Ahrensiaceae; genus Oricola; species Oricola thermophila. The sequence goes on from NZ_CP054836.1 coordinate 365,230, forward strand.
AGCGCGGCGAGGGAGATGCCCTTGCGCGCAGCGGATTCCTTCAACCGGGCGTGAAACTCGTCCTCAATGGAAAACGAGGTGCGATGACCCGAAATCGTGACCGAGTGCTTGCGGACGGCCATGGGGCTCGCGCCGGGCGGGCTACTTGTTCTTCCTGAAGGAGTCGAGCGAAACGACATCGGCGCCGCCGGCCGGCACTTCCGCCTCTTCCTTTGCCGTCGCGGCCTCGTCCTTCCCGGCCTTTTTGCGGGGCGCGGAGGGGAGGCTGGCCGGCTCGGCGCTTTCCTCGACTTCCTCCTCGGCCGGTTCATCCTGCACGGGAGCGGAGGCGTCGGCATTCTCGACGTCGAATTCCAGCTCGAAATTCACCGATGGATCGTAGAAACCGCGAATCGCGGCGAAGGGCACATGCAGTTTTTCGGGAACGTCGGAAAAGGACAGGCCCACATCGAACGCCGTATCGGAAACCTCGAGATCCCAGAACTGGTGCTGGAGCACGATCGTCATCTGTTCCGGATATTGTTCGCGCATGCGGTTCGAAACCTTCACGCCGGGCGCGTTGGTGACGAAAGTGATGAAGAAATGGTGGTTTCCGGGCAGACCGGTCTTCGCGACTTCCGACAACACCTTGCGGATCACACCGCGCAGAGCATCCTGCACCAGAATGTCATAGCGGATCATGTCTTCGGTCATCGGCTTTTCGGCCCTTCAACTTGCATCGGCCCATGATGTGCTTTTTTCCCGCCGACAGGTCAAGGGGCTTGGCGCAGGCCGAACAGTGGAATTGACGGGAAAGGAGAGATAAGTGGAGGCTTCTGTTGCCAGGTGCCTCCGAACCCCGCCTAGCAGAGCATACCCGCCAGGAGTTTCAGTGAAGCTGTCGCACCGCCGTTAGGCAGCGAGACGTGCCTCTGCATAGTTGTCGTTTGCAACTATTAAGGTGACCCGATAACGGCGGTATCATGCCGGGCAAAAGAACGATCTTTACACCATCGTCGATCCTGTTTCGCCCCCATCACAACCGGCCCCTTGCGGCCGTTTGTGGTGGAGGCGCCGGGTACCGCCCCCGGGTCCGATTGGCTTATTGCATCGCCAGTTTATTGCCATAGCCGGTTTCCCGGCACGGCGAATATAGTGCCTTTCGGCCGGGAATTCAAAGGGTCAACTTGACTTTGCCGGGGGCGTCCCGGACAGTTTCGCCGATGGGGCGCAGCGCAGTCGACCGGGCCGGCATTTCCGGCATGTCGCGAACGAAGGAACAGGCAATGAGCGATTATCTCGATGATGTGAAGCGTTACGACCCCGGCGCGGATGCCGGCGTGGTCGACAAGATCGTCAAGCATCTGGGTATCGCATTGCGGAGCCGCGACTCGTCGCTGGTTTCGTGCTCCGACCCGAGCGAGCTTGCACGGGTGCGCGAGAAATGGTGCGAGAAGAAGCTCGGCTCAACCAACCAGGCCGGGGCCGACGAGGTGATTGCCCGCGTATGCGAGGAAATGAGCGGCGATCGCAACAAGAACCGCGTCACATTCTACTACCTGGTCGCAAAGTACATGGGCAAGCTCGGCGAGCTGTAGTCCGGCCGCGCCGGTTCTTCCGGCACCGGCGGCGCAAGCATTTTCTCCCGGAACAAGCGTTGGGCCGCGTGGACGCGCGTGCAGGAATCGTGTCATCTGACCTCATGCGACAATATCTCGACCTGATGCGCCATGTGCTGGAGAACGGAACCGACCGGGGCGACCGGACCGGGACCGGCACCCGTTCGGTGTTCGGTTACCAGATGCGCTTCGATCTAGCGGATGGTTTTCCGCTGCTCACGACGAAAAAGCTGCACATCCGTTCGATCATATACGAGCTTCTGTGGTTCCTGCGCGGTGACACGAACATCGCCTGGCTGAAGGAGAACGGCGTTTCCATATGGGACGAGTGGGCCGACGAGAACGGCGACCTGGGGCCGGTCTATGGCTACCAGTGGCGCTCGTGGCCTGCGCCGGACGGGCGGCATGTCGACCAGATCGGGAAGCTGGTCGATGGGATCCGGAAGAACCCGTTCTCGCGCCGGCACATCGTCTCGGCATGGAACCCGGCGCTTGTCGACGAAATGGCGCTGCCGCCGTGTCACTGCCTTTTCCAGTTCTACGTCGCAGACGGCAAATTGTCCTGCCAGCTCTACCAGCGCTCCGCGGACATCTTCCTCGGTGTGCCGTTCAACATCGCCTCCTACGCGCTGCTGACGCACATGCTGGCAGAACTGACGGGCTATGAGGCTGGAGATTTCGTTCACACGCTGGGCGACGCGCATCTCTATTCCAACCATTTCGAGCAGGCGGAAACGCAGCTTGCGCGAGAGCCGCGCGCCCTGCCGAAGCTGGCGATCAAGCGCAAGGCAAACGAGATCACCGATTTCACATTCGAGGATTTCGAGTTCACGGGCTACGACCCGCACCCCCATATCAAGGCCCCGGTGGCCGTCTAGCCCTTCCCGATACGCGGGGCGGATGCATGGTCAGCGATTATGGCGGGCACGGCCGAAAGCTCTGCCGTGGGCATCGGTGCCGGAGGATGCTTGAGGCGCGGCTTCCCACGGGCGCAGGAAGCAGGAAGGGTGTCCCGACCGTCCGGCAGCGGTTTCCTGTTCCCTCATCTTCTCTTCGAGATATTCCGCAAGTGCCACGGCGTTATTGTGCATCTCGTTTTTCGCGCCGTAGACCAGCGTGATCGGGCCTTCATCAAGTAGCCCGAGAATGCGAGATATCTCGTCCGGCATCCCGTCCAGTTCGCGAAAATAGGATGCGCGAAACCGGTCCCACTTTGCGGGGTCGTGCCCGAACCATCGCCGAAGTTCGTCGCTCGGCGCGATCTCCTTCGCCCATTCCGCGATCCGCAGGCGGTCCTGCGTCATGCCGCGGGGCCAGATACGGTCGACGAGAATGCGCCGCCCGTCGGAGACGCGCGCGGCACGATAGGCCCGCTTCGTGCGAATTCGCGCCGTCACTTCCTTTCCCATTGCCTGCCTTCGAGGATCATCCGGTCGAAGGGGATGTCGTGCGGCTGCGGGAAGATCGTGTCGATCTCCGCCGAGGGGTGACCAACCCCGACCGTCATCGGCCTGACGGGCAGGCTCGCAAGTGTGCGATCGTAGTACCCGCCGCCATAGCCGAGGCGGTATCCATCGCGGTCTGCGCCGACAACGGGCGAGACCACGATATCGGGAACCAGCCGTCGATCCTCGGCCGGTACGGGAATGTTCCAGATGCCGCGTTCCATTCGGCATTCGGGATGCCATTCGCGGAAAACGAGAGGCCGTCCCTTCGCGACGACGACGGGCAGCGCGACGCGGGCACCTTGCCCGTGGAGCGCAACCATCCAGCCGCGAAGGTCCGGCTCGCCCCGGAACGGCCAGTAGAGAGCGACTGCCGGACGCGAATAGGCAGCCGTCAGTCCGTCTAGAGCCTCGATGATTTTCTGTGCGGTGGCGATGCGCTCCTCCATGGGGACGGCGAGGCGCGCAGCGATCAGGCGTTCGCGCTCCGCCTTGCGCCAGCGGGCAACATCCGTTGCCGTCCGTTCGTCCACCATCTCGTAGCCGTTCGGTCCCTGCTGGAGCTCATGGGCAAAGCAGGGAGGCGATGAAAATGTCCCTTCGTTCATTGTGCCATTCCTTCGTTTGCCCGGGACCCGGCGCTCTCGGCCGTCGACCGGTCGCGGGATGTCTCTATCTCCACTATGCGCGCACAATTGCGCAGCAACAGCGCGGCGCGCGCATTGTCGTCGCATTCGAGGGCCAACTCGGCAAGAATCGCGGCAAGCGCATAGACAAGTGTCGCCGTACCGAAAACGGCCTCGAGTTCGCGGATCGGCGGCAGCAATGCGCCCACGCAGCCAGAGAGGCGCGGCGCCGGCTCGAAACCGGACCAGCAGATCAGGTCGACAATTTCTCCGGGGGACACGTCGGTTCGCATTTTCTCCTCCTCGGGAGAGGATCGCTTGCATCTGCACGGCATTGTCGCGTCCGACATTGAATTGGGAAAGCGAAATTAAATGCGATATCATATCGACAAATCCGATTGATAGATCGCGCCATGAACATCGAACACGCCAGGACCTTTCTCGCCGTTGCCGATACCGGCAGCTTTGTCGCCGCGGCCGAGCGATTGCACGTGACACAGTCGACGGTCAGCGCCCGGATCAGCGCGCTGGAAAAGACGCTCGGGGCGCAGCTGTTCGTGCGCAACCGATCCGGTGCGGTGCTGACGAATTCAGGCGGACGCTTCCTCAAACACGCCGGCCAGCTCGTGCGGACGATGGAACGGGCGCGCCAGGATATCGGCCTCCCGAAAAAATTTCGCAGCCGGGTGGTCATCGGCGGACGAATGGGCCTGTGGGACGGGGTGATGGTCGATTGGTTCGCCTCGTTGTCAACCGAGTATCCTTCCGTTTCCTTTCGCGCGGAAATCGGGTTCGAGCCCGATCTCATGCAGGGACTGGTCGAGGGACGCATCGATATCGGCGTCATGTACACCCCGCAGCGCCGACCCAATCTGGTCATGCGCCCCCTGCTCGACGAGCGCCTTGTCATGGTCACATCCGAGGCCGATCGCAGCCTGCGGCCCGAAGCCTATGTCCATGTCGACTGGGGCGCCGAGTTCGACAACCAGTTCAATGCGAGCTTTCCGGAATTCCCGGGGCCTGCCGTGACGGTCAATATCGGCTGGCTGGGGCTGCAGCTCCTGGCGAGAAACGGCGGCTGCGGCTATTTCCCCCGCCGCCTGGTCGAGGCGCAGCTGTCCGATCGCTCCCTGTTCGTCGTGCCCGGCACGCCGGAATTCGAACTTCCCGCCTGGGTCGTGGTCAGGGAGGACCGGAATGCGTCTCTTGTCGATCCGATGGTCGAGAGCCTGACAAGGGCGGTTGCCTGAAGGACAGCGAGGACTAGTGCGGCATCTTCGCGGTGCTGCTCATGGAAAAGTTGTCGGCGAAACGTGGCAGGGAGAGCTTCGGGGTTGCAACCGCTGCCGGATCCTCGCAAGGATTGGCGATCGACACTCCCTGCCACCGGTCAACAATGCACATTTCCGCGCACGATCTGCCGCTCCGCCGGGCCAGCCCGGAAAACGGCACCCGGTTTCCGCATCACGGGAGGACGATGACATGAGCAACTTTCAACCCGTCATATCCCTGGTGGTCGCTGTCGCGCGGAACGGCGTGATCGGCCGCGACGGCGACATGCCGTGGCGTCTTTCGTCGGATCTGAAGCGCTTCAAGCGGTTGACCATGGGCGCGCCGGTCATCATGGGGCGTCGGACTTTCGAAAGCATCGGCAAGCCGCTTCCCGGCCGGCTGAACATCGTTGTGACCCGCAATTACGACTGGACAGGCGAGGGTGTCGTGCGCGTCGGGTCGCTCGACGCGGCCGTGGAGTTCGCGACGGCCTATCTCGAAAGCGCCGAGCCGGATCCCGAAGATCCGGACGCACCGTTGGCCGACGAGATATTCGTAATCGGCGGTGGCGAAATCTATGCCCAGGCGATCGACATGGCCGACATGCTCCACGTGACGCATGTCGAGGCTGAGGTGGATGGAGACACGCATTTTCCGGCAATCGATCCGGATGCGTGGAAGGCGGTCGCCGAAGAGGATTGTCCGGCGGGCGAAAATGACAGCCACGCCATGCGTTTCGTCACCTACGAGCGGCAAGCGTAGCGCGCGCCAGCGGTGTTTCGGGGCGTATAAATTCTTTGCTCGAGTCTTTCATTTTGAGACCGGGGTCATTCCAATGGCCATATTATGCATTATTGAAGCACCATAAGCGGGCGGTGCCCAGCCGGGCGCCGGATCGCGTGACATTCCGGGAAGACCGGTTTCTTTGCCCGAACCAGGAGGAAAAGGAGACAGCCCTTGGGCATGAAAAAGGATTACGAGGATATCCCCGGCACCTTCGTGTTCGACGCGGACCGGTCCCGGGAAGGATATCACCTGAACCAGTTCTGCATATCGCTCGGCAAGCAGAAGAACCGGGACGCCTTCAAGGCCGATCCGGAAGGGTATCTCGACAAGTATCCGATGACGCCGGAGCAGCGTCAGGCGGTGCTCGATCGTGACTGGAACCGGCTGCTCGAGCTGGGCGGGAACATCTACTACACCTCGAAACTGGCCGCCTTCGACGGCATCAATTTCCAGAACCTGGCCGGGCTGATGACCGGCATGGGCGTCGAGGCCTATCGCGAAATGATGCTCAAGGGCGGACGCCCGATCGAGGGCAACCGATACAAATCCGAATGGGGAGAGGAAGAATAATGGCCCGTATCACCGCAGGCGTCGGCTGCTCCCACGTGCCCGCAATCGGCGTGGCGATGGACACCGGCATCACCGACCAGCCCTACTGGAAGCCGGTCTTCGACGGTTTCAAGAAATCGCGCGAATGGATGAAGGAAAACACGCCCGACGTGATCTTCCTCGTCTACAACGACCACTGCACGGCGTTCGACGCATCCTGCATCCCGACCTTTGCGCTCGGTTGCGCCGCAGAGTTCCAGCCGGCCGACGAGGGGTGGGGTCCGCGCCCGGTCCCGGTGGTGAAGAACCACCAGAAGCTGGCCAGCCATATCGCGCAGTCGCTGATCCTCGACGAGTTCGACATCACCATCATGAACGAGATGGAGGTCGATCACGGCCTGACCGTGCCGCTGTCGGTGATGTTCGGCGAACATGGCCCGGACGACGAGTGGCCGTCACTGGTCATCCCGCTCGCCGTCAATGTCGTGCAATACCCCGCGCCGACCGGCAACCGATGCTTCAATCTCGGCAAGGCGGTGCGCAAGGCTATCGAGAGCTATGACGAGGATCTGAACGTCATGGTGTTCGGTACGGGCGGCATGAGCCACCAGCTTCAATACAAGCGCGCCGGCCTGATCAATCCCGAATGGGACAAGCGTTTCCTCGATATGCTGACCGAGGATCCCGTCGGCCTGTCAAAGATGCCGCATGTGGAATATTTGCGCGAGGCAGGTTCCGAGGGCGTCGAAATGGTGATGTGGCACGTCATGCGCGGCGCCCTGAACGACGAGGTGAAGGAGATTCACCGTCACTACCATGTACCGGCGTCGAACACCGCCGTCGGGCACATCATCCTCGAAAACGTGTAGTCTCCATTCTCCCGAGACCTGTCGTCCGCCGGGAGACCGGCGGGCGGTTGCGCTCAGGCCGGCTCGGTGCGCACGCGCTTCTTCGCGATGTTCCACCCGAACACGGCGGCGAAGCCTGCCAGCGCGGCGATGTTGATCCAAAGTGCCGCGGGCCACATCAGCGCGGCGCCTACGGCCAGCGCAACCAGGCGTTCTGCAAGGTTCATGCGGTTTTCCCAATAGCCTTCTATCGCCGCGGCGACGGCCCACAGGCCAAAGGCCGCGAAGAAGAAAATTTCCAGCATCTGAGGCCAGTCGCCGGAGAGGAAAGGCGTGTAGGCGAACAGCAGCGGCACGAAATACAGCCCCTTGGCTATCTTCCAAGCCGCGAAACCGGTCTTCATCGGTGGACTGCCCGCGATGGCCGCACCGGTGAAAGCGGCGAGGCAGACCGGCGGCGTGACGTTGGAATCCTGGCTCAACCAGAAGATGATCATGTGCGCCGACAGAAGCGCCACGGCGAGGACTTCCGGCTGGAATGCCTGGTCGAACAGCAGCGACAGGCTTTCAAGCGGCAGGGCGGAGATCATCGCCCGTGCCTCCTCGAGCGGCATCGGCGCGGCGAGCGCGGCAAGCTTGTCCGGGGCGGCCAGCATGAAGATCGCCTTGGCGGTCTCAGGCAATTGCCCGGCGGCGAGCATCTCGGCGAGCTGCGACTGCAGGATCAGTTGGTAGAGCGCAGGGGCCGACAGGGTGCCGAGCACGATATAGGCTGCGGTCACCGGCAGCCCCATGCCGAGGACCAGCGAGGCAAGCGCGATCAGAACGAGCGCGAAGAGGAGCGATCCCTGAGACCATGTGGCGATCATGAGCGAGAAGGTGTTGCCGATTCCCGCCGTGGTGATGACATTTACAATCAGGCCAACCCCGCAAAGCAGGATGGCCGTCATGATCATGTTGCGGGCACCCAGTTCCAGTGCCTCGATGATGCGGCCCGGTCCCATGCGGTTCGGCGTCAGCCAGGAGGCGACGACGCAGGCGATGATGGCATAGCCGGCGGCGTAGGTCGGCGTGTAGCCACGAACGAGCAGAACGATCAGCAGCGCGACGGGGATGATGAAGGACGGGCCGCCGTTGCGGAACACAGTCCACAGGGCCGGGCCGTCGCTGTCGGCCAGCGCCGTGGCGTGGGACCGCTTCGCCTCGATGCGGACGAAGAAGGCGACGGTCAGGAAATAGAGAATCGCCGGCAGGACCGAGACTGCGACGATGGTGGTGTAGGGGATCTGGGTGAAACTCGCCATGACGAAGGCGCCGGCCCCCATGATCGGTGGCATGAGCTGGCCGCCGGTGGACGCGGCCGCCTCTACGCCGCCGGCAAACGTGGCCGGGAAGCCGGCGCGCTTCATCAGCGGGATGGTGATGACGCCGGTTGACGCCGTGTTGGCGATGGCGGAACCGGAAATCGTGCCGGTCAGCCCGCTCGACAGCACGGCGACGAAGCCCGGACCGCCGGTCATCCGTCCGGCGACGGCGCGCGATACGTCGACGATGAAATCTCCTGCGCCCGACTTCAGAAGGAAGGCGCCGAAGAGGATGAACATGAAGACGTAAGTGGACGAAATACGTGCAATGGTGCCGAACATGGCGTCGTCGCCATAGAGGGCGCGAAAGAGAATCGTTTCGACATGCAGTCCGCCGAAACGGAACACGCCGGGCACGTATTGCCCCCACCATGTGACATAGGACAGCGCCAGCACGACCAGAACCGGGATGATGAACCCGGTGGTGCGGCGGGTGAATTCGAGCACCCCCAGGATGCAGAGCACGCCGGCGAGCCAGTCGGACCAGACCAGGCGCACGCCGCGATCATAAATCGCGTTCTCCGCATTGATCACGTAGAGCGCGGCAGCCGCGACGGACGCGCCAAAGGCGATGTCGACGATCCGAGCGAGACGGGTGCGCGCCCAGTCGGCCTCGGCGAAGGGCGAGACGAGGACGCACAGCAGGACGAAGCCGGCGAAGTGAAAGCCGTTCTGGGCCAGTGTCGACACGTTGCCGACGGTGTTCATCCAGATGTGGGCCAGCGAGATGCCGACGGCCACGATCAGGGAAGCCATGCCCAGGCCACGGCGTTGGAGCCCCGGCAGGCGGGTTTGCGTCAGGGTCTCGGCGCGCATGGACTTGCCCCCGTCGTTGGGCCTGGTCGCGGAAGTGATGATGCTGGCAGGACCGGTGTTTCCGAAGTTGCCGCCGGGGGAGGGGCCCCCGGCGGGCATGAAGCGAAAAGGACCCGGGCTATGCCGGCCTCTACTGCGCCATCAGGTTATCGGGAATCTCGATCCCCTGCTCCTTGTAGAAGCGCGCCGCGCCCGGATGCAGCGGAACGGGAAGCCCGGCAATCGCCTTCTCGAGCGCCATCGCCTTCGTGGCCGGATGGATCGCCTGCAGGAAAGGCAGGTTCTCGTACATGGTCCGGGTGATCTGGTATACGTCATCCTCCGGAATGTCGGCGTGTGTGGCCAGGAAGTTCGGCTGCGCGATGGTGATCACGTCCTTGTCGAGGCCGGGATAGGTGCCCGCCGGAATGAGGTATTCGGTCCAAAGGTCCTTGCCCGAATTGGCCTTGTCGATCTGTTCCGGCGTGAAGCCAAGCAGCGTCACCTTGTCGCCGGCCGAAGAGAATAGTTGTGTGACTGCGGAAACCGGAACGCCAGCCGGCGTGCCCATGCCCACGGCCTTGCCGTTCTGCACCGCTTCGGCGCTCGGGCCGTAGCCGCCGTAGACGAGCTCGTAATCATTGTCGATGTCGATGCCGAAGCCGGCCAGGATCGTACGGTTGGAGCCGATCGTTCCCGAATTCTGCGAGCCGAGCGCCATGGCTTCGCCCTTGAGAGCCACCATGTCCTCAATGGTGCCGGTCTTAGCCTTGTCGCTGGCGATGACGAAATGCTCGACATTCTGCCACAGCATCGAGACCGAACGCAGGTGCTCCTGCGGGCCGTCGGCCTCCACCGGGCCGGTGCCCGTCCGTGCGTAGTAGCCGTAGAGACCCTGCAGGATGGCGAACTGGGCTTCCTTATCGCGGATCAGCTTGACGTTCTCGCCCGATCCTGCCGACGAGATGGCGGACATGCCGATCTTGTGGGTCGGTTCCAACTTGACCTTGGTGAGCGTCGCGATGGCAACGCCGACGGGGTAGTAGGTGCCGCCGGTCGAGGCGGTGGCGAGAATGTAGTTCTTGGGTTCCTGCGCATGGGCGCCGAAGCCCGCCGTGGCAGCCACCGAAAGCGTCGCCACCGCAGCCAGAATCTTGCGTCGTACCAAATTGACCATATGTTCCTCCCGGAATTGCAAAAGCCGGCCGACCAGCCCGGACGGACAGCGGCCGCAGGGCGGACATTAGTGAATAAAACTCATGCAAACGCAACCTCTTGCGCAAGTTTCCGGAGATATCACGAGTATCGTTCACAGGTCCGCTTGTTCCCGGAACGGCCAGTGTCGTAAATATCCCGGAAGGCATGGCGGCCGAACAAACGTGCGAATCGCCACGTTGCGCGTTGAAAGCGCGGAGACGCGTTCCTATAAAGAGATATGAAGCGCCGCCGGATGCGTAGTCCGGCGGTATTTGCCATTTGAGAGGAAATGAATGCCCTGGAGCAATCAGAATGGTGGCGGCGGCCCTTGGGGCGGCGGAGGTAACAATGGCGGTGGCCCATGGGGCCAAGGACCGTCGGGACCGCGCGGTCCGCAGCGCGGTGGCGGCGGCCAGCCGCCCGATCTCGAGGAGATCATCAAGAGGGGACAGGATCGGCTGAAGCGGGCCATGCCCGGCGGTGGCGGATTCAGCCCTGCGCTGTTCGGCCTGATCGGGATCGGCCTGCTGGTGCTGTATGGCCTGCAGGCGTTCTACCAGGTCGATACCGACGAGCGCGCGGTCGAACTGCTGTTCGGAAAGCCGAAGGCGGAACTGTCCACGCCCGGCCTGCATTTCCATTTCTGGCCGGTTGAGACCGTCGAGAAGGTGCCGATCGTCGAGAAGCAGGTCGCCATCGGAAAGGGCGGCACGGGTCTGATGCTGTCCGGCGACCAGAACATCGTCGACGTGCAGTTCGCCGTGCTCTACTCGGTCGTCGATCCGGCGTCCTACCTGTTCAACGTAGAATCTCCGGACGACATGGTGCGCCAGGTCGCCGAGAGCGCGATGCGCGAGATCGTCGGCCGCCGTCCGGCCCAGGACGTGTTCCGCGACGACCGTGCAGGTATCGCGACCGATGTGCGCGCGTCGATGCAGCAGACGCTCGACGGCTACGGCGCGGGCATCCAGGTCAACACGGTCTCCATCGAGGACGCGGCACCGCCGCGCGAAGTGGCGGACGCGTTCGAGGAGGTCCAGCGCGCCGAGCAGAACGAGGACCAGTTCCGCGAGGAAGCGAACCAGTACTCGAACAAGGTCCTCGGCGAGGCGCGAGGCGAGGCCGCACAGATACTCGAGGATGCATCCGCCTATGCGACGCGCGTCGTGCAGGAAGCCGAAGGTGAGGCGCAGCGTTTCATCTCCATCTACGAACAGTACCGGCTGGCTCCGGACGTGACGCGCAAGCGCCTGTACCTGGAAACGATGGAAAGCGTGCTCGCCGATTCGAACAAGGTCATTCTGGACGAGGGCGGAGGCGGGCAGGGCGTCGTGCCATACCTGCCGCTGCCCGAAGTCCAGAACCGCCGCACGACCACGTCGACGGGAGACGCACAGTGATGAATAGCAATCGACTGACAATTCTCGGCATCCTGGTCGCTGTCGTGCTCATGGCGGTCTATGCCTCGATCTTCGTGGTCAACGAGCGACAGCAGGCGATCGTGCTCCGCTTCGGTGAAATACAGGATGTGAAGACCGAGCCCGGCCTCTACTTCAAGGCGCCGTTCGCCTTCGCCGGTTTCGATACGGTCCAGATCATCGAGGACCGGGTGCTTCGCCTTGACCTCACCGACCAGCCGCCGGTGCAGGTTTCGGGCGGCCGCTTCTACGAGGTCGACGGCTTCCTGACTTTCAAGATCACGGATGCGCGCCGCTTCCGCGAAACGGTCTCCGGCGACCTGGACTCTGCAAAGTCGCGCCTGCGCACGCGCTTCGACGCCGCGCTCCGCCGCGTTTATGGCCTGCGCTCCTTCGAGGCGGCGCTGTCGGAAGAACGCGTCGAGATGATGGAGGAAGTGCGGGACCTCGTGCGCGACGACGCCCAGTCGCTGGGTCTTACCGTGCTGGACGTGCGTATCGTGCGCACCGACCTGACGGCAGAAGTGTCGCAGCAGACCTTCGACCGCATGCGGGCGGAACGCCTCGCCGAGGCCGAACGCATCCGTGCGCGCGGTCGCGAGGCTGCCCGGCGCATCCGCGCCATCGCCGATCGCCAGGTCATCGAGATCGTGTCCGAGGCACAGCGCGAGGCAGAGATCATCCGGGGCCGGGGCGATGCGGAACGAAACCGCATATTCGCCGACGCCTTCAACCGCGATCCGGAGTTCTTCGAATTCTACCGGTCGATGGCGGCCTATCAGAAGGCGCTCGAAAACTCCGACACGACGATGGTCCTGTCGCCGAACTCGGAGTTCTTCCGGTATTTCAAGAACGCGACCGGAGCCTCGCCCGGTGCGTCCGGGGAATAATCGGGCGCAGCGATGACGCTTTTCCTGACGGCCCTCGGTCTCATGCTTGTGATCGAGGGCTTCCTCTATGGCGGGATCCCGTCATTCGCGAAACGCATGGCGGAAATGCTTTTGCAGACGCCCGACGACGTGCTGCGCAAGGCCGGTCTGGCATCTGCCATCATCGGTCTGTGCCTGATCTGGATGGCGCGCGGGCTTTGAGCGCGCCGTTTCACAAAGCGGCCACGCTCGTCACTTATGCGTGAATTCGCCGTTGTGCGGCGCGTGATACGCCTTATGTTCATCGCCAGCCGGCAGCCAGGACAGGCCCCGGCCGCGCGCACATCATCTCACGGAGGAAGCCCGATGGCATTCGACTCACTGGCCCCGAAACTGTCGCGTCTCGTGCGCGCTGCCACGCTATCGCTGGCCGTGGCGGTTCCCGTTCTCGCGATGCCCGGAGGGCTTACCGTTCCGGCGCGTGCGCAGACGGGGCCGGCTTCCGTCGCGGACCTCTCGGAGAGACTGATCGATTCCGTCGTGAATATCTCAACCTCGCAGACCGTCGGCGGCGACGACGAGAACGTGCCGCGCCCGCAACTGCCCGACGGTTCGCCGTTCCAAGAATTTTTCGACGAGTTCTTCGAGAACCAGCCGAACGGCTCGTCGCCGCGCTCGCGCCAGGTGCAGTCTCTGGGGTCCGGCTTCGTTATCGACGCGTCCGGTATCATCGTGACCAACAATCACGTCATCGCCGATGCCGACGAAGTCAGCGTCAATTTCAACGATGGTACCAAGATAGACGCCGAAATCATCGGTCGCGATCCGAAAACCGATATCGCCGTGCTCCGAATCGATCCGGGCGACAAGGAACTGAAACCCGTGCCGTTCGGCGATTCCGAGGCCATACGGGTCGGTGACTGGGTGCTGGCCATCGGCAACCCGTTCGGACTCGGCGGCACAGTGACGATCGGCATCGTCTCCGCGATCGGCCGCGACATCCATTCGGGCCCGTATGACAATTTCATCCAGACGGATGCCGCGATCAACCGCGGCAATTCCGGAGGACCGCTGTTCAACATGGATGGCGAGGTCGTCGGCATCAACACGGCGATCATCTCGCCGTCGGGCGGGTCCATCGGCATCGGTTTCTCGATCCCGGCCGATCTGGCCAAGGGCGTCATCGATCAGCTCATCGAATACGGCGAGACCCGGCGCGGCTGGCTCGGGGTACGAATCCAGGCTGTCACGGACGAAATCGCAGAAAGCCTGGGCATGGACGAGGCGACCGGTGCGCTTGTCGCCGGCGTGGTCAAGGGCGGCCCGGTGGACGACGGCTCGATCGAGCCCGGCGACGTGATCGTCGAGTTCGACGGACGGAAGGTCGAAGACATGCGCGACCTGCCGCGCATCGTCGCGGACAGCCCTGTCGGCAAGGAAGTGGATGTCGTTGTCTATCGCAACGGCGGACGGCGCACGGTCAAGGTCACGCTCGGTCGGCTCGAGGACGGTGAGCAGCTCGCGATGGCGGAGAGCGGGGACAATGGAGCCGCTCCCCTGGACGAGAGCGAGACGATGGAATTGTTCGGCATGAAACTGGTCGAGCTGGACGAGGCGCAGCGCGAGGCGTTCGGGATCGACGAAAGCGTCGGGGACGGGGTTGTCATTCTCGAGGTCACGCCCGGTTCGGCAGCTGCCGAGAAAGGCATCCAGCCCGGCGAGGTCATTGTCGAGATCGCCCAGGAGACAGTCTCGTCGCCGCAGGACGTGGCCGAGGCGATCGAGGACCTGCGGGAAGAGAACCGCCGCAACGCGCTGCTCATGCTGGCGTCGAAGAGCGGCGAGCTGCGGTTCGCGACGATCCGGATCGACTGAGCGCGTATCGCCGGAATGGACCGACAAGGGCGGCTTTCAGCCGCCCTTTTTTCTTGCCCATTCGCCCGTCGTGAGGCGGTACAGGACATGGCGCCTGAGATGCGGATGGGTGTCGGGCACCTTCACATGGTCGAAGTCGGAGCCCATGACCCGCGACATGCCGATGCGCTCCATGACCGCGGTCGAACGACGGTTGTCGTGGACCGCGAAGGAAACGACTTCCGGCAGGTCGATTTCGGAAAAGGCAAATTCGAGCGCGGCCAGCGCGCCCTCGGTGGCGTAACCGTTGCCCCAGTGCCGTGCAGCCAGCCGCCAGCCGACTTCGATGGTTCCGGCCGGGAACTGCGGGGCGAGGTCGCCCTCGTGCAGGCCGCAGAAGCCGATGCACTCGCCGGTGTCGCGGAGTTCGGCGGCCGGGAAGACGAGCCGCTGACGCTGATCGCGCATCAATTGGTCGAAGAATGCGTCGGCCTGTTCACGCGTGCGTCGAAAGGGAAAGAATTCCATCACCTGCGGATCGGAGTTGATCTCGAAGAAGAGATCGCGGTCGCGCTCCTCCCACGGGCGCAGGACCAGCCGTTGCGTTTCGATGCGTGGCGTCACCGGACGAATTCGTCGCGGCGATAACCCTGGATATAAAGAAGCGCGGTCAGGTCGTTGTAATCGATGCGGATATCGGCCTGTTCCGCCACGGTCGGCTTGGCGTGCAGGGCAACGCCCGTTCCGGCGAGCCCGAGCATGGTCAGATCGTTGGCGCCGTCGCCGACGGCGATCGCTTCGGCTGGTGTGAGGCCAAGGCGTCCCGATATCTCGAGCAGTGCATCAGCCTTGGCCTGGCGACCGAGGATCGGCTCCGCGACCTTGCCCGTAAGCTTGCCGTCGGCCTGGACAAGGCGGTTGGCGCGGGTTTCCTGGAAGCCGATCATCTCGCCTATGCGGTCGGTGAAATCGACAAAGCCGCCGGACACGAGGGCGCACCAGGCGCCATTCGCCTTCATGGTGCGGACAAGCTCCGGACCGCCGGGCATAAGCTCGATGCGCGTGTCGATAACCTTCTCGATGATCGTGGCCGACAGTCCCTCGAGCAGGCCGACGCGCTCGCGCAGCGCGCTCTCGAAATCGATCTCGCCATTCATGGCGCGGGCGGTGATCGAGGCGACGTATTCTCCGACACCTGCCTCGTCGGCCAGTTCGTCCACACACTCCTGCCGGATCATGGTGGAATCCATGTCGGCAATCAGGATTTTCTTGCGGCGATCCCGTTCGGCGACGACCTGGACGGCACAGTCTATGTGCGCCTCGACAAAGCGCGCGGCGAGATCGGCGGAAAGCGCCTTCCGCTCGTCGTCGGCCAGTGGCTTCGGCGACGCGATGTCGGCTGCCTGTCCGGGATCGAGCCAGTCGAGCCGCGCATCCGGCAGCATGGCGGCAACGGCATTGACGGTTTCATCGCCCAGCGCGCCTTGCGCCGGATTGGCAATCAGGGTGACGAAAGTGTTCATGGGCGTTAGAAGCGCAATCTCTCGAAGCGAACGGAGGGGCGACTGGCGTGGATGAAATCCGGCACGCGGTGTTGATAGCCGGGCCGACGGCGAGCGGCAAGTCGGCGCTCGCGCTGAGAAAGGCCGAGGAGACCGGCGGCATCGTCGTCAATGCCGATTCCATGCAGGTCTACGACGTGTTGCGGGTGCTCACCGCGCGCCCGTGTGACGAGGAGATGGCACGCGTGCCGCACAGGCTATACGGACACGTGCATCCGGGCGAACAATACTCGACCGGCCGGTGGCTTGAGGATGTGCGCGCCGTGATGGCGGAAACGTCCCTCAACGGACGGCCACTGATATTCGTCGGCGGCACGGGGCTCTATTTTCGCGCCCTGACACAAGGACTTTCGCCGATGCCGGACATTCCGGCGCCGGTGCGGGAGCGATGGCGGTTGCGCCTTGGCGAGGAGGGGCCGGAAAGCCTGCACCGGATACTGAAGCGCGAAGACCCGGCGGCCGCGGCTGCCATCCGTCCGGGCGACGGGCAGCGCATCGTTCGCGCGCTGGAGGTGCTTGAAGCCTCGGGCAAGCCGATCTCGCACTGGCAGGCGCTGGCCGGAAAGGGGCTTGTCGACGGGGAGAGGGCGGAGCGCATCGTGCTGATGCCGGAGCGCGAGACACTCTACCGCACCATCGAGCGGCGGCTCGACCGAATGGTGGAGGAGGGCGCGATGGAGGAGGTGGAGGCGCTGCTTGCGCTCGACCTGGACCCGGCGATGCCCGCGATGAAGGCGATCGGGGTGCGCGAATTCGCTGCCGTGCTCGGCGGCGAGATGACGATGCCGGACGCGCTGGCGGCGGCGAAGACGGCAACCCGGCAATATGCCAAGCGGCAGATGACCTGGTTTCGCAACCAGTTCGGCGAGGGGTGGAAAGTGCAGGGCTGATGCCGGCGCGACCGGCGGTCGTTACAATTAGAGGTGATACCTTAACGTTGGGGCAATCATCGCCCGCTACCCTTCCCCTACTGGTTGGTGGGTTGTGAAAATGAGGCTTCATCGTTCGGAAAAGGCCTTCGTGGCCTTTCTAGTCTTGCTCGCGGGGGCGGCAGGTTCCGCCTTCTGGGCCAATTACTCCATATCGGGCCAGGTCGACGGCATGGCGGACCCGGAAATCGCGTCCGCGCTTTCCGGCGGCATCATGGCGATGCGCATTTCGCTGCTGATGCTTCTGGTGGCCGTGATCGCGGGCTTGCTGTATTTCCTGCCGTTGATCAGGCGCCAGGCGCGCGAATATCTGAGCCTGCGCCAGCTGACGGAGTCACTGACGATGAAGTCGGCGACATTCCAGCAGGCGGCGCTGACTGATCCGATGACCGGACTCCAGAACCGGCGCTATTTCGACGATGCGCTGGCGCAGTACATGGAGGAATTCTCCCGCATCGAGCGACCTCTCGGCATCATGATTGTCGACATCGACCACTTCAAGTCGATCAATGACACCTACGGTCATGACGTCGGTGACGAGGTGATAAAGGGACTCGCGAACACCATTCGCGAATATACGCGGTATCACGATATCGCGGCCCGGATCGGCGGCGAGGAATTCGCGGTGGTCGCGCCGAATGTCGATGTCGAGAACCTGGACAAGATGGCCAACCGGCTGCGGCTCGCCGTATCCGACCTGGTCTTCAACATCGGCAATGTGCGGTTGCGGATCACGGTATCGATCGGCATCGCGATCTGGGACGGCAAGGAGCCAGCATCGTCGCTTTACAAGCGCGCCGACACCAGCCTCTACAACGCGAAGCGCTCCGGCCGGAACCGCGTCTGCGCCTGAGAAGACATCTCCCTGGAAAACGACCGACAGCCGCCCGCGCCCTTCGACAGGTCGCGGGCGGCCAATTTCTGGCCGGTCCTACTTCCGGAAACGGTTGATCAGGTTCCGCGTCTTGCGGGCTTCTTCGGGGCCGAGCGCCGCCTCGGGCGCGGGAGGCCGGGTGAAGCGGTCCCGGCGCAGCGATGATTCCTCGCGGAACAGACCGGCGATCTCTTCCTTCTTCGGTCGCGTGAAGACCGGCGGCTGGTGCGCGGCAATCTGCGGTGCGGGAATGCTGGGCCGCTGTTCGCCGACGATCTGTTCGCCGAGGGGCTGCTTGACGCCCATCGTGCCGGTGACCTCCTCCTCGCCGGTGCCACGCGGATACCGCATCTTCTCGATGACATCCGGAACGTCGACGGCCCCTTCGCCGGACTGCATCTGGGCCTGTTCGTCGTATAGATGGTTGCCAGGAAGTCTTTCCGTGCGCACAGTCTCGAACATCATGCGCATCGGCGTGGAGACGCCCTGACCGAAGGCGATGGCTTCGCGGTTGGCCAGCGACGGCAGGAAATTGATGGCCGAGCGCGACGATCCGGAGATCGCCTTGCGCATGATCTCCTGGTCGCGCTCGTTGCCGAGGCGCATGGAGAAGAAGGTGTTGCACTGCGACAGGATCGTCTCGTCCAGTTCGCCGGGGCGCTGGGTGACGATGCCGAGATAGACACCGTACTTTCGTCCTTCCTTGGCGATACGCGCGATCGCGGCACGGGTCGGCGCGAAGCCGGCACTCGTATCTGCCGGGATGTAGCGGTGCGCTTCCTCGCAGACAACCAGCGTCTGGATCTTCGACTGGCTCCAGATCGCCAGATCGAAGGCGAGGCGGCAGAGCACCGAGGCGACGGAGTTGACCACTTCCGAAGGCATGCCGCTCATCTGGAAGGCGGTGATCGGCTTGCCGTGGGCCGGTACGCGATACAGCGTCGACACCACCTCGTTCATGTTGTCCTCGATGGACTTGCGCGCGAACATGAAGCGGTAGCGTGGATCCGCCACGGCAGCCTCGATGCGATTCTTCAGCGCCTTCAGGTAGGGTCGTTCGTTGCGGCCCTCGAGCATGCCGATCCGTTCGTCGATCAGGCGAACCAGGTCCGAGATGCGGTATGGAACGGGCGTGTCGGAGGTGATCGACGTTGTCTCCGACGTCTTGCGAAGGCTCGGCTGGTCGCCGCCCTTGAACTGCATCTTGGCCAGAGGGATCAGTTCGCGCAGCGCATCGACCTCTTCGGGAATGGCCGGACGGCCACGGAACAGCACTTCGGCGAACTCCTCCAGCCGGAACAGCCAGAAGGGAAGATCGAGATCCCGGTCGTTGATGGTGATGGCCAGGTCAGGGAAGGCACTGGAGAACTCGTTGTGTGGGTCGAGGATCAGGATGCGCACGTCCGGGCGCGCCTCGACAATCTTGCGCAGGAGCAACGTCACCGCCGTGGACTTGCCGACACCGGTCGTGCCCACCACGGCGAAGTGCCGCGAAATCAGGCTGTCGATGGAGATCAGCGCGGGAATCTCCGTGTTCTGCGACAGGCAGCCGACGGGAACGGCGCGCGCGTCCTCGTTCTCGTAGATTGCGGCGAGGTCCTTGGCGCGGATGCGGTGCGCCACGGCGCCGAGGTGCGGATAGGTGGAAATGCCGCCGGAAAAGTCGACATTGCCCTCTTCGTCCTCGGTGATCTCGCCGACGAGCTCGACGTGAATCTGGATGTTGTTGCGACCGTCAGCGTTCCATTCCGGAACCTCGGTTCCGGTGTCGACCTTGTAGAGCATGCCGACTACGCGATTGTTGCCGACCCGGATGGAGATCAGCTGGCCGACAGCCCAGTAATCGATCGGATCGGTGCGCCCCGGCCCGACGGACGCGGCAATGATCGCCTGCGTGCCATCGCAGTAGACGACATGACCCTGGCTGCGATAGCGGTAGTCGTCATTTTCTTTCGTGGCGGATGTAGAAATTTCTTCAGCTTGCACTTCAGACATCAGACTTTCCCAGCCCATTGACCGGCATATACTGGTCGTATGAAGTTAAGGAATGGCTACGGAAATGCCGCCACTTGACGCCGCGGTGACGCAGCCATATGGTTCGCCACCATGACTATGACCCTTATCGTAGTACGACCGCGCATGGGCAGGGCGATGTAATCGCCCGGCGGCAAGCACCCATGCGCGGAAAACACAAGGCTCCTTACGGGGCCTTTTTTATTGCACCTCTCCTCCAAACACAGCATTAGGTCTCAAGCCCGAAAAAGGGCATACAGACGTCGAAGACGGGAACAGTACGATGAATGCGAAAGCAAAGTCCGGCGACAAGCGGGAAATGACCGGCGCCGAAATGGTCATCCAGGCGTTCAGGGACAACGGGGTCGAGCACATCTTCGGCTATCCCGGCGGCGCCGTACTCCCGATCTATGACGAGCTGTTCCAGCAGGACGACGTCAAGCACATACTGGTGCGCCATGAGCAGGGCGCGGGCCACGCCGCGGAAGGCTACGCCCGCTCGACCGGAAAGCCCGGCGTCATGCTGGTGACATCCGGTCCCGGCGCAACCAACGCGGTCACACCGCTGCAGGACGCGCTGATGGACTCCATCCCGCTGGTCTGCATCACCGGGCAGGTGCCGACGACGCTGATCGGCTCCGATGCGTTCCAGGAGTGCGATACCGTCGGTATCACCCGGCCCTGCACCAAGCACAACTGGCTGGTCAAATCGGTGGAGGACCTGCCGCGCATCCTGCACGAGGCATTCCGCGTCGCGACGACCGGCCGGCCCGGGCCAGTGGTGGTCGATATCCCGAAGGACGTCCAGTTCGCCAAGGGCACCTATCACGGCCCGGAAGTCGCCTTCCAGAGGACGAGCTACCAGCCCCGGATGTCCGGCGACGAGACGCTCATCAAGCAGGCCGTCGCGCTGCTGACCTCTGCGAAACGGCCAATCATCTATTCCGGCGGCGGCGTCATCAATTCCGGTCCGGAGGCGAGCAAGCTGCTGCGCGAACTGGTGGAACTCAGCGGTTTCCCGATCACCTCGACCTTGACCGGGCTGGGCGCCTATCCCGCCAGCGGCAAGAACTGGCTCGGCATGCTGGGCATGCACGGAACCTACGAAGCCAACATGGCGATGCATGACTGCGACGTGATGCTGAATATCGGCGCACGTTTTGACGACCGGATCACCGGCCGGGTCGACAAGTTCGCGCCGAAGGCGAAGATCATCCATATCGACATCGATCCCTCGTCGATCAACAAGATCATCCGTACCGATCTCGGGATCATCGGCGACGTCGCCCACGTGCTGGAGGACCTCGTCCGCATCTGGCGCGCTTCCGGAGGTGTCCAGGACAAGCCGGCGCTTGCCGAATGGTGGGAGCAGATCGACCGGTGGAAGGCGCGCAATTCGCTCGCCTACAAGGCGCATGATGATGTCATCATGCCGCAATACGCGATCCAGCGCCTCAAGGAAGCAAGCCTGCGGTCGGGCAAGGAAACCTTCATCACCACCGAGGTCGGGCAGCACCAGATGTGGGCGGCGCAGTTCTTCGGCTTCGAGGAGCCCAACCACTGGATGACATCGGGCGGTCTGGGCACGATGGGATACGGCCTCCCGGCGGCGCTCGGCGTGCAGGTCGCGCATCCCGATGCCCTTGTCGTCGATATCGCGGGCGACGCATCGGTGCTGATGACGATCCAGGAGATGTCGGCGGCGGTGCAGCACAATGCGCCGATCAAGATATTCATCCTGAACAACCAGTACATGGGCATGGTGCGCCAGTGGCAGCAGCTGCTGCACGGCAACCGCCTGTCGCATTCCTACACCGAGGCACTGCCGGATTTCGTCAAGCTGGCCGAAGCCTACGGATGCGTCGGTATCCGTGCCGAGAAGCCGGAGGAACTCGACGATGCGCTCGACGCCATGATCGCGTCGGACAAACCGGTGATCTTCGATTGCCGGGTCGCCAATCTCGCCAATTGCTTCCCGATGATCCCGTCGGGCAAGGCGCACAACGAAATGCTGCTGCCCGACGAAGCGACGGACGAGGCCGTGGCGAACGCGATCGGAACGGAAGGGAAGGCGCTGGTCTAGGCGCCCTCCCGTTGCCATGCAGACGAACCCGAACGGACTTCCCGACGATGCGCCACCCGCGCCGGCAGCCGCGTTTCGCGGCCGCCCGGCCGATTGCATCGAACCATCCAGGAATTCACCCATCGCCCAAGGGAGACACCCATGAACAAAGTCGCCAAACAGCCGGCGTCGGCCTATTTCATAGCCAAGGAAACGGAGCGGCCCGAAAAGCGCACGCTATCGGTCGTGGTCGACAACGAGCCGGGCGTGCTGGCGCGCGTCATCGGACTGTTCTCGGGCCGGGGCTACAATATCGAGAGCCTTACGGTCTCGGAGACCGAGCACGAGAAGCACCTGTCGCGCATCACCATCGTGACGCGCGGCACGCCGCACGTCCTGGAGCAGATCAAGGCGCAGCTCGAGCGCATCGTGCCGGTTCACCGGGTCGTCGACCTGACCGTGATGGCGCACGAACGCGGGCACGAGAAGCCGCTCGAGCGCGAGCTTGCCCTTGTCAAGGTCTCGGGCAAGGGCGATCACCGCGTTGAGGCGCTGCGGCTGGCGGACGCCTTCAAGGCGACGGTGATCGACGCCAATGTCGAGCACTTCGTTTTCGAAGTCACGGGCCGGACGTCGAAGATCGAACAGTTCATCGCGACCATGGCGCCGCTCGGCCTTGTGGAGGTCTGTCGCACGGGCGTTGCCGCGATGGGCCGCGGACCGGAAGGGATGTGACGGCACGGTCGCGATTCCGCATGGCGGCCGGGCGGCGAATCCCCTAGACAGGGCGCATGAAATTCTCTCCGCAACAGGACGAAGCGCTCCGGGCCGTGGCGCAATGGTTGAAGGACGGCGACCGTCAGCTGTTCAGGCTGTTCGGCTACGCCGGCACGGGCAAGACGACGCTGGCGCGCCACTTCGCCGAACATGTCGACGGGCAGGTGCAGTTCGCCGCCTTTACTGGCAAGGCCGCGCAGGTGCTGCGTGCCAAGGGCGCGTCCAATGCGAAGACCATCCATTCGCTGATCTATCGTCCTCGCGGCGAGGAGGCAGTGGAGGACGAGACGACCGGCCGAACCTCGATCGCGCCGACCTTCTCGCTCAACCGTCAGAGCGACATAGCCAAGGCCAAGCTCGTCATCGTCGACGAGTGCTCGATGGTTGACGAGCAGCTCGGCCGCGACCTGATGAGCTTCGGCACCCCGATCCTGGTGCTCGGCGATCCGGGCCAGTTGCCGCCCATTTCCGGCGGTGGCTTCTTCACCGAGCACGAACCGGATTTCCTGCTTACCGAGATACATCGCCAGGCGGCCGAAAACCCGATCATCCGGCTGGCGATGGATGTACGCGCCGGCAAGGAGATCATGTATGGCGACTATGGCACGACGCAGGTGATCCCCAAGAACGAGGTGGACGCCGATCTCGTGCTGGCCGCGGACCAGGTGCTGGTCGGAATCAATCGCACGCGCAGGCGCTACAATCAGCGCTTGCGGGAACTGAAGGGCTTCACGGCAGCCTATCCGCAGGCCGGCGACAAGCTGGTGTGCCTGCGCAACGACCCGGCCAAGGGACTGCTCAACGGCTCGCTGTGGAAGGTGATGACCGCAGCCAAGGAGACGGTGAAACCGGGAATAAACCTGCTCGTCTCCCCGGATGATGGCGACGCTGATCGCGGCGCTGCCAAGATCAAGCTGCTGAAGGCCGCCTTCGATGCGCCGGAGGATGAAATTCCCTGGCAGACCAGGAAGCGCTACGACGATTTCGACTATGGCTATGCGCTCACCGTGCACAAGGCGCAGGGTTCGCAGTGGGACGATGTCGTATTGTTCGACGAAAGTTACGCATTTCGCGACATGCGCAGCCGCTGGCTGTACACGGGGATAACCCGCGCGGCAAATACGCTTGTAATCGTTAAGTGAATTAAAACAATTGATGCCCAATATTTGGGGGATAAGTATTGGGGTGTCTCAGGCGAATAAATTGTCCATCTGCGTAACACTTTCCCTGCTTATGTTGCAGGCGGCAACTGTTGATCCGGTGCAGGCCATGGCCAGCCTTGATGCGGGTCTGGTGTCTCGCCTGGATTTCGATCTCCTGCTCCGCGCCATTTTTGTCTGGATCGGTTTTGTCGTGTTCTGCGTCGCCGTCTTCACCTACCGCCGGAATGACGACGCGCAGAAGGAAGGATTCGAGGCCGAGTACCAGAAGAAGCTCGAAATCATGCGCAAGGGCAGCCATGACTAGGGCAGGTCCTCGTCCGGCCGGGCAGAGACGGCGCGCTACCGGTTCCTGAAATTTGCGTTCGAGGCGTCGCCCGGCTTCATGCGCAAGCCGGGTTGCTTCACCGGTGACGACGGCGCGCTGCGCCGCCAGTCCACATGGCCATTTCTGCGACCGTCGCGTGCGTGTTCCGGGAAGGCCTGCAGGCAAGGAATTTTCTCGTCGGCGGGTTCCCAAAAACCGGCTGATGCAATAGGCCTCAACCGTTCGACAGATCGGGTGAGAAACGCATGCCTGCAAAGCTTTCCGTGAACCTCAATGCCATCGCCATGCTGCGCAACCGGCGCGACCTGCCGTGGCCGAGCGTTACCGGGCTGGGGCGAATCGCGCTTGCCGCCGGCGCGCACGGGCTGACCGTGCATCCGCGGCCCGACCAGCGCCATATCCGCTTCTCGGACCTGCCGGAGATCCGTGCCCTGATCGACGACGAGTTTCCGCAGGCCGAGTTCAACATCGAAGGCTATCCGACCGACGCGTTCCTAGCGCTCGTCGAGGCGAACGAGCCGGACCAGGTGACGCTGGTGCCGGACGATCCGGCACAGGCGACGTCGGACCACGGATGGGATTTTCTCGGGCAGGGAGGTTTCCTGCGCGATTGCGTCCAGCGCCTGAAGGCGAAGGGTATGCGGGTTTCGCTTTTCGCCGATCCCGATGCCGGCGAAAAGGGCATGCAGGCGGCGAAGGATACCGGCGCCGACCGGGTGGAACTCTATACCGGCCCCTACGGTGCCTGTTACGACGATCCGAAGGCTGCGGCCGAACAGATCGCCATGCTCGGCGAAACGGCCGATGCGGCGCATGGATTCGGCCTTGCCATCAATGCCGGTCATGACCTGACTGTCGAGAACCTGCCCCCGCTGGTGGACCGCATACCGTATCTCGCCGAGGTCTCGATCGGTCACGGGCTGACGGCCGACGCGCTGATCCACGGCATGGACGCCACCGTGAAACGCTTCCTGGATGCGTGCGGCAACTAGCGATCAGAAATGCTCGCCGGCCTTGAACGGGCCGACGCGCATGGAGGCTGCCACGAGATAGGCCGTCGACCATCCGATCAGCAGGAAGCCGTTCACGCTTTCCAGCCCCGCGAGAAGGCGCCACTGCTCGCCGGTGACGACATCGCCGTAACCGACCGTCGAGAAGGTCGAGGACGAGAAGTAGAGGGCGGTCTCGAACGAGTCGAAGACGTCGAGGACAAGATAGGCTGCCGCCCACAGCCAGACTTCCACCGTGAGCACGGCGAATATGCCCAGAACGACCGAATTCATCGCCAGCATTCGGCTTCTGTGAGCCTGCAGCCGCACCTTGCCGGTCAGCCAGTTCATGCCGCGCGTCACCCAGATCAGGCCGAAAGTGTGGATCACGACGGTCAGGGAGATAATCAGCGTGCCAATAACCAGATTTGCCAGCATGTCGGTTCCTGTTCGGCGGTCTCGCGAATCGTCCCGCAGCCGCGATTCTGGTTCGAAAACGGTTCGCAAACCGATAAAATGCCGCGTTGTTCGTGCTTCGGAGGCAACAGGGTAAACGCGCGCGAAAGGACCCGTTCATAATTTCGGTCTAAAATCCGTGCATTAACCGAAGGAGGCAACCATGCTCCAGCGGCTGTTTGCACGCCATGTGCCCGAGGAACGGATCGAAGAGGTAGTTGAGCACGGCAGCAGGATCGCGCAACGCGATGCGCTGCGCGATCGCAGTGCGGTGATCCTCGAAAGGCTTGCCCGAAAGCAGGCGGTCGCGCGAAAGCAAGCGATCGAGGCGCGCCGCAAGGCGCAGGAGGCTGCTGAGGAAATCCCGCAGGATGCCGGCGCGCCCGAAGCGGCGCCCGAGGCGTCTGCCGAACCCGATGCGGCGCCGGCCGAAGCCGCGGCCCCGGCCGCCGGCTATGACCAGCCGCCGACACAGGTCGCGGCGACAGCGGCGCCAGACGAGGTAGGGCCGTCGCTGGAGACGCCGTTGGCGGCGCCCGAGACGCAGGAGCCACCCGCGACCGAATCTTCCGCGGCCCCGGCCGCCGATTACGTACCTGCGCCGGATGGCGTGCCCGTCGATCATTCCCCGCTCGATGCGCCGCTGCGCGGTACGGCGGATGGTCATCCGCAAGCGCATCACGAGGAAACCGCCGCCGGTCTCTCGCGCGGTGACGATGCTTCCTTCGCGACGCAGCCGGATGGCATGTCCGCCGATGCCGACAGCGCCTCTCCCGCCGTCCAAATGTCGGACGGCGGAGATGGCGAACGCTCCGGCCCCGGCATTCACGACGACCCGGAAGCCATGGAACTCATCCGTCGCAGGGCGGAAGAGGCAAGGGCCCGCATCGCCGCGCGTCTGCAGGAAATGGCCAATGAAGGGGAACCGGCTGCCGGGTCGCCCACGGGCCATGTCGATCTCGGCGAAAACACGCCGCCGCTTTCACCTCGCGATTCCGAGGAGTGATCCCGGCAACCGCCGGGAAGGTTCCGCTTGACGGGACGCGGTTCAGCATCTAGGAATTCCGAACCGTACCGTACGGTACTATTCGGGCAGGAAGATGTTGAACGCGCAGATTTCGGAAGACATGCCGGCCGAGCATGGCGAGGAGCCGTACAGCCCGCGACAGGCGGCGGTGCTGGAGGCGGCGCTTGCACTGCTGGTGGAGGGCGGCGACAAGGGGTTCACCACGGCACGCCTGGCGAAGGCCGCCAACTGCTCGAAGGAAAGCCTCTACAAGTGGTTCGGCGATCGAAACGGTCTGCTGGCCGCCATGATTACCTTCCAGGCGAGCAAGGTGCGGGTCGAGGGCCCGCTCGCGGAGCCGCCCGGAGCACCGGTATTCCGCAAGCAGTTGCAAGGCTTCGCGGCGGACCTTCTGACTGTCCTTGCGGGACCGACCTCGCTGGCGCTCAACAGGCTGGCCATTGGAGAAGCCGGGCGCGAGGACGCGCAGCTTGGCAGGCTCCTCATCGAGCGCGGCCGGCGAGCGATCGAGCAACGCGCCATGCGGATGATCGAGGCCGGACGCAGGGCAGGGCTGATCGACTATGACAATCGCGACGAAGCATTCAACGCGCTTTACGGTCTGATCGTCGGCGACATGCATGTGCGCATGTTGCTCGGGGATTCCGTGCCGCTGATCGACGGGGAAAGCGCCATCGCGCGCCATGCCGCGCGCGCCATCGACCAGTTTCTGCGGCTCTACGGAACCGCGGATGCATCTACCGCAACCACGAACTGAACACGTCAAGGGAAGGAAACGATCATGCGTGTCTATTACGATCGCGATGCCGATCTCAATCTCATCAAGTCGAAGAAGGTGGCCATCATCGGCTACGGTTCGCAGGGGCGCGCGCATGCGCTCAACCTGAAGGATTCGGGCGCCAACGATGTTCGCATCGCGCTGCGCGACGGGTCGGCCACGGCGAAGAAGGCCGAGGCCGACGGGTTCAAGGTGATGTCGGTTGCCGAAGCGGCTGCATGGGCCGACCTGATGATGATGGCGACGCCGGACGAGCTGCAGGCCGGCATCTACAAGGAACACATCGCGCCGAACATCCGCGACGGCGCGGCAATCGCCTTCGCGCACGGCCTCAACGTGCATTTCGGCCTGATCGAGCCGAAGTCGTCTGTTGATGTCATCATGATCGCGCCGAAGGGCCCCGGCCACACGGTGCGCGGCGAATACGAGAAGGGCGGCGGCGTGCCGTGCCTGATTGCCGTCCACCACGACGCCTCGGGCAATGCCCACGACCTGGCGCTGTCCTATGCCTGTGGCGTCGGCGGCGGTCGCTCCGGCATCATCGAGACCAATTTCCGCGAGGAATGCGAGACCGACCTGTTCGGCGAGCAGGTGGTGCTTTGCGGCGGTCTCGTCGAGCTGATCCGTGCCGGCTTCGAGACGCTGGTGGAAGCCGGCTACGCGCCGGAAATGGCCTATTTCGAGTGCCTGCACGAGGTGAAGCTGATCGTCGATCTCATCTACGAGGGCGGCATCGCCAACATGAACTACTCGATCTCCAACACGGCCGAGTGGGGCGAGTACATGTCCGGCCCGCGCATCATCACCGACGAGACCAAGGCGGAAATGAAGCGGGTGCTGAAGGACATCCAGACCGGCAAGTTCACGTCGGAATGGATGCAGGAGTGGCATTCCGGTGCTGCCCGCTTCAAGGCGACTCGCCGTCTCAACGACGAGCACCCGATCGAACAGGTCGGCGAGAAGCTGCGCGGCATGATGCCGTGGATCAAGTCGAACGCGTTGGTCGACAAGGAACGGAACTGATCCTTCCGTCACCGGAACTCGGCAGGGGCCGCGGAGCGATCCGCGGCCCCTTGTCCTTCCGCCAAACGGGATAGCATCCCGCCAAGCGCGGCGGCGTACCTTTTCATTCGTGACTCCGGAGCTTCCTGGCGCGGCGGAATGTTGCGCAAATAGGTCAGTAATGTTGACATAAATTGCCGGAAGGCGCACTATCACCTCCATAGCCGGAGCATCCGCCATGACACACCATTTCCGCTTCTCCTCGCGCGAAAGCCGCATGAAGGCATCCGAAATCCGGGAGTTGCTGAAGCTGCTGGACCGACCCGACATCATCTCCTTCGCCGGCGGCATTCCCGATGCGGCACTGTTCCCGGCGGACGCGTTCCGGCAGGCCTATGGCGAGGTGCTGGAAGGCGCGGGGGCAGGGGCGGTGCTGCAGTATTCGCCGAGCGAGGGCCATCCCGGCCTGCGCGACTGGATCGCCGAAGAGATGGGGCGCCTCGGCATTCCCTGCGGGCGCGACAACATCGTCATTACCTCCGGGTCCCAGCAGGCGCTCGACTTTCTCGGCAAGCTATTCCTCTCGCCCGGCGACACGGCGCTGGTGACATGGCCGACCTATCTCGGCGCCCTGCAGGCCTTCAATGCCTGCGAGCCGAACTACGACCGGCTGGACGCGATGGCCAATCGCGCGCCGGCCGACTACGCAGGGCAGGCGGGCGAGAAGGGCGGATCGGTGAAATTCGCCTACCTGTCGCCCGACTTCGCCAATCCCACGGGCGAGACCATGACGGGCGCGCAGCGTGAGCGCGTGCTCGATTTCGCCGACGCGCTGGATATCGCCGTCATCGAGGACGGGGCCTACCAGTCGCTGCGCTATGACGGGGAGGCGATCCCACCGCTGCTGGCGCTGGAGATCGCGCGCAAGGGCGGCATCGACGATTGCCGGACGATCTATTGCGGCACCTTCTCCAAGACGCTGTCGCCCGGCCTGAGGATCGGCTGGGTCTGCGCGGCAAGGGACATCGTTTCGCGGCTCGTGATCCTCAAGCAGGCAGGCGATCTCCATTCCGCCACCATCAACCAGGTGGCGATGGAGCGCGTGGCGCGTTCCTGTTTCCACGAACAGGTCGAAAGGATCCGGGCGGTCTATGCCGCGCGGCGCGACCGCATGCTGCGGGCGCTGGAACGCGAGATGCCGGCTCAGGTGCAGTGGACGCGGCCGGAAGGCGGCATGTTCGTCTGGCTGACGCTTCCGGAGGGGCTGGACGGGGCGGCGCTGCTTGCACGGTCGGTCGAGTGGGAGCGGGTGGCCTTCGTGCCCGGCCGGGCATTCTTCCCGGACGGGTCGGGAGCAAACACGCTGCGGCTGTCGTTTTCCTGCGCCCCGGGGGACATGATCGACGAGGGCATCCGGCGGCT
The DNA here is from genome assembly GCF_013358405.1 of Oricola thermophila. Taxonomy (NCBI): domain Bacteria; kingdom Pseudomonadati; phylum Pseudomonadota; class Alphaproteobacteria; order Hyphomicrobiales; family Ahrensiaceae; genus Oricola; species Oricola thermophila. The sequence continues at coordinate 395,230 of NZ_CP054836.1, forward strand.
GGCCGGTCTGGTCCGGGAAGCGGTCGGGCAGGTTGATCGCGGGCGCCTCGCGGGAGCGGCGTGACGTGACGGACATCCGGATCCACCGGCTGGAGAGCGTGCGGCTCGTTGCGGGCGAGGGGGCTCCGGCCTTTGCCGTCGAGAACCGGAACGACATCGAGCGTTACTGGCAGGCGGCGGTTTCCGCCAATCCGCGGCTGTGGAACGGTCCCTTCTTCATGTTCGAGGACGTGCGTATCGAGGGCGGCGTGCTGACGGGTACCGGCCGGCCGACGGACTTCGCGACATTCCTGTACTGGCGCGACAATGGCAGGCCGGATTGCGTCGTGCACATCACCGGCACCTCGCTGCCGGTCCTGGCCGACGGGGCGCTGCTCGCCGTGCGCATGGCCGCACATACGGCCAATGCCGGGCAGGTCTACTTTCCCGCCGGGTCTTTCGATGCCGCGGACATGCAGGGCGGGCGGTTCGACGTGACCGGCAACATATCCCGCGAACTGGTCGAGGAGACGGGGCTGGAATTCCGCGAGGCGGACGCCGAGGCGCAGCATGTCGCGGTGTGTGCGACCGGCGCGATCCACGTGGCGCGGCGCAATCGGCTACCGTTCGATTTCGAGGCTGCGCGTGGAAGGCTGGAACGCCACCAGGCGGAAACCGGGGACGACGAGATCGAATCCGCGGTCGCCATCCGGCCGGGCGGGGATGCCATCGGCCTGTTGAAGCCCTATGCGCGCGCACTCGCGATGTGGCATTTTGAAAACGAGACCTTCCGCTGACCCGGCAAGGCACACGACAAGGGGAATATGCATGGCGCGCCGATATGCTGTCTACGACGTGTTCACGGACAGACCACTGAGCGGAAACCCGCTTGCCGTGGTGCTCGATGCGGAAGGGCTGGACGACGAGGCCATGCAGGCCATCGCCCGCGAGTTCAACCTCTCGGAGACGGTGTTCGTCCGGCCGCCGGAGAACCCCGCGCACCGGGCGAGCCTGCGCATCTTCACGCCCGGACGCGAACTGCCCTTTGCCGGCCATCCGACGGTCGGCGCGGCGATCGCGCTCGGCGGCGACGATTCCGGCGGCGGAGAAAGCCGGTTGATGGTGCTGGAAGAACGGATCGGTCCCGTACGCTGCGCCCTACGGATGGCCGACAGCCCCTATGCCGAGTTCGACGTGCCGGTGCTGCCCGAGCAGGTCGCCGTCGACATCGAAAGGGCCGGCGTTGCGGCCGCCATCGGCCTCGACGAAAGCGAGATCGGGTTCGAGAACCACACGATCAGCGTCTGGACGGCCGGAAACAGCTTCGTCTTCGTGCCCGTGCACGGCCTCGATGCAGCGGCCAGAGTCTCCGTCAACGCCATGCTGTGGAGCGACATCTCGCCGCTGGTGAATGGCCACAGGGCATCGCTTTTCCTCTACTGCCGCGACACGGTCGGTCACGACTGCTCGTTTCACGGCCGCATGTTCGCGCCTGAAATGGGCGTGTCGGAGGACCCGGCAACCGGCTCGGCAGTGGCGAATTTCTCGGGCGTGATCGCCCGTTTCGACGGTCTCGACGACGGGCCGACGGCCTTCATGATCGAGCAGGGCATCGAAATGGGCCGGCCGTCACGGATCCGGCTCGAAATCGATGCCCGGGGCGGGGAAATGCAGGCCGCGCGCATCGGCGGACACGCGGTCAAGGTGGCCGAGGGCATGCTTGATGCATGACCCCCTTTACAAAGGGCTCCGGCCCGACTAGATAGCCGGCTCTGGCGGGTGTGTAGCTCAGATGGTAGAGCAGCTGACTCTTAATCAGCGGGTCCAGGGTTCGAGTCCCTGCTCACCCACCAAGGATTCTTCTCAAGTTCAAATCCATTGCGGTTCGGCAAACGGGGCAGCAGGAGGACGTGCAATCGCCGCGTGTCAAATGCACGCCCATCTGTCGCGCATGTGATGCGATCAGCGGGACGGCACCGCCACGCAGTTGGCCCTTAACGCTTCTGCCGGAGAGGGGTCATGCTTCGCGGATCGCAACGGCCGCGAGGATCCGGCCTGGATCGAATTCGGGACACGGTGCCGCGGAACGGGCAAGTCGGTGGCCATGGAAATTGGCGGGTTGTCGTGCCGTCGCAACCGGCGTCACCTGCCCGCAACGGGCGCAGTTGCCCAAGCCCTCTCTTCCGGATCGCGACAGATGATTGGGCGGGCCTCCATCGAGGGGCCCGCCCATGCTGTCGGCGTGCCGTCATCCGGAAGCGATGCCCGTCCGGACGCGAGTATTCCCTACCTGTGCAACGTCTGGATCGCCGTGAATTCCTTCAGCCCGTCGACGCCGAACTCGGTGCCGATGCCGGATTGCTTGACGCCGCCGAAGGGCGCGTTGGGATGGAGTCCGCCATGCGAGTTGACCCATGCCGACCCGGATTCCAGGCGCAGTGCGAGCGCCGCGGCGTCATCGATGTTTTTCGACCAGACCGAACCGCCTAGCCCCATGCTGGAGCTGTTCGCGCGCGTCAGTGCGTCCTCCACGTCGGTGTAGCGGATGATCGGCAGAACGGGGCCGAACTGCTCCTCGTCCACGATGCGCATCCCGTCCGTCACGTCGGCGAGGAGGGTGATCGGGTAGAAATAGCCGTCACCCTGCGGAGCCTCTCCGCCGAGCAGCACGCGGGCACCGTTTGCCTTGGCATCCTCGACCAGTTCGCGCACTTTCTCGAACTGCATCGCGTTCTGTACGGGACCGAGGACGTTGTTCTCGTCCATGCCGTCGCCCATCGGGATGCGGGAGGCGAAGTCGACCAGCGCCGTGCAGACTTCGTCGTAAATGCTGTCGTGCACATAGAGGCGTTTCATGCAGGCGCATGTCTGGCCGCTGTTGATGAACGCGCCCCAGAAAATGCCCTCGGCCACCTGTTTCGGGTCGGTGTCGGGCAGTACAATCCCGGCATCGTTGCCGCCCAGTTCCAGCGTCAGCCTCTTGAGCGTGCCGGCGGCATTCGCCATCACCTTCTTCCCGGTCTCTGTCGAGCCGGTGAAGGTCACTTTCGCTACGTCCGGATGCGACGTCAGTACCGGGCCGATGCTGTCGGGTCCGGTCACCGCGTTGAGGACGCCGGCAGGCAGGACGGTATTCAGGATTTCCACCATGCGCAGGGTTGAAAGAGGGGTGTAGGGCGAGGGCTTGATGACGACGGTGTTGCCGGCACGGATCGCCGGAGCAATGTGCCAGATCGCGATCATCAGGGGCCAGTTCCACGGCGTGATCGAGGCCACGACGCCGAGCGGTTTGCGGTGGATCTCGATGCGGCCCTCGTTATCGTCCTTGACCACTTCGACCGGCAGTTCCAGTTCCGCGGTGTTCGCCGCCCAGGCCTGGCATCCGCCAAGTTCGAAGCGCGATCCGAGTCCGCCGAGCGGCTTGCCCTGTTCCGTTGTCAGAAGCCGCGCCAGTTCCTCGGCATTCTCGCCGAGCACGCGGGCCATGTCGCGACATGCCTGGCGGCGCGTTTCGTCGCTTTGCTGGCTCCACTCGTCGAAGGCGGCCTTGGCGGCCGCCACCGCCGCGTTCACGTCCTCAGCCGAACCCGCGGGGCATTTCCCGGCAAGTCCGCCGGTGGCCGGGTTGATCACGTCGAATGTTTCAGAGGGCGTGATCGGTTGACCGTCAATGGTCATGGCAAATGCTGTCATGTTTCATCTCCTCCACGAAAGGTTCTCAGTCGTGCGGCGCGGGGTGCAGGAATTGCCAGGGCGAGGTTTCCGAGCCTCGCTCGACGGGCACCTCGATCAGCGCGGGCGCGTTTTTCGCCAATGCGCCTTCCAACGCCTTCTCCAGCGATTCGGGCGTGTCCACCCTTTCGGCGGCCATTCCGAAGCTCTGCGCCATGGCGACAAAGTCGGGGTTCTTCAGGTCCGCGCCCAGCAGTCTTTCGCTGAAGACGTTCATCTGGTCGCGCCGTACGTTTCCATAGGCGTTGTTGTTGAACACGATCGCGACGACGTTGATGCCATGCTGCATCGCGGTGGCCATTTCCTGCGCCCCGAACATGAAGCCACCGTCTCCGTTGACCGAAACCACCGCCTTGTCCGGATTTGCGACCTTGACGCCCAGCGCGGTGTTGTAGCCGAAGCCCAGATTGTCCTGGTAGGCGCAGGTCACATATTGGCGCGGCGCATAAACGGGGAAGCCGAAACGTGCCGTGAAGCCCATCTGGCTCACCTCCTCGACGAAGAAGCCGTCGCGGGGAAGAGCGCGCCGGATCGCGTCGAGATAGGACATTTGCGGCTGCACGACCTCGCTCGCCTTGCGTGCCCTGTCCCTGATCGCCTCGAATTCGGCGGCTCGGTCCGTCGCCTTGTGACCGGCAAGGGCCTGGGTTAGCGCCCGGGCCGCTTCGGCGGCGTCTCCGACGATCCCCAGTGTCGGTTTCAGACGAACCATCTCGGTCGGGTCGATATCGATCCTGATCACTTTCAGGCCGGCGGGCTGCCACTGCCAGCGCATGTATTGCAGTTCCAGGCGGCTGCCGATTCCGATCAGAAGGTCGCAGTCGCGGAAATAGTCATAGGCAGCGACGAGGTTCATTGCATGGGGATTGTCATCAGGGACGATCCCCTTGCCCGAGCGGTGCGATGCGACGGGTGCCTGGATCGTTTCTGCAAGTTCAAGTACCTCGGCGGCCGCATCCAGCGCACCGCCGCCGACCATGATCATCGGGTTCTTGGCGCCGGCGACCATCCGTGCCGCTTCCCTGATCGCATCGGGATCAATCGCCGTGTGACGGCGTGGCGCGGGCGAAATGTCGGGTGCCGGGCCTTTCTGGCCGAACACGTCCCAGGGCACCTCGATGGCCACGGGACGCTGGCGGTCGGACAGCATCTCGGTGAAAGCTGCGGTCATCTTGTCGGCGGCCTGGCCGGGGTGCTCGATCCTTTCGGCGTGCTTGGTTAGTCCGCGCAAAGTGGCCAACTGGTCCGGCAGTTCGTGCAATTGTCCGCGGCCCTGTCCGATGAGGTGCGACATGATGTTGCCGGTCAGGCACATCACGGGCGCATTGCCGCCATAGGCCGTGCAAAGCGCGGCTCCCGCATTCAGGACGCCGGGTCCCGGAACGACCGTGAAAACGCCCGGTCTGCCGCTGGACTTGGCATAGCCGTAGGCCATGTAGGCGGCACCCTGTTCATGGCGCGTATGGATGAACCGGATGTCGTTCGAACGGCGGGCCAACGCATCGGAGAGCTCGTAGGAGTGGGCTCCGGGAATGCCGAATACCGTGTTCACGCCGTTCTCGATCAGCACCTCGGCCATTATGTCGGCGGTTGTCTTTTTCACTGTCGTTTTCTCCTCCCGGGGTGTCAGATGACGCGGCGCAGCCTCGGTGTCTCGCCCTTTTCGCTGTTGGCTCGATAGTGTTCGGCCAAGTGCCGGATATGTTCGCAGACGATTTTCTGTGCCCGCTCTACGTCCCGCTTCTCGCAGGCCTCAAGCAGCATTGCATGTTCGGCCATGGAGTACTCGAGATGCGCCTGCATCGTTGTGAACAGATGCGTACGCAATGCCATCAGCGGGCCGATTGTGGTCTCGTAGACCTTCGCGATCGAATGATTGTCGCTGCTCTCGATGATGGCGCGGTGAAAGCGCATGTCGCCGGCCGAATATGCTGCCGAATCGTTTCGCGAAAGGGCGCGCTCCATCTGGTCGATTCCCTGTCGCAGGCCGCCAACCAGCATGTTCGGATTACGCTCCATGGAAAAGCGAAGGCATGCCGCTTCCAGCACCGAGCGGTGGTCGCACAGATCGTTGACCGATTTCGTGTCCGGTGTGAACACGAAGGTCCCGCGTTTCGGCAGGACCCGGACCAGACCTTCGATCTGCAGGAGAGCAAGCGCTTCGCGCACTGGCGAACGGCTGATCTGCAGCTTGTCCGCGAGTTTCTGCTCGGAAAGTTTCGACCCCAGCGGCAATTCGCCCTGAATGATCGCGTCGCGAATGCGTTCCGCGGTGAGCTCCATCAGCGATTGCGGCGGGGTAATCGGTTTCATGATTCAAGGTCCTCAAGGCGGTCGTCCCGTTCGCCAGAACTACCATGTTACATGGTGCTTGACAACGCAATCTGCGATGTAACATGGTAGTTTCAAGCGGTGTGATGTCTCCGATGGGGCAATTCGCACCAACCGGGAGGGAGTATTGGTCAACGGTCTCGAGAGCTTGCGTGGCGGGCAAGGCGCCTTTGTTGCTGAATGCGTGAACGTCCTCGGTGAGGCGCATGTATTGACGGATGCGTCGGACCTCGCAGCCCATGGCAAGGACTGGACCGGGCGCTATTCCGCATTGCCCCTGGCGGTCGTTCGTCCCGGTACCACGGAAGAGGTGGCCGCGATCGTCAGGCTCTGTGCCGATGCCGGAATCGCCGTTGTACCCCAGGGCGGACGGACCGGCCTCTGCGGTGGCGGCGTGCCCATAGAGGGGCAGCCGAGCATTATCCTGTCCTTGCAGCGAATGAACCGGATCCGTGCCGTCGATGCAGACGCCCGCACCATGACTGTCGAGGCGGGTGTCGTGCTGGAAGCCGCGCAACAACGGGCGCTTGATGAAGGACTTGTCTTTCCGCTGACCTTCGGCGCGCAAGGAAGTTGCATGATCGGCGGGGCGTTGTCGACGAATGCCGGCGGGTCGAACGTTGTGCGGTACGGAACTGCGCGCGAGCTCTGCATCGGCATCGAGGCAGTGCTGCCCGACGGCTCCGTGATCAATGCGCTGACGGGGCTGCGCAAGGACAATACCGGCTACGATCTCAGGGACATCCTGATCGGCGCAGAGGGCACGCTTGGCGTGATTACGGCGGCGGTCTTCAAATTGTCGCCCCAGCCGCTCGTGCGCGCCACTGCGTTTCTCTCCGTTTCCTCGGTCAAGGCTACGGTGGAGGTTCTGAATAGGCTGCAGGATCGCACCGGAGGCGGGGTCGAGGTCTTCGAGTACATGCCTCGGCCCGCGGTCGAGGTGATCTGTCGCATCTTTCCCGATATCCGTCCGCCGCTGGACGAACCTGCCGAGACCGGTCTGTTTCTGGAAGTCGCATCGAGCCGGAAGGACGATGCCGTGCTGGAGGATGACGGAAGTGTCCGGTTGCAGACCCAGGTCCTTGAACTCCTGCAGGAGCTCATGGAGGAGGGCGTGGTGCTGGACGCTATGATCGCGCAATCCGATCAGCAGCGCGCAGAATTGTGGCGCATGCGCGAATCCATCCTCGAGGCAATCACCGAAGCCGGGCCATCCTATCACATGGATATCTCGTTGCCGCTCGCCAATGTTTCCCGTTTTGTCGACACGATGGATGTCGCTGCAGCGGAGTTGGGATTCCAGCCCCTGACCGTCGGACATCTGGGCGACGGCAACCTGCATTATGCGTTAACCGCGGCCGATGGGCGCGACTGGGATAGCCTGCCGTTGGATAGGGTCCGGCAAATGGCTTTTGACCTCTTGCTGGAGCTGAACGGGTCGTTCAGCGCCGAGCACGGGATCGGGCAGAGCAAGCTCGATGTCATGCGGGCGCTCAAGGAGGATGCCCAGATCTCCGCAATGCAGGCGATCAAGAGGGCGCTCGACCCGCAGAATATCATGAACCCCGGCAAGCTGGTGCCGATGGATTGATCTTCATGCTGCGGTTCGCGGCCGAGATCCGACCGGAGGAGGAACGGAAATGGCGAAAGTTCTTGATGTGAAGCACGCGGCACTGGCGGCTGGGTTGCTTGTTGCGGCCGGAGCCGCTTCGGCCCCGGTCGGGGCCGAGCCGCTGTTCGAAGGCTGCCCCTCGGGTCCGATCCTGGAGCGCTTTGTCGAATTCGGCCGCACGGGCAAAATGCCGCCGGATCTGGGAAAATGGCTCAACACCCCCGATGCCCAATATGTCGAGCCGTGGAAACCCTTCGACAATGTCGATTACGTCGGCATTTGCTGGGTTTCCGCCTGGCTGATCCACACGGATGACGGCGTGGTCCTGATCGACACGCTCTACGGGCCCTTCGTGGACACTCTTGTCGAGAACATCCGCAAGACCGGCACGGATCTCGCCGACATCAGGTACGTCCTGATGACGCACGGGCATTTCGATCACGCGGGCGGGGCGGCGGCGCTGAAACCGATGCTGCCCAACGCGACTTTCGTGATGACGAGGCAGGGCTGGGACGAGGCGATCGAGTCATCCAGGGCCTCGCAGGGCGGGCCGCGGGCCTGGGACATGATCGAGCCCGAAATGGTCGTCGCCGACGGGGACGAGATCACGCTGGGCGGCAACACGTTCACGGTGATCGAAACGCCCGGCCATACATGGGGCACCGCATCCTATGCCTATGACGTACGGGACGGTGACGAAACCCATCGCGCCATAACCATTGGAGGGCTCGGCCTGAATGCCATCGAGGGGCCATCCCAGGTCGAGGCCTATATCGAAAGTGTCGACAAGGTCCGGAGCCTGGTGGAGGTCGGCGGCGTGCCGGTCGAGGTTCACCTGACCACCCACGGTTTTTCCGACAATCTCGAGGAGAACCGCCAGGCGCTTGCCGCCCGCGCGCCGGGCGTGCCCAACGTCTTCGTCAATCCGCAGGGATTGCTGAAGCAATTGGCAACCTTGCGTGGGGGCGCAGTCGAGCGCCTCCATGTCGAAAGGAACAAGTGACCGTTCATCGGGCAACGGTTTGGAGGATCGTTGCCCAGTTCTAACCGCAACCAAGGGAGGAATCCGATGTCCAACTTTACCCCCAACCGTCGTCACGTCCTGGCCGGAATCGGAGCGACGTTGGCAATGCCAGCACTGATCAGTCGTTCCAAGGCGGCGGAACTGACGCTTCGCCTGCACCATTTCCTGCCGGCTGTGTCGCCCATGCACAAGGCTTTCTTCGAGCCATGGGCGAAGGAGCTTTCCGAGGCGTCGAACGGGGCCATCGAGGTTCAGATTTTCCCGGCCATGCAGCTGGGCGGCAAGCCGCCGCAACTGGCTGACCAGGCCAAGACCGGTATCGCCGACATCGTCTGGGCCCTGCCGACCTATACGCCCGGGCGTTTTCTGGTGGCCGAAACCATGGGCTTGCCGTTCCTGAATACGACGGCGGAGAAGACGTCCGTTGCGGTTCACAAGCTCATGGACGAGTTCGGTGGCAACGAGTTCGAGGGCACGAAGCCGCTTGCCTTCTGGAGCCACGCCGGCGGCAAGATGCACATGCGCGACGAACCCGTGCGGACCGCGGCGGATCTCGCAGGCAAGAAGATTCGCAGCCCCAACGCCGGCATGGGCGAGCTTCTCGTGGCGCTCGGGTCCGATCCGGTGTTCTTCCCGGTGACCGACATGGTGCTCGGGCTGAGCAGCGGTGTCATCGACGGCTGCTGCCTGCCATACGAGGTGGTGCCCGCGTTCAAGCTGCAGGAACTGACAAAGTTCTCCAGCGAGGCGGCGCCGGGTGCCCGCGGACTTTACGCGAACACCAATGTGCTGCTCATGAACCAGGAGCGTTATGAAGGCCTTTCGGACGATCTTCGGGGCGTGATCGACGCGAATTCCGGTATCGAACTGTCGCGCCGCATCGGCAAGACCTTCGACGAGTTCGAGGAGGTCGGCCGCGAGGTGGTCAAGAAGCAGGGCAACGAGATCGTCGAGATTCCTGCCGAGGAGATCGCCAAACTGGCCGAAGCCGCGAAACCGGTCTACGCCAATTGGGAAGCCAAGCTGAACGAGGCCGGTCACGACGGTGCCGCGATCCTGGCAAGGGCGAACGCGTTGCTCGATCAGGGGGCCTGACAATGCCGGGATGGTCGGTACTCTGGCCGCAGCAAGGGGGGGGGAATCCCCCCCTGCATGTGTGGTTGGACAGGTTGGCGCGACTGGTGGCCGCGCTCGGGGGCATCGTGATCTTCTCGGTGGCCGTGGCGGTGATGATCTCGGTCATCATGCGCAATTTCGGGCTGCGGGGACTGCGCGGCGATTTCGAGTTGGTGGAAATGTCCTGCGCTTTTGCCGCGGGCCTGTTCCTGCCGCTGTGCCAACTCACGCGCGGGCATGTCATGGTCGACCTTTTCACGAACTGGCTTCCGCAGGGCATCCGGGCCGGGATCGACTGGATCTGGCTGCTTTGCTTCGCGCTGGCGTGGGCCGCGCTTTGCTATCTCACGTTGCAGGGGCTGCTGCAGGTCCGCAGCTACGGCGACCGGACCATGCTGCTGGCCATTCCCGTGTGGTGGTCCTACGCGCCGGCCGTGCTCGGCTTCGGTGCCGCAAGTCTCATCGCTCTGTCCCAGGCGTTTCTGCTGCCGGCTGCGGCAGGTGATCAGGCGGGACGCTGAGCATGGATCCGACACTTCTCGCCATTGTACTGGTCGCTGTCCTGCTGGTCGCCATCCTGCTGCGAGCGCCCATCGGCCTCGCCATGGGGGTGATCGGTGCCTGCGGGTACATCGCGTTGTCCGGCACGGCCGGTCTGACGGCCTATCTTTCGACCGCGTGGCCCGACAAGTTCCTGTCCTATGATCTGGCGGTGGTGCCGCTGTTCATCCTCATGGGCCATCTTGCAACCCGGACCGGCATATCTGCCGCCCTTTTCTCGGCGTCGAATGCATGGATCGGCCATTGGCGCGGCGGACTGGCCATGGCCGCCGTGGCAGGCTGTGCCATGTTCGGGTCAATCTCGGGTTCGTCCATCGCAACGGCCTCGACCATGGCGAAGGTCGCGCTGCCCGAAATGCGCAAGCACAACTACAGCGGGGCGCTGTCGTCCGGTGCATTGGCCGCAGGCGGAACGCTCGGAATCCTTATCCCGCCGTCGATCGTCCTGATAATCTATGCGCTGCTGACCGAGCAGAACATCGTCAACCTGTTCCTGGCCGCAACGGTTCCCGGAATTCTCGCGGTACTGGGCTTCATCATCGCCATCGCCGTCTTTGTCCGCATCTATCCCGATGCCGCGCCCGACCAGGTCAAGGCCGACCTGCGGACCCGGATGCGCAGCTTGCTCGGCATCTGGCACATTCTGGGCATTTTCGTCATCGTGCTCGGCGGTATCTATGGCGGGTTCTTCACGCCGGCCGAGGGCGCCGCGATCGGGGTGGTGCTGACCGCGCTGGCGGGAATTTTGACCCGCAGCCTTTCGCTCCAGTCGATGCTGGAAAGCCTGATCGACACCGCAGGGGCGACCGCCATGATCTTCGTGATCATTTTCGGCGCGGACATTTTCAACATCGCCATCGCGCTGTCGCGTCTGCCCACGACCATCGCCGACTGGTTCAACACGGCCGATATCGCACCCATGACCGTCCTTCTGCTTGTGGTGTGCTTCTACCTGGTCATGGGGTGCGTGATGGACAGCCTGTCGATGATCGTGTTGACGGTCCCGGTGTTCTTTCCGACCCTGATGAGCCTCGACTTCGGCCTGATGCCGGACCAGCAGGCGTTGTGGCTCGGTATCCTGACGCTTGTCGTCGTCGAGGTCGGAATGATCACGCCACCGGTCGGCATGAACCTGTTTATCATCTCCGCCATAGCGCGCGACGTTCCGACCTCGGCGATCTTCCGGGGCACCATCCCGTTCATCACGTCGGAGTTCTTCCGTGTCGCGCTGCTCATCGCGTTTCCGGCGCTAAGCTATTGGTTGGTCGGGCTGTGGCAGTGAAGCGTGGAAGCCGATAAGTCGCGCATCGGGAACGCGATGCCGCGATCCGTCGAGTTCGTTCGGCGGCAGGAAGGAATAGTCCGGGGGTGTCCGCGAAACCCGGACTATTCAGACTGCGTCGGCGACTTACGTCCAATCAGCGGGTCCAGGGGGCGAGTCCCTGTGCCCGCACCAATTCATCCGGAACGCCTCTTTCCTTCCTCGTTTCCATTCGGTCGAACGCCGATTTCAGCCAGCGCATGGCGCGCCGAATGCGACTCCGCGCTTCTGCCACGGCATGCATCTGACCGGCGCCCGAATTCATTTGTCGGGAATCGTGTATACAGTTGAGTGCAAACGCGGGCTTGAGATGCAGATGGCAGCGGGATAGATCTGCAATCTGTATACATCCTGCGCGACCGAAGCCAACTGGTCGAGCGGGCGAGGGGAGCGAAGGGCATGGCGGCAGAGACGCTGGTACTGGTTCCGGGGCTGTTGTCCGATTCGGTCGTCTGGCAGCCGCTTGCCGACGCGGCGGCAGGCCGTTTCAGCGTCCATGTGGCGGACGTGTCGCGGGGCACGTCGATCACCGGCATGGCCGAAACGATCCTGGGCGAGACCGATGGGCCGCTGATCGTCGTCGGCCATTCCATGGGCGGGCGCGTCGCGATGGAGATGGCACGGCTCGCGCCCGGCAGGGTGAAGGGGCTGGTGCTGGCAAATACCGGCCATCATCCGAAGCGCGAGGGTGAGGAGACGAGGCGCCAGGCGATGATCGATCTCGGCCACGAGAGCATGGAGAGGCTCGCCGCGCAGTGGCTGCCGCCGATGGTGGATCCGGCGCGGACGGTGGACGGCGCGCTGATGGAGATGCTGACCGCGATGGTGCTGCGCGCCGATGCCGCGCAACACGAGCGGCAGATAAGGGCTCTGATTGGCCGGCCGAACGCGAGCGCGTACCTCGAGGACGTCGCCTGTCCGGTGCTGCTGGTCGCGGCGCGCCAGGATGCCTGGAGCCCGATCGCGCAGCACGAGGAAATCGGCGCCGCGGTGGCGGATTCCGAGATGGTCGTCATCGAGGATGCCGGCCATTTCGCGCCGGTCGAGCGGCCGGCCGAAACCACGACCGCGATCATGGAATGGCTCGTGCGCAGGTTCGGGGACGGTAGTGGCTGACGCGTTGCGGCGGGAGTTGCCGACGGTCCCGTTCGTCGGAAAGGGGGGCGGCTCGAATATTTTTTGACGCGATGCCTGCACCATCAGGGAATGGACGGGGTGTGCGATGCCTGTCGCGTCGACCATCGCGTCTGGGTGAAGTCGGGCGACGAGGGGGGGCGAGCGCCCGTGCCGTCGCGGAAGGCGATCCGTTCTTCCGGGCCGGAATCGTCCGCTCGGTCGCGCTTGTGCCGCTTCCCGAGACCTTCGAGGCGCACCGCATTTGCGAGCCGATGACGGAACCATGAAGTGCGGCATGTACACATTTGTGGCGCGAGGCGGTGAAACGATGCATAATCTGCGCGCCTGAGGCAGGAGGAGAGTGCAACCGAATATGAAGGAAACGAGCAGCAAGACCCATGCTTCGCGCACGGTCATCGAGCTTCGCAAGAAAATTCTTGGCGGTGAACTGAAGGGCGGGACGCGCCTCTACGAGGTGCCGCTGTCCGAGGAGCTGGAGATATCGCGCACGCCGTTGCGCGACGCAATGTCCCGGCTGGCCGAGGAGGGGCTTCTGGAGCGTGGCAAGAGCGGCGGGTTCATCGTCCGCCAGTTTTCCTATGCCGATGTCGTCGACGCCATCGAGCTGCGCGGCATGCTGGAAGGCATGGCGGCACGTCTGGCCGCCGAGCGCGGCGTGACGCCGGAGAAGCTGGCGAGGATGGAAGAGATCGTCGCGTCACTGGACGACTGCTTCGGCGCGGTGCCAGGCGATGTCGAGTTCGAATCCTACTCGGAATTCAACGCCCAGTTCCACGAGGCGCTTGCCGGCCTCGCTGGCAGCGAGATCGTCCGTCGCGAGATCGAAAGGGCATGCCGCCTTCCGTTTGCCTCGCCGTCGGCATTCAGCCCGGACAAGGCGCATCTCTCGGCGTTCCGGCGCTCGCTGAATGTCGCGCATGACCAGCACCGGGCGATTGTCGAGGCGATCGCGGCGCGCGAGGGATTCCGCGCCGAGACCGTGGCGCGCGAGCACGCCCGCCAGGCGCGGCGCAACCTTGAATACATTCTGAAGGGAGATCGCAGCCTTATGGAACATCTGCCGGGGCTTTCCATGGTTGTTGACTAGCCCGGCTTTTCCAAGGGGTTTTGTCCCGTTTTCGGCAGCGGGGCGCAAAAATTTCTTGCGCGCGGAAGTGAGATCGGTCAAATGTTATGTATACATTTGACGGATCAATGGGAGGATCGTTCCGATGGCGATTTCAAATCTCGAGCAGGCAATTGCCGATGCCGGCGGTGCCGTGCCACTGCTGCGCAACTCGAAGATCGGCATGTATGTCTACCCGGTCGTGGCGCATGAATTCTCGAACTGGCGCGACGAGCAGCGCGCATGGCGGGATTCCGCGGTCCTGTTCGACCAGTCGCACCACATGGACGAGCTCATCGTCGAGGGGCCGCAGGCGGAGGAGTTCCTCGCCTTTCACGGCATCAATGCGTTCTCGAATTTCAGCCTCAACCGCGCCAAGCACTACGTGCCGGTGACGCCCAATGGCCACGTGATCGGCGACCACATCATCTTCCGCGAGCGGGAGGACAAGTTCATCCTCGTTGGTCGCGCGCCAACCTCGAACTGGCTTATGTTCTGCGCCGCCTACGGCAAGTGGAATGTGCGCATCAGGCACGATCCGCGTTCGCCGTCGCGTCCGGACGGTGAGCGGGTGCTGCGCACGCACTACCGCTACCAGATCCAGGGGCCGGAGGCGCCGAAGATCTTCGAGAAGATGCACGGCGGCCCGTTGCCCGAGATCAAGTTCTTTCACGTGGACTGGATCAATATCGGATCCAAGAGGGTCCAGGCGCTGCGGCACGGCATGTCGGGCGCGCCGGGCCTGGAAATCTGGGGGCCTTACGAGGACAAGTCTTACATCCACGCGACCATCATGCAGGCAGCACGGGATGCCGGCGTCGACCTGGTGCAGTGCGGCAGTCGTGCCTACTCCACCAACACGCTGGAATCCGGCTGGATCCCGTCGCCGCTGCCGGGCATTTATACCGGCGACGGCATGCTGGCGGAATATCGCCAGTGGCTGAGTTCCGAGCACTACGAGGCGGCGGGTTCGATCGGCGGTTCCTTCGTTTCCGACAATATCGAGGACTACTACGTCAACCCGTTCGAACTCGGCTACGATTTCTACATCGGCTGGAAGAAGGACGACTTCGTTGGCAAGGACGCGCTCGCGAAAATGAAGGACGGCCCGAACCGCAAGAAGGTGACCTTCGAGTGGAACCCGGAAGACGTGCTGAAGGTCATCGCCACAGCGTTCGAGGAGGGAACGCCGGCCAAGTGGATCGACTTCCCGCAGCCGAACTACGCATCGACGTCCGCGGACATGATCCTGAAGGACGGCAAGATGGTCGGTATGTCCATGTTCAACGGCTACTCCTTCAATGAGCGTCGCATGCTGTCGCTGGGCGTCGTCGATGCCGACATCCAGGAGGAGGAGGTTCTCACGCTGGTCTGGGGCGAGCCTGACGATACCGGCAAGACCTCGACCGAAAGGCACAGGCAGGCCGAGATCCGGGTCCGGGTGGCTCCGACGCCCTATGCGAAGGAGGCCCGCGAGAACTACGCCGACAGCTGGCGCAACAAGAAGGCCGGCTGACCGAAACCGGCGCGGCCCTCCAGGGCCGGGCCGGTTGCGATTGTCGCCGGCGGGACGGGGCCTGTCCCGGTGGCGGCATGGCAGGGCACGAGGCATCCAGGCGGAGCCGGTTGCCTTGCCGAAGTGAGGCAGGCCCGATGGACACGAAGGGTGTCGGGGCCTTGCCGCGCGCGGGCCCCCGCGGCCCGGAAGGTTCGAACTGGGGGCGTGCCGGGCGGGAGCGAGGGTCCGGGACGTTTCGCCATTGAATTGCATGGTCGTTGGTCTGCCTCGAACAGCGAGGATGCCTGCTCCGCGACAGGGCCGAGGACCGACTTGGGAGGTGTAACATGTTGTCTATCCGGTTCATCGAGAAGCTGACGTCCACCATTGCCGTGGCCGGCGTGGCCGCCGCCGTGACGTTTTCCGCCGCCGCCGCGGATTCGCTGAAATTCGCAAGCTGGGTGCCGGCCGCCCACACCATCACCGAGGGGGTCGTCGATCCGCTGATCAAGGCCCTCGAGGAGGGTACCGGCGGCGCGACCGATATCGACTATTTCACGGGTGGCGAGCTCGGTGCCGGGCCGCTGGAGCAGTATGTGCGCGTCGTCCAGGGGGTGGCGGACATGTCTTGGGGACTGCCCGGATACACGTCCTCGCAGTTTCCCAAGACCATGATCTCGGAACTGCCCGGCGTGAAGGGCGACAAGCCCGGCTACGAGCTGCTTTGGAACGCCTATGACGCCGGCCTGCTCGAAAAGGAGTTCCCGGGCGTCAAGCCGCTGGCCCTGTGGCTCAGCGAACCGAACGTCTTCATCATGAAGGATCACGAGATCCGGACTCCGGAAGACGTGAAGGGACTCAAGATCCGCGTCTCCGGCACCATAGCGGGCGACGTGATTGCCGCGCTCGGCGGGACTCCGGTGCAGATCCCGGCCGGCGAACTCTACAATGCCCTGCAAACCGGCCTGATCGACGGCCTCGTGACCGGCACGAGCGCGATCGGCGACTTCAAGCTCGACGAGGTGGCCAACAGCTACACCTACAACGTGCCGCTCGGCCAGATATCCTTCTACACCATCATGAACCAGGCTGCCTATGACGGGCTGTCGGCGGAGGCGAAGGCCGCTATCGACGGCATTGCCGGCCGCACGCTGTCGAAGAGCGCCGAGGATGCCTGGAACCGCAAGGCGGAGGCCGTTCTGGAGAGCATGAAGGCCGCCGGCGACAACACGATCATCGTGCTCAGCGACGAGGAATCGGCCGCGTTCGAGGAACTCGTCCTGCCGGTGACTGACAAGGCCATCGGCCAGCTCGGCGCCGAGGAGGTCTACAAGACGATGCGCGGCGAGATGTAGGGCGGTCCGGTGCGATCCCTCCTGTGGAAATGGGCGGACAGGCTGATCGGCCTGTCCGCGATCGTCGGCACGATCGGCCTTCTTGTGGGGGTTGTCGTGGTGCTCGTCGACGTCGTCGGCCGCGAATTCCATATGCCGCTTACCGGCGCGCAGGATATCTCGCAGATGGCGATGGTGACCATGGTGTTCGGGGGGATGGCAATCGCTGACCGCTTGTCTGCGCATATCGCGGTTGATGTATTCGAAGGCGTCTTTCCGCCGGTAATCAATCGCGTTACGCAGATCATTGCGCCAATCGTCGGAGCGGTGGTGTTCCTGATATTGGCTCGTGCCATGTGGGAAGCGGCAGCGCTGTCGCGCATGCTCAATCTTGCGACGAACATCATCTTTCTACCCAAGGCCTGGTTCCAGTACATGGCGGTTGTCATGTCGGTGATCACGGCCCTAGCCATGATCCTGAGGGCGGTGGACGCCATACTCGGTTGTCCGCGGTCCGAATACGAGGCTGATACAAAACGATGAGCGATATCGCGATCGGCGGCATCGGAATGGCCGTCTTGCTGGCAATGCTTGCATTCAGGATTCCTGTCGCATTCGCCATGTTTTTTGTCGGATTTGTCGGCATTTCTCTTCTGCACAATTCTGCTTCGGCCATGAGCCTGCTGGCATCGGAGAGTTTTACGCTGGCCTCGTCGCAGGAACTGGTTGTGATCCCGCTGTTTATCCTGATGGGCAATGTGGCGACCGTGACGGGCATGAGCCGCAGGCTTTACGATGCTGCATATGCGATTGTCGGCTCATTCAGGGGCGGCCTCGCATCGGCCACGGTCATCGGATGCGGGGGATTTGCGGCGCTGTCCGGATCATCGGTCGCTTCCGCCCTGACAATGGGCAAAGTCTCGCTCGGGGAGATGAAACGGTTCAACTACGACGAACGCCTCTCTACCGGTGTCGTCGCCGCCGGTGGCACGCTTGGAATCCTCATTCCGCCGTCCACGGGTTTCGTGATCTATGCAATTCTCGTCGAGCAGTCGATTGGCCGGCTGTTTCTGGCTGGTGTTTTGCCGGGCCTCCTGTTGGCAGCCATGTTCATCCTGACGGTGACAATGCTTTGCTACTGGAAGCCCGAATTCGGGCCGGCAGGCCCGAAGACTTCACTGCGGCAGAAGGGCAGGGCGTTTCTGGGGGCCGCGCCGATCGTCTCGATTACGCTTTTGACCATCGGCGGAATCTATGGCGGGTTCTTCTCGCCGGTCGAGGCGGCTGCGGTCGGTGCTGGCCTGGTGATTTTCGTCGGCGCACTTATGGGACATCTTTCCCTCAAGGGGCTATGGTCCGCAGCAAGGGAATCGGTGGTAACCACGGCTTCTGTCATGTTGATCGTGATGTCGGCCAGCCTGATCAACCCCTTCCTCGCGCTCAGTCATATCCCGCAGGTTGCGGGTGACTTCCTCGTCAACCTCCCGGTGCCGCCGCTTGCTATTCTGATGTTGATTCTGCTGACCTACGTGGTGCTCGGCTGTTTTCTGGACAGTCTTGCGATGCTGGTGCTGACGTTACCGATCTTCTTTCCGGTGATTGTCAATTTCGGCTACGATCCGATCTGGTTTGGCGTACTGGTGGTGCTGACCTTGGAAATGGGACTGATTTCGCCGCCAGTGGGGATGAATGTATTCATCGTGAAGTCGGTCGCGAAGGATGTGCCGCTTGGCCGGATCTTTGCTGGTGTCATACCGTTTTTCCTTGCCATGCTGCTGACGCTGGCGATCATTGTGGCATTCCCGCAGGTTTCGTTGATTCTTCCAAACACAATGATCAACTGATCGCCGCCGAGCGAAAGCCTAGTCGCTGCGAACACCGGAAATTCGGGCAGCTGTGAAACGACGGCCGCTGCGTAAAGCTAGCAGCAAGCTTTTCCCGTTCCCGGGCGCGGCATCTCCAATAGCACGCCGATGAAAATGGGACCCGCTATCTGCATCGGCCTTGCTTTTGACATCAACCCGCACGAATCCGAAAGCTGTATACATGAAACTCTCGCATTGTGAGAAACTGTGCGATATGATGGGCTAATCAGGGTGCTTCTTCCTGTTTTGTTTCTATTGTGTATACAAATGTCGATCTTGCGTGGAGGAGACGCCGGGTATGTTGGGCATAGTGAGGAACTCGAGTGCCGACCGCGCACCCGACAAGCATCAGCTCAAAGCACTACTTGATGGATTTTCAATAGAGGTGATGCCGCGTACGGCGGCAAAGATCGCGGAATTCAAGGATCTGCTACCGACTGGCACCAGAGTCTATATTGCCCATATCGAGGGAACGCCAATCGAGGACATGGTCGCGTTGGCGAAGCGGTTGCATAGGGATGGATTCCGGGTGATGCCGCATTTCCCGGCGCGGATCATCAAGGACAATTCCACCCTGGAAGACTGGATAAAGCGCTACACCGGCGATGCAGGCGTCTCCGAAGCCTTGCTTCTGGCCGGCGGGGTGGAGAAACCATACGGTATCTTCGAAAGCTCCATGCAACTGATGGAAACGGGCCTGTTCAAGCAATTCGGTTTCGAGCGACTGCATGTGGCGGGGCATCCCGAGGGCAATCTCGACATAGACAGAGATGGTTCGACCAGGATCGTCGACGAGGCACTTCAGTGGAAGCAGGCATACTCCGAGCGAACCGATACCGAGATGGTGATCGTCACCCAGTTCGCGTTCCATGCGGGGCCAATCATTTCCTGGTCGGAGCGACTACGGACAATGGGTATGACATTGCCGATCCATGTCGGTATCGCGGGGCCGGCCAAGTTACAGACATTGTTGAAGTATGCTGTTGCTTGCGGTGTTGGCCCGTCCCTGAAGGTCTTGCAGAAGCGCGCCATGGACGTATCAAAGCTGCTTGTTCCTTATGAGCCGATCGACGTCCTCTCCGATCTCGCTACCTACAAGGCCAACAATCCGGACAGCTTGATCGAGAATGTTCATTTCTTTCCGCTTGGTGGCATCAAGGCCAGCGCGAATTGGGCGGTCGAACGGATCGAATAGTCAGGACAGCCTCGGCATGCCGCCAAGCTTGCCCAGAAGTTCGGCGACGTTTGCTGCCTTGAATTTTTTCAGCAGGCGCGCCCTGTAGGCCTCGACCGTGCGGGGGGAGATGTCGATGATGCGGGCGATTTCCTTGGAAGTGCGCCCTTCGCCGAGATACATCACGAGCTGACGTTCACGCACCGTCAGTTCCTGTACCGGGCGTTCGTGCGAGAGGTCGGCAAAACTCCATACCGCCTTCATAAGCGGATCGCCTTCCTCGGTCAGGGTGATGCCGCGTACACGGCACCAGAACAGCGAGCCGTCGGATCGGGCCATGATGCGTTCGTCCGAGTAGCGGTTGGCCTCGCGCAGCGGCTTCACCCCCACATCCCGTATTTTCACGAACTCCTCGTAGGACGGATAGAGAATGGCAAAGGACTGGTTGCGCAGGTGGTCAACCGTGAAACCGAACATGCGCGCAAATGCCGGATTGCAGGTTCGAATCACCCTGTTTTCGGTCATGACTATTCCGACCGGGGCATGTTCCCAGGCCAAGCGATCTAGTGTCTCGTAACTGTTCGCGGGGTCCATGCGTAATTCTACGATATTGCCTGCCTTGCTCGTTGAAGCGGATACTACCATCCAACCCGCATGTGCAAAGAGGAATGCATGCGTGGGCACGTTCCGGTCTGGCCCGGCAACTAAGTGCATGGCGCAGCGCGCGGGTTGGGGGCGTAGATCGCGCTACGTAAAAAGGGAGGATATTGCGATGAAACGGATCTTGGCGACGCTTGCCGTCGCGGGAAGTGTCACTGCGGCCGCGTTCGCATCGGCTTTGGCCGGCGATGACACTGTCAAGCTGGCGCTCGTGCATGGCCTGTCGGGTTCGCCGCTTGAAGCTTATTCGAAGCAGACATCAACCGGTTTCATGCTCGGGCTTGAATATGCCACCAACGGCACAATGACCGTGAAGGGGCGCAAGATCGAGGTCATCGAGAAGGATACACAATTCAAGCCCGACATCGCGCGTTCGGTTCTCGAGGAGGCCTATGGCGACGACGACGTGCTGATCGCCGTTGGCGGGACCTCCTCGGGCGTTACAACTGCCATGTTGCCGGTGGCCGAGGAATACGAGAAAATCCTGCTGGTCGAGCCGGCCGTGGCGGACACTCTGACCGGTCCGGATTCCAACCGCTATGTCTTCAAAACTTCGCGCAACTCGTCGATGGACATGCAGGCCCAGGCACTGGCCCTGAGGCCCGATTCCGATCTGCATGTGGCAACACTGGCGCAGGATTATGCCTTTGGTCGTGACGGTATCGCCGCCTTCAAGGCCGCGCTCGAAGGCACCGGCGCAGTGATCGAGGCGGAAGAATACGTGCCTCAAAAGACCACGGACTTCACCGCAACCATAGAGCGTCTGTTCAATGCGCTGAAAGACAAGGAAGGCCGCAAGGTTATTGTAATCTACGTGGCGGGAATTGATGCAATGACGCCGCTCGTTGCCGCCGATCCCGGCCGCTACGGTATCGAAATATCTACCGGTGGCAATATCCTGCCGGCCATGGCTTCTTACAAGAAGGTGCCGGGCATGGAAGGCGCGATTTACTACTACTATGAAGCGCCGAAGAACCCGATCAACGACTGGCTCGTAACCGAGCACATGAAACGCTTCGACACTCCGCCGGATTTCTTCACCGCCGGCGGCATGGCGGCGGCCCTCGCCATCGTGGAGGCCCTTGAGGCGGCCAACGAATGGGATACGGAGACGCTTGTTTCAACCATGGAGGGGATGAGCTGGGAGACCCCGAAAGGCACGATGACCTTCCGGCCGGAAGATCATCAGGCGTTGCAGCCAATGTTCCACTTCAAGATCCGTGTCGATGACGATGTGGAGTGGGCCATTCCGGAGTTGGTGCGCGTAATCGCGCCGGAAGAGTTGGACATTCCGCTGGGGCGCAACAACCAGTAGGTCGTGTCTTTCGCGTAGTCGGATGCGGCGATTACATCGCCGCGCCGGCCACCATGTCGCGGTATTCCAGCCATGATCGCTCCTTCCATCGAAACGCGTGACCTGACGATCCGCTTCGGCGGACATGCCGCGGTGAATAGTGTCTCCTGCACCTTCCGCCCGGGCGAACTTACCGTGATCGTCGGGCCCAACGGCGCGGGCAAGACAACTTTCTTCAGCCTGGTGTCCGGCCAATTGAGTCCGACCGAGGGGGCGATCCTGAAAGACGGTAGGGATATCACGCAATTATCGCCATCTGCGCGGGCCAAGGCCGGTATTGGCCGGGCATTCCAACTGACCAATCTCTTCCCGAAGCTTTCGGTGCTGGAGAATGTACGTCTTGCCGTCCAGGCCCGGCATGGTGTTGGCCCCCGGCTGTTTCGGCCCGCAGCTGCTTTCTCGGAGATCAGTGACCGGGCGGCGGAACACCTGCGTGCAACGCGGCTGGAGGACGTGGCGGACTTGCCGGCTGCCGCGCTTCCGCATGGCGATCAGCGCAAACTCGAGGTGGCGATCCTGCTGGCCATGGAGCCGGACATCTTCATGTTTGACGAACCGACCGCCGGCATGAGCGTCGACGAAGCGCCGGTAATCCTCGAACTGATCGACGAAATCCGGCAGGACAAGACCAAGACAGTCCTGCTGGTCGAGCACAAGATGGACGTGGTGCGTGCATTGGCGGATCGTATTGTTGTCCTGCACAATGGTGAATTGGTCGCCGATGGCCCGCCGGAAGAGGTGATTGCCATGCCGATCGTGCGCGAGATCTATCTTGGCATTCCGGCAGAGGGGGGGGGCGCATGAGCCAGTATGTCCTCCGTCTTGATGATGTGCATACCGACATCGGCGAGTACCAGGTTCTGCACGGCATAACATTCAATGTGCCTGAGGGCGGTGTGCATGTGCTGCTGGGGCGCAATGGCGCCGGAAAGACAACAACACTACGCACAATCATGGGGCTGTGGCGGGCACGCTCGGGCGCCGTCGTGTTCAAGCATCATGACATCACTTCGATGCACACGTCCGACATCGCGCGGCTTGGGATCGCCTATGTGCCGGAGAACATGGGCATTTTCGGTGGCCTGACGGTGCAGGAAAACATGCGGCTGGCAACGACCAGCGGCAAATTCGACGACGGGCGGCTCGGCCATGTATTCGAACTGTTTCCGGCGATGGAGAAATTCTGGAGCAAGCCGGCGTGGTCGCTTTCCGGCGGGCAGAAGCAGATGCTGGCGATCTCGCGGGCGATCATCGAGAAACGTGAACTGATCCTGATCGACGAACCCACGAAGGGGCTGGCCCCGTCGATCATCCGGTCGATGATCGCCGCCTTCGAAGAGATATCGAGAGATTGCACCATCCTTCTGGTGGAGCAGAATTTCCTCTTCGCTTCTTCGCTTGGTCGCAATGTCAACGTGATCGATGACGGGCGCATCGCGCACGGCGGGTCAATGGAAGAGCTGGCCGGTGACAAGGAACTGCAGACACGTCTGCTGAGCCTGTCGCTCGACGCACATCAGTAGAGGCGGCGATGAAGAAGAGGATCATTGGGACAATGTTCGAGCGGGCCGGTGGAGTAAACGTGCTTCCGGTGATCCTAATGATCGTGGCGCTGCCGCTGGTCGGTTCGTTTTCATCCTGGGTGACGCTGACGGTCGCCGGGCTGGCCATGGGCATGATGATTTTCCTGATGGCGTCAGGACTCAGCCTCGTTTTCGGGCTGATGGATGTGCTCAATTTCGGCCATTCGGCCTTCATTTCGTTCGGGGCCTTCATCGCCGCCTCCGTCCTCGCGGCGCTGGCTGCCTGGGTGGGGGCGGATTCACTGACCCTGAATTTTCTGGCGCTGTTCGCGGCACTCGGCGCGGCGACGCTTTTCGGGCTGGCCGCCGGCTGGTTCTTCGAGCGTGTCATCGTCAGGCCGGTCTATTCGGATCACCTGCGCCAGATCCTGATCACCATAGGTGCACTGATCGTGGCGGAGCAGATTATCCTGGCTGTTTGGGGCGGCAATCCCGTCGCTGTGCCGCGTCCGACAATGCTCGAAGGTGCGTTTATCATCGGCGATGTCGCAATCGAGGTTTACCGCGTGTTCGCCTTCTTCCTCGGGCTGGCCGTGTTCATCGCGCTCAGCATGGTTCTCAACCGCACTCGCATCGGCCTGCTGATCCGGGCCGGTGTCGAGAACCGCGAGATGGTCGAGGCGCTAGGTTTCAGGATAGATCGACTGTTCATCGCCGTATTCATGGTCGGCTCGGCGCTGGCCGCGATGGGCGGCGCGATGTGGGCTGGTTACCAGGGGCTGATATCGGGGACGCTCGGCGGCGAACTGATGATCCTGGTCTTCATTGTCGTCATCATCGGCGGGCTCGGTTCCATCGAGGGGTCGCTGCTCGGCGCGGTTCTGGTCGGGTTGCTCGGCAATTACGTTGCCTTCATCTTCCCGAAACTCTCGCTTGCCTCGAACATGATCCTCATGATGGCGATATTGCTTTGGCGGCCATTGGGCCTGCGACCCGCGGTCGGCAGATAGGGGGCGCGGACCATGACGAGTACCAAGCTTGCTTTCGCGCCGCTTGCGGATACGGCCCGCCGGGGCCGAATGATCGTCCACGGGATCGTGTTGGTCATAGGACTGGCGCTCGCTTTCGCGCCGTTCCTGTTCCAGGATGTGCGCTCGGCGCAGGTGGCCGCGCGAATCTGCGTATTCATAGTGCTGGCCGCGAGCTACGATCTGTTGATCGGCTACACCGGCATCGTTTCCTTCGCTCACACCATGTTCTTCGGCCTTGGCGCCTATGGTGCGGCGATGGCGCTGAAGGCACTCGGTCCGGGTTGGGACGCGGTGTTTCTCGGCGGATTGGCGGGCACGTTGACGGCCGCGATCCTTGCCGTGCTGATCGGAGCGCTGTCATTGCGCGTGAAAGCCATATTCTTTGCCATGGTCACATTGGCGGCGGCTTCCGTGATGATGGTGCTTGCCTCCCAGTTTTCCGAATTCACCGGCGGCGAGGACGGCATCGTCTACAAGGCGCCGGACCTGTTCAAGCCGGCGACCAAGCTGCTGACGGATGACGACGGCAAGGTGCTCAAGCTGTTCGGCGTGTCGATGAACGGCAAGATAGCCGCATACTACTTCGTGTTCCTGACCTGCCTGATGCTGTTCCTGGCGCTGATGCGTATCGTACGCTCGCCGCTGGGTACCGTGCTGGAAGCAATCCGTGAAAACGAACTGCGCGCCGAGGCGATCGGCTATCGCGTCGTCGCGTACCGGACATCCGTTTTCGTCATCGCCGCGGTCGTTGCGGCGCTAACCGGTTCGGTCTGGGCCGTGTGGCTGAAATACACCGGGCCCGAGACGACGTTGTCCTTCTCGATCATGATCGACATATTGCTGATGGTGGTCATTGGCGGAATGGGAACCATGGTTGGCGCGGTGATCGGCGTCACGCTGATGAGCCTCGCGCAATTCTACCTCAAGGACCTGATGGCAGCGGCTGCGGATGCGACGGAAGCGGTGCCACTGTTGCCGGACCTGCTCAACCCGGACCGGTGGCTGCTGTGGCTCGGCATCCTGTTCATACTCCTTGTCTATTTCTTCCCGGCCGGCATCGCGGGAACCCTGATGAAGAAAGGCTCTCATTGATGGTCGAACGGCGCTCGGTTTACGTTGCCTGCGGGCAGCACGAATTGCATGTCAGCGCTTGGGGCAAGCCCTCCAGGCCGGCATTGGTCATGTGGCACGGGCTGGCGCGTACGGGGCGCGATTTCGACGAGGTGGCCGCCGCGCTCAGCGATACCTATTTCGTGGTCTGTCCCGATACGGTCGGGCGAGGACTTTCGTCCTGGGCGAAGGACGTGAAGACCGATTATTCCTATGCTGCCTATGGAGAGCATGCGGCGGCCATATTCGATCATTTCCATATCGACAGGGTGCGATGGGTCGGCACGTCAATGGGCGGACTTGTCGGCGTGACCTTGGCCGCGGGAAGGATGAGAGGGCGCATCACGCATCTCGT
The DNA here is from genome assembly GCF_013358405.1 of Oricola thermophila. Taxonomy (NCBI): domain Bacteria; kingdom Pseudomonadati; phylum Pseudomonadota; class Alphaproteobacteria; order Hyphomicrobiales; family Ahrensiaceae; genus Oricola; species Oricola thermophila. Next base: position 421,052 of record NZ_CP054836.1, read on the forward strand.
CGTCAATGATATCGGCCCCTGGATCCCGGAAGAGGCCAGAGACCGGATTTCCGCCTATGTCGGCAATCCCCCCAGTTTTCATACCGTGAGCGAACTGGAGCAATGGCTGCGTGCGGCCTATGCGCCATTCGGCGACAATAGCGATACGTTCTGGCGGCGAATGGCAGATACATCGGTGCGGCGCAAGGACGATGGCGGTGTCACGGTTCACTATGATCCGAACATCGTCACGCAATTCACCTTGCACAAGGGGGATCTCGACTGCTGGGCTGAGTGGGATTCGCTGGATATCCCGGTGCTCCTCCTCCGCGGAAGGCAATCCGATGTATTGCCGGAAACGGTTGCAGCCGAGATGTGCCAAAGAGGGCCGAAACCGGAATTGGTGGAGTTCGAGAATGTCGGCCATGCGCCAACGCTGGCGACAGAGGCCGAGTGGAGCCTCCTGCGAGATTTCCTCGCCTGAGAGAAAAAGTCATTTCGCATCAAGCGGTTCGTTCGATAGGAAACCGCTATCGTTCAACGGGAATGCCTTATTGATCCCGTGGCCTGCCGGCTGACAAGATGTTGCACTACCGATATGCCGAGGAGGAGTGCTTTGGCCGGGACATCGTCGACCGCCGAGATCGATGATCGAGTCAATTCGATCGTCGATCAACACAGCCATCTTGAAGGGCCGCTTCTGCCGATCCTGCATGCGGTGCAGGAGGAGCTCGGGTGTGTTCCGCAGGAGGCGCTGCCGATCATTGCCGGGCGACTCAATCTAAGTCGTGCCGAAGTGCACGGGGTTGCCAGCTTCTACCATGATTTCCGGGAGCAACCTGCTGGTCGGCACACGGTCAGGATCTGTCGTGCGGAAGCCTGCCAGTCGATGGGGGCGGACCGGGTTGCCGAACATGCCAAGGGGCGTTTCAAGCTGAATTTCGGCGAGACTGCAGCTGACGGAACGGTTACCCTGGAGGCGGTCTACTGCCTTGGCCTGTGCGCCTGCGCGCCGGCCGCGATGGTTGATGGCAAGGTAGTCGGCCGTGTTGACGAGGCGCGCATCGACGCGATCGCCGAGGAGGTGCGGGCATGACGGTCACGGTCTATGTTCCGGGAGATTCCGGTGCCCTTGCGCTTGGAGCCGACGAGGTGGCGCGGGGCATCGCCGAGCAAGCGGCGGCCATTGGCGCGGATATCCGGATCGTACGCAACGGTTCGCGCGGCCTTTACTGGCTGGAGCCGATGGTCGAGGTCGCGACGGGCGGCGGTCGCGCAGCTTACGGGCCCGTATCGGCAGGCGACGTGGCGTCGCTTTTCGAGGCGGGATTCCTGTCCGGCGGCGCGCATCCGCTTTCGCTGGGCGACCCGGAGGAAATACCTTTCCTGAAGAACCAGACGCGGCTCACTTTCGCGCGCTGCGGCATCGTCGATCCGCTTTCGCTGGAGGACTACGAGGCGCATGACGGGCTGAAGGGATTACGCAATGCGATCGCGATGACGCCATCCGATATCGTGCAGACGGTCACCGATTCCGGGCTGCGCGGTCGTGGCGGGGCGGGATTTCCGACCGGTATCAAGTGGAAGACGGTGCTCGATGCGGCGGGACCGCAGAAATACATCGTCTGCAATGCCGACGAGGGAGACAGCGGTACCTTCGCCGACCGGATGCTCATGGAGGGCGATCCCTTCGTGCTCATCGAGGGCATGGCGATCGCAGGCCTGGCGACCGGTGCGACCAAGGGATATCTCTATACCCGGTCGGAATATCCGGACGCGATCCGCACAATGAATGCCGCCTTGGCGGTTGCCCGCGAGAAAGGGGTTCTCGGCACTTCGGTGCTCGGGTCCGGCAAGGCCTTTGACATCGAGGTGCGAGTCGGTGCCGGGGCCTATGTCTGCGGCGAGGAGACGTCGCTTCTCAACTCTCTGGAGGGCAAGCGCGGCGTGGTGCGTGCCAAGCCGCCACTGCCGGCCCACCACGGCTTCCTCGGCAAGCCAACGGTGGTCAACAACGTCATATCGCTTGCTTCGGTACCGGTCATCTTCGACAGGGGCTCCGAATTCTACCGCGATTTCGGCATGGGCCGGTCGCGCGGCACGATTCCGATTCAGATCGCCGGCAACGTCAAGCATGGTGGATTGTACGAAACGGCCTTCGGCCTAACCCTTGGCGAGCTCGTGGATGAAATCGGCGGCGGCACGGCGACGGGCCGTCCGGTGAAGGCCGTGCAGGTCGGTGGCCCGCTGGGCGCCTATTTCCCGCGTGAACTGTTCGATACGCCGTTCGACTACGAGGCCTTCGCGGCAAGGGATGGCCTGATCGGACATGCGGGCATTGTCGTGTTCGATGATACGGTGGACATGGCGAAACAGGCTCATTTCGCCTTCGAATTCTGTGCCATCGAGAGCTGCGGCAAGTGCACACCGTGCCGGATAGGCGCGGTGCGCGGTGCGGAAACGGTCGACAAGATCATGCAGGGGATCGACCGGGAAAAGAACATCGCGCTGGTCGCCGACCTCTGTAACACGATGAAATTCGGCTCGCTCTGCGCTCTGGGCGGTTTTACGCCCTATCCGGTGATGAGCGCGCTCAACCATTTCCCGGATGATTTCCGGAAAAAAACCTATCTGCAAGCGGCGGAGTGAAGCGATGCGTCTGGTACAAGAAACCGATTTCGGTACTCCCGCTTCCCGGTCCGAAAAGACCGTGACCCTGACGATCGACGGCTTCGAGGTCACGGTGCCCGAGGGCACTTCCATCATGCGGGCGGCGATGGAAGCCGGCATCCAGGTGCCCAAGCTGTGCGCGACCGACATGATCGATGCCTTCGGCTCATGCCGTCTCTGTCTTGTCGAAATCGAAGGACGTGCAGGTACGCCCTCTTCATGCACGACGCCGGTCGCCGAAGGGATGGCTGTTCATACACAGACGCCGAAGCTCAAGGATATTCGCCGCGGCGTGATGGAACTCTACATCTCGGACCATCCGCTCGATTGCCTGACCTGCGCGGCAAACGGCGATTGCGAGTTGCAGGACATGGCGGGTGCAGTCGGCCTGCGCGACGTGCGCTACGGTTACGACGGCGACAACCACGTGACGGCGCGCAACGGTGACCAGCCGAACATGCGCTGGATGCCGAAGGACGAATCAAATCCCTACTTCACCTACGATCCGTCGAAATGCATCGTCTGCTCGCGCTGCGTGCGGGCCTGCGAGGAGGTTCAGGGCACGTTCGCGCTGACCATCGAGGGCAGGGGTTTCGACAGTCGCGTATCGCCCGGAATGCACGAGGATTTCCTGTCGTCGGAATGCGTTTCCTGTGGCGCTTGCGTGCAGGCCTGCCCGACCGCGACGCTGACGGAGAAATCGGTCATCGAGACCGGACAGCCGGAGCACTCGGTGGTGACGACCTGTGCCTATTGCGGAGTCGGCTGTTCCTTCAAGGCGGAGATGCGCGGCGAGGAACTCGTGCGCATGGTTCCCTACAAGGACGGCAAGGCGAACCGCGGTCATTCCTGCGTGAAGGGGCGCTTCGCCTGGGGCTATGCGAACCACCGTGACCGCATCCTGAACCCGATGATACGTGAGAGTATCGACCAGCCCTGGCGCGAGGTTTCCTGGGACGAGGCATTGAGCTTTGCCGCGGGCAGGTTGAAGGGCCTGCAAGAGGAGTATGGGAAGAACTCGATCGGCGTGATCACCTCGTCGCGCTGCACTAACGAGGAGACGTTCCTCGTCCAGAAACTTGCGCGCGCGGTTTTCCGCAACAACAACACCGACACCTGCGCCCGCGTCTGCCATTCGCCGACGGGTTACGGTCTCGGCCAGGCTTTCGGTACCTCGGCAGGCACGCAGGATTTCGATTCCGTCGAGCATTCCGACGTCGTGGTGGTCATCGGCGCGAATCCCACGGACGGACATCCGGTTTTCGGCTCGCGCCTGAAGAAGCGGCTGCGCGACGGGGCCAAGCTGATCGTCATCGATCCGCGCCGGATCGATCTGGTGCGCACGCCGCATGTCGAGGCCGCCTACCACCTGCCGCTCAGGCCGGGCACCAATGTCGCGGTTCTGACCGCGATGGCGCATGTCATCGTTACCGAAGGGCTGATGAACGAAGCCTTCATCCGCGAGCGTTGTGACTGGGACGAGTTCCAGGACTATGCCGCCTTCGTTGCCGACGAGCGCAACTCGCCGGAAGCGGTGGAGGCGTCGACCGGTGTGCCCGCAGAGGCCGTTCGCGGGGCAGCGCGGCTGTATGCGACGGGCGGCAACGGGGCGATCTACTACGGTCTCGGCGTGACCGAACACAGCCAGGGTTCGACCGCCGTGATGGCGATCGCCAATCTCGCCATGCTGACCGGCAATATCGGTCGGCCGGGTGTCGGGGTGAACCCGCTGCGCGGCCAGAACAATGTGCAGGGCTCCTGCGACATGGGGTCATTCCCGCACGAGTTGCCGGGATACCGGCACGTCAAGTTGCCGGAGGTGCGTGCCATCTTCGAGGAGGCCTGGGGCGTTGAAATCGACTCCGAGCCGGGGCTGCGCATCCCGAACATGCTGGACGCGGCCGTCGACGGCACATTCAAGGGCATCTACATACAGGGCGAGGACATCCTGCAATCCGATCCCGACACCAAGCATGTCGCCGCCGGGCTGGCGGCGATGGAATGCGTGATCGTTCACGACCTTTTCCTCAACGAGACGGCAAATTACGCGCACGTGTTCCTGCCCGGCTCGACCTTCCTGGAGAAGGATGGCACCTTCACCAACGCCGAGCGTCGCATCAACCGCGTGCGCCGGGTGATGCGTCCGAAGAACGGCTATGCCGACTGGGAAGTCACCCAGATGCTCGCCAACGCGATGGGTGCGGAATGGAACTATACCCATCCGAGCCAGATCATGGACGAAATCGCGGCGACGACGCCGAGCTTTGCCGGTGTCAGCTACGATCTGCTGGAGGAGAAAGGCTCGGTGCAGTGGCCGTGCAACGAGGCGAATCCGGAAGGCTCGCCGGTGATGCACGTGAACGGCTTCGTGCGGGGAAAGGGCAAGTTCATCGTTACCGAATATGTCGCGACCGACGAGAAGACCGGTCCGCGCTTCCCGCTGTTGCTGACGACAGGCCGAATTCTCAGCCAGTACAATGTCGGCGCGCAGACACGGCGCACCGCGAATGTCGTCTGGCATGACGAGGACGTGCTCGAGATCCACCCCCACGATGCCGAACAGCGCGGAATCCGTGAGGGCGACTGGGTGCGGCTCTCCAGCCGTTCCGGCGAGACCGCTCTGCGGGCCCGGATCACCGACCGCGTGGCGCCGGGCGTCGTCTACACGACGTTCCACCACCCGGACACACAGGCCAACGTGATCACCACCGATTTTTCGGACTGGGCGACCAACTGTCCGGAGTACAAGGTGACCGCGGTGCAGGTGACGCCTTCGAACGGACTGACGGAATGGCAGATCGAGTACCAGGAGAAGTCACGGAAGGCACGGCGGATCATTCAAGCGGAACCTGCCGAGTAGAGCGATGTCGCCAGACACGGTTCATCCCATCGAAAGGCAGTATCGGCGCGCGGGGCGCCATGGCTCCGGTCCGCGCATGGTTGCCGAGGAGACACCGGTTGCATTGACTTTCAACGGCGTGACCCATGCGGTGATGATGGCAACGCCGTCGGACCTGGAAGATTTCGCGGTCGGTTTTTCCCTCAACGAGGGGATTGTCGGGGCACTTGACGAAATCGAACGGATCGAGATCGTAGAGGCCGACAACGGTATCGACCTGCAAATACGCCTGAGGGAAGATGCGGACGAGCGGCTGGCAAGACGCCGCCGCGCAATGGCGGGGCCGGTCGGGTGCGGGCTTTGTGGCGTCGAGAGCATAGAGGAGGCGGTGAAACCGCGCGCGGCCGTGGACAGCGATTTCACGATGCCTGCCGACGAAATCACCAATGCCGTCGCGGAGTTGACCAAGGTTCAAGTGATGAATGCCGAAACGGGAGCCGTGCATGCTGCCGGTTTCTGGTCGCCGGAAGAAGGAGTCGTTCTGGCGCGCGAGGATGTAGGCCGTCACAATGCGCTCGACAAGCTTGCGGGCGCACTCGCCCGCGTCGGCACCGATTGCGGGCAGGGTGCCGTGTTGCTGACAAGCCGGGTTTCGGTCGAAATGATCCAGAAAACGGCGGCAATCGGCGCGCCGATCGTGCTCGCCATTTCTGCGCCGACCGCGCTTGCAGTGCGGACTGCCGTTCAGTCCAACATCACGCTTGTCGCAGTGGTGCGCGGCGAGGACCACGAGATCTTTACCCATCCCAGACGGATCACAAACGGGGAAATTGCCGATGTCGCCTGAGAAGCTCATCCGCATGGCCAATCAGATCGCCACCTTCTTCAGGACGAAGCCGCATGAGGAAGCGGTAATGGGAGTTGCAGAACACATCTCGAATTTCTGGGAGCCACGCATGCGGGCACGGTTGTTCGACCTGTTGTCCGACAATTGCCAAGGCCTTGATCCGCTCGTGATCGAGGCGAAGGACTATATCCGTCCGGTAGAGGAAAATGCCTGACGGAAGGGAACTCGATCGACAGACGTCAATCCTGATTGGTCTCCGATTGTATAACGTTCACCGCTATTGGGCGCGGTGGATGACCATCTTCTCCATCACGTAACCTGAACCGCTGCCAGTGCCGGTGTGAACTACGGTTGATGCCGAATTGGATTGGCACAAGCGCGCGAGGCTGGCGTTCATGGAGGTTGGTGCCGAGTTTGGTTTCGTCATCGACAGTCCTGCGCCGCTCCTGGACGCGCTGCGGTTCGACGGTTGGCGCATAATCGGACCGAAAGCCGGCGACGGCGCGATCGTCTTTCAAGAAATCGAACTTGGCGAAGATTTTCCGCCCGGATTTTCCGATGAGCAGGAAGGCGGACATTACCGGCTTGTCGAGGGCAATTCCGGCCGTTGGTTCGATTACATGATCGGCCCCCATACCCGGAAGAAATTTCTCTTTCCGGCGCACCAGAAGCTCTGGTCGGCGAAGCGGACCGACGACGGATTTTCCGTAAAGCCGCACGAGGATGAATGGCCGAAGACAGTTATTTTCGGCGCGCGCGCCTGCGAGATCGCCGCGATCGAGGTGCAGGACCGCGTGTGCGACAATGGCGACTTCGCCGACAGCAGCTACGTTCGCCCCACCGTTTCGGCCTGGCCGAGGCCGTGGAGACGGCATGGGCGCTCGGTGCGCTGCCGCAAAGCCTGACGGTCTACGGCATCGAAGGGCAGGAATTCGGCGCGGGAACGGCCCTGTCGGAGCCGGTCGCGCGGGCGGCGGAACGGCTGGTCGCGCTGTTGGCGGACGCGCCCGGTACCGGTAACTGATCTACCGGTTGCAGGTGGCAGATCGCTTTCCACTTCGGCTGGAAGGCTTTCAGCGCAGCGGCGCCGGCGACTTGCCGGCACATGCCGTAAAAACCTCAATCCACTGAAAACACGCGGAAAAATCCATCTGGCACGGCGAATGCTTTTCATCGGCCAAGAGCGCGCGGAACGTCCGACGCGACCGGAAGCCATGAGGAGGAAATGCCCACATGACAGAAACATTTTACGAGGTGATGCGCCGACAGGGGATTACGCGGCGCAGTTTCCTGAAATTCTGCAGCCTCACGGCGGCCTCCCTGGGCCTCGGTCCGACATTTGCCCCGCAGATCGCGCATGCGATGGAGACCAAGCCGCGCATTCCCGTGCTCTGGCTGCACGGACTGGAATGCACCTGCTGCTCGGAGAGCTTCATCCGCTCGGCGCATCCGCTGGCGAAGGACGTCATCCTGTCGATGATCTCGCTCGACTATGATGACACGATCATGGCCGCCGCCGGACACGAGGCCGAGGCGATCATCGACGAGACGATACAGAAATACGACGGCAACTACATCTTGGCTTGCGAGGGGAACCCGCCCCTCAACCAGGAAGGCATGTCCTGCATCATTGGCGGACGGCCTTATCTGGAGCAGCTCAAGCACGCCGCCGACCACTGCAAGGCGATCATTTCCTGGGGTTCCTGCGCGTCGTGGGGATGCGTGCAGGCCGCGCGGCCGAACCCGACACAGGCGACGCCGATCCACAAGGTGCCGGGCCTCGCGCCCAAGCCGATCATCAAGGTGCCCGGCTGCCCGCCGATCGCCGAGGTCATGACGGCGGTGATCACCTATATCCTGACCTTCGAACGGTTCCCGGAACTCGACCGGCAGGGCCGCCCGAAAATGTTCTATTCCCAGCGCATCCACGACAAATGCTACCGCCGTCCGCATTTCGATGCCGGCCAGTTTGTCGAGCACTTCGACGACGAGGGCGCTCGCAAGGGCTACTGCCTCTACAAGGTCGGCTGCAAGGGACCGACCACCTACAACGCCTGTTCGACGGTGCGCTGGAACGGCGGCCTGTCATTCCCGATCCAGTCCGGCCATCCGTGCTTCGGCTGCTCGGAAGACGGTTTCTGGGACAAGGGATCGTTCTACGACCGCCTGACCGATGTCCACGGCTTCGGGATCGAGGCCAATGCTGACGAGATCGGCGGCACCGCGGCGACGGTCGTCGGCGCGGCAGCGGCGGCACATGCCGCGCTCAGCGCAGTCAAGCGTGCCCGCCAGAAGGGAGACGAAAAGTAATGGCCACCATCCAGACACCAAACGGTTTCGAACTCGACAAATCCGGCCGCCGTGTCGTCGTCGATCCGGTTACCCGGATCGAGGGGCACATGCGCTGCGAGGTCAATGTCGACGAGAACAACATGATCCGCAACGCGGTCTCTACCGGGACGATGTGGCGCGGGCTGGAAGTCATCCTGAAGGGCCGCGATCCGCGCGATGCGTGGGCGTTCACCCAGCGCATCTGCGGCGTGTGCACCGGCACGCATGCCCTGACTTCGGTGCGCGCCGTGGAAGACGCGCTCGGCATAGACATTCCGGAGAACGCGAATTCGATCCGCAACATCATGCAGCTTTCGCTGCAGATCCACGATCACCTGGTCCATTTCTACCACCTGCATGCACTCGACTGGGTGAACCCGGTCAATGCGTTGAAAGCCGATCCGAAGGCGACTTCGGAACTGCAGATGGCGACCGGCCCGAACCACCCGAAATCCTCTCCGGGCTACTTCCGCGACGTCCAGAACCGGCTGCGGAAATTCGTCGAGTCCGGGCAGCTCGGCCCGTTCAAGAACGGCTACTGGACCAATCCGGCCTACCTGTTGCCGCCGGAAGCCGACCTGATGGCGGTGACGCATTACCTGGAGGCGCTCGACTTCCAGAAGGAGATCATGACCACGCGCACGATCTTCGGCGGCAAGGACATCCATCCCAACTGGCTCGTCGGCGGGGTGCCGTGCGCGATCAACATGGATGGCGAACTGGCGGCGGGTGCGCCGCTCAACATGGAACGCCTGAATTACGTGAAGGGGGTCATCGACCGGACCCTCGAATTCGTGAAGAACGTCTACATTCCGGACATTCTTGCGATCGGCGGCTTCTACAAGGGGTGGCTCTACGGCGGCGGCCTGTCGAGCAAGAGCGTGCTCGCCTATGGCGACATTCCGGACCGGGCGAACGATTACTCGCCGGAAAACCTGATGATGCCGGTGGGCGCGATCATCAACGGGAAGCTCAGCGAGGTGCATCCGGTCGACCTGCGCGATCCCGAGCAGGTGCAGGAGTTCGTGCCGCATTCCTGGTACAGCTATCCCGACGAAGCCAAGGGTCTGCATCCATGGGACGGCATCACCGAGCCGAATTACGTTCTCGGCGCGAACGCGAAGGGCACGAGCACCAACATCATCGAGCTCGATGAAGCCGCCAAGTACTCCTGGATCAAGGCGCCGCGCTGGCGGGGTCATGCGATGGAGGTCGGCCCGCTGGCGCGCTACATCGTGGGCTACGCACAGGGCCACGAATACTTCACCGACCAGATCAACCGGACGCTGCGTGCCCTCGACGTTCCCGTGGACGCGCTGTTCTCGACGCTCGGACGCACTGCCGCCCGCGCGCTGGAGGCGGAATGGGCAGCCGAGATGCAGGTGTATTTCTTCGACAAGCTGATCGCCAACATCAAGGCCGGCGACACGGCGACCGCCAATGTCGAGAAGTTCGATCCGAAAACCTGGCCGTCGGAAGTGAAGGGCGTCGGCTTCACCGAAGCGCCGCGCGGCGCACTGGCTCACTGGATCAAGATCAAGGACACCAAGATCGACAATTACCAGTGCGTCGTGCCGACCACGTGGAACGGATCGCCGCGCGACAACGAAGGCAATATCGGCGCCTTCGAGGCTTCGCTGATGAACACCAAGATGGAGCGTCCGGACGAACCGGTGGAAATCCTGCGCACGTTGCATTCGTTCGATCCGTGCCTTGCCTGCTCGACCCACGTGATGGGGCCGGACGGCGAGGAAATGGCCGAAATCAAGGTTCGCTAGAGGAGGGCGATCATGACTTTCGCATACAAGAGACTATTCGCAGCGGCGGGCCTGACATTGGCCGCGACCCCGGCTCTGGCCCATACGGGCGGCGCCGTGAGCGGCTTTGCCTCCGGTCTTGCGCACCCGGTCCTGGGCGTCGATCACCTCATGGCGATGGTGGCGGTGGGGATCTGGTCTGCCGCGGGACCGGCAAGGACCGCATGGCGCGGACCGGCGCTGTTCATCGCCGTCCTGGGGCTTGGCGCGGTCCTCGGCATGAGCGGTCTTGCCCTGCCGTTCGTCGAGCCGGGCATTCTCGCCTCGATCTTCGTGCTAGGCGCCATGATCGTCGCAGCGCGGTTCCTGCCTGCGGCGGCGGGTATGGCGGCGATTGCGGGTTTCGCCTTGCTGCACGGCCATGCGCACGGCGTTGAAGCGGCAGGCGCCGTTTCTGGCTACATGGCCGGCCTGGTGCTGACGAGTGCCCTGCTGCACGCTGGCGGCTACGTTGTCGGCCGGCTGGTTTCCGGCATGCGCTACGGGATGATTGTCTCGGGCATGGCCGTTGCTGCGGGCGGTCTCGTCCTGGCAGCCGGTTGAGGAGGGCGTCATGAGCGCAGACGTCACCAAACCCCATTCAGAGGAAGCCGTTTATGTCTACCAGGCGCCCGTTCGCCTGTGGCACTGGATCAATGCGCTGTCGATCCTGGTGCTTGGCATTACCGGCTACCTGATCGGTTCTCCGCCACCCTCCGTCGGCGGAGAGGCCAGCGCGAGCTTCGTGTTCGGCTGGATCCGGTATCTGCATTTCGCGGCGGCCTACATCCTGATCGTCGGCTTCGTGTTCCGCATCTACTGGGCCTTTGTCGGCAACTCCCATGCGCGGCAGATATTCCTGCCGCAGGTCTGGCGCGGTTCCTTCTGGAAGGAACTGTTCCACGAGGTCGCATGGTACGCGATGATCGCGAAGCAGCCGCTGAAATATTCCGGGCACAATCCGCTGGCAACGCTTGTGATGCATGTGATGTTTGTGTGGGGCATCATCTTCATGATCGTCACCGGCCTTGCTCTCTATGGCGAGGGCACGGGAATGGGATCGTGGCAATACGACTATTTCTCGTCTTGGGTCATATCGCTTTTCGGCGAGAGCCAGAACGTCCACACATGGCATCATCTTGGCCTGTGGGTGATCGTCTGCTTCGTGATTGCCCATGTCTATGCGGCTGTCCGCGAAGACATCATGTCCCGGCAATCGATCATGTCATCGATGTTCTCAGGCTGGCGCACATTCAGGGACGGGAAGCCGGCAGACGACATACGTTGATCCGCGCGTGTCCTCCCAAGCGGATTACTGGCGGGGCCTTTCGGCCCCGCCTTTTTTTCCGCCGCGGATAGTCCGGATATTCAGAATGGCTGCTTCATTTCCACGCCGCCATCGGGCCGGAGAATCTTCTGGAAGAACAACTTTCAAAATGACAGATAAGTGGAAACCTTTCTTCCGCTTAGGGGTGGCTGGTGTTTCCCAAACGGGCCGGGAGCCGCGGAAATGTCCGGGTTATCCGGTTTGGCACGGGGATTGCTGATCAAGGGGCAGAACACGATTCCGAATGGGACGACGGGATATCTTGGGAGGGGGCTCGTGAACACTGATGCACCGAACGTGCTGATCCTTGGCATCGGCAACCTGCTCTGGGCCGATGAGGGCTTCGGCGTACGCGCCGTGGAAGAACTTCACCGTGCATATGAATTTGGCGGCAATGTCCGCGTCGTCGACGGCGGGACGCAGGGCATCTACCTAGTCCAGCTTATCCGCGAGGCGGACATACTGGTCGTGTTCGATGCCGTCGACTACGGCCTGCCGCCGGGAACGCTGAAAATGGTCGAGGGCGACGAGGTGCCGAGTTTTCTCGGTGTCAAAAAGATTTCGTTGCACCAGACCGGTTTCCAGGAAGTGCTTGCCATGGCGGAAATGCTGGGCGACTATCCCTCGCACCTGCTGCTGGTCGGCGTGCAGCCTGTCGAACTGGAGGACTATGGCGGCAGCCTGAGGCCGCAGGTCAGGGCGCAGATCGGCCCCGCTATCGAAACCGCGCTGGCATATCTGTCAGAACACGGCGTCACCGCGCAGCGCCGATCGGTGCCGCTGGGCGAGAACGATACGATCGCATCCCCCGAAATGGTGCTGGGCCGTTACGAGTCGGAGCGACCGGGCGAGACCGACGCGTTCCGGCACGGGGATGAGCGCGTTCTCGTCGGCGGCGCGTGGCGCGGGCCCGAGGATTTCGACGCGGAGATCGAGCGCCTGGTCAAGTCGGGGTCCAGCTGATGTGCGTCGGCATACCAATGCAGGTGATCGAGGTGGACGGATCGCGGGCACTGTGCCGGGCGCGCGACGGCGAGCATGCGATCGACATGAGCCTGGTCGGCACGGTGGAGGCCGGGACATGGGTGATGACTTTCCTCGGCGCTGCCCGTGAGACGATCAGCGAGGAAACCGCGCGCCAGTCGGCCGATGCCCTTGCCGCGCTCGAAATGGTCATGCGCGGAGACGTCGGTTTTGAACACCTCTTTGCCGACCTGATCGACCGCGAACCCGAATTGCCGGAATTCCTGCGTCCAAAGACGCAGCGCAACGCCTGACGAAAGGACGCCTCATGTTTTCACCTCTCCTGCAATCCGTCATCGATCGCGAAGGGTATCGTGTCGTCGCGGATGACGAGCTTGATACGGTGGCGACGGCGCTGCCATTCTCGATGCTGTTCGTTGCCGGCGATGCGGCACGAATTGCCGAGAGCGACGACGTCGCGGTCGTCGTGCCCGAACTGGAAAAGGCGTTGGCCGGTGCCGTGACGGTGCTGGTTGCGGACCGGGCAAGCGAACGCGATATCCAGCGGCGATTCAGATTCAATGCCTTTCCGGCGCTGATCTTCCTGCGTTACGGCGAGTATCTCGGGGTCATCCAGCGAATCCAGGACTGGAACGACTACCTGCGCGACATCCCGCAGATCCTCGCAAGCGAGCCGAGCGATCCGCCTCCCTTCAAGTTTCCCGACGGGTGCGGCGCGCCGCAGCCGAGCCAGCAACACTGATCCGACAGGACCGAGGAGAGAGCCATGACCAATCCGATTTCACCCCTGGTCGGGCCGGGAAGCCAGCCCGGCGAAGAAGACGGCGCGACACTGAACTACCTGCAGATGCCGTCCGGCATGATGACCTTCGCCGTTCCTGATCTTCCCGAGTCGGAGCAAGCCGAGGGGCTGGAGGCCGGGAAGGCCGTTCTGGAGACCGTGCTGGCGATCACCCGCGGGGAGGAAGTCGAGGGCATGGTGGATCTCACCTCCATCGATGCGGTCAACCTGGAGTTCGTCAACCAGGTGCTGGGTGAGGGCGAGGTGTCCGTGATCGCGGGCAGCATGGCACAGGCCCAGGAATCGGTGCTTGCCGGTGTCTGGCGCGTGCGCGAGACCGGCGAGAGCGGAGATTTGCTGCGGGATTACCTAGAGGTAGGCGACTTCCCGTCGCGCATCCTCGCCCATGCTTTCACCGGCGCCAAAAACAGGGTTCCCATCGCAAGTTCCTTCGGACCGAACATCTTCAATGCGCCGCCATTGCTGCCGGAAATCAACGACCATATAGACGGCGCAGGCAGCGAGACCCATGTCATCAATCTTTCGCTGCTGCCGCACACGGAAGAGGACCTTGCCTATCTCAATGATGTGCTGGGGCGCGGCATGCTCACCATATTGTCGCGCGGCTACGGGAATTGCCGGATCACCGCGACGGATACCGAAAATGTCTGGTGGGTGCAGTTCTACAACTCACAGGACACGATGATCCTGAACACGATCGAGATCACGTCGATCCCGGAGGTGGCATGCGCCTCGCCGGAAGACATCGCCGATTCCGCGGAGCGGCTCGACGAAATCTTGGAGATCTACCGGTGAACGAGCATTTCTTCGGCGGCTCATATGGCGGCGACGCTTCGAAGATCGGGCCGAAAACGAGGCTGGAATGCAAGATATGCTGGCATATCTACGACCCGGAGGAGGGCGACGCCTATTGGCAGATACCGCCGGGGACGCCTTTTTCCGAACTGCCCGACCACTGGACCTGCCCGGAATGCGACAGCGCCAAGTCCGGTTTCATGGTGGTCGAGGGGAACTGAATGACCGATGCTGCCGACATCGCGGAGACACTCGAAGCCTGCTTCGAGGAGATACGGACAAGCCGCATGGCGGGTGTGCCGATCCTCAACGAGGCCCTGTCGGTAAAGGCGGTCGGCGGATGCCGCTGGAACGGATACTGGCTCTGCGTGCTGGTCACACCCTGGTTCATGAACCTGATGCTGGTGCCGGACGAGGCGGGCGGGGAATCTGCCGTACCGGGAGCCAAGCGCAATTTCGTCTTTCCCGCCGGTTCGTTCGAGTTCATACTCGGTTCCGAGGACGGTATCGGCTCCTACTGGATGTGTTCGCTGTTCTCCCCGGTGCTGGAATTTTCCGACCAGGAGACGGCGGAAGCCGCTGCGGCCGCGGCGCTCGAAGCCCTGTTCGAAGGCGGCGGCGAAACGGATGCCTCGGAAGAGGCGATGGCCCGCATGTGGCGGGGCGAGATTCCCGCGCCCGCCGAACCGGACGCCGAACTGGCGGAAGATGAGGCGGATTGCGGGAAGCCGGTGGCCGGGACAGATGTCAGCCGGCGCCAGTTCCTTTCCGGCGGACGGCGGGAGGCGCGACATGAGCCTTGAGGGCCGTGTGGATATCGTGCTGCCGCGCGAGAATAACGGCGCCGTTGCTGTGCGCTACCATCCGCCCGCCGACATTGCGGCATTACTCGTCGGCAAGCGCCCCGAAGAGGCCGTGCGGGCGGTATCCGCGATCTACGGCATTTGTGCCAATGCACAGGCGCACGCCGCCGTGCTGGCGCTCGAAGCGGCGCTCGGTATCGAGGCGACGCCGGTCACCGTATCCGCACGGGCGCTCGTGACCGCGATGGAGTGTCTGCGCGAAAACGTGCTGCGCATCGCGCTGGACTGGCCGCGGTTGACCGGCACAGAGCCGATCGGCGCGTCGGTGCGCAATGCGATCGGCTTCGTGCCGGAAATGCGGAGAGCGCTGTTCGGCGAGACCGATCCGTTTGCTCCGGGGGCGCAGGCAAGCCCCGATCACGGCGCCGCAGACGCGGTCATCGCGGATGCGGAGATCCTGCTGGAACAAGCGATATTCGGCGAGCCGCTCGACCTCTGGTCCCGGCGGCGTGGGAACCTGGGCATTCTCTCCTGGGCCGTCGGCACGCAGACGCCGGCCGCGGACCTGATCGTTCATCTCGTCGAGCGGGGATGGGTCGAGGCGGCGGATGAAGAAAGCGAGCGTGCGGATTTTCTCGACGCGGCGATCCTTGCCGGGTGCGCCCAGCCGGCGAAGTCCACTGTTCCGGAAACCACGCTGTTTTCACGGCGGGCGCTGGCGGGGCCCGTGTTGAGCCTCGACAGTTCCGGGCTGGGTGCGCGCTACGTCGCACGCCTCGCGGAGCTTGCCTGGCTCCCCCGCGAGATGAAACAACTGTTAGAAGGGAAGGATGTTCCCGATACCGTATCCAGACTTTCCGACGGTCGCGGCGTCGGAATAGTCGAGGCGGCGCGCGGGCTATTGGCCCATCGCGTGCGCCTGGAAGAAGGACTGGTGACAGAATACCGGATCATCTCGCCGACAGACTGGAATTTCGATGCGAAAGGGGTGGCCGCACGATGTCTTTCGGCGCTCGATGGACATGGCGATGCGGATGAAAAGGTCGAACTGGCCCATCTCGTTGTCAACGCGATCGACCCTTGCGTCGCCTACGAAGTGAGACATTGCTGATGCACGAGATGTCGATCTGTGAAAGTATTCTCAACGTGCTCAAGGATCAGGCGCGTGAGCAGGAATTCGAGTCGGTGAACAGGGTCTGCCTGGAGATCGGACCGCTTTCCGGGGTGGAAGTCGAGGCATTGCGTTTCGGGTTCGATGTCGTGATGCGGGGTTCGATAGCCGACGGTGCCAAGCTCGATATCGTCGAAACGGAGGGCGCTGCCTTCTGTCTGGCCTGCGGAAAGCAGGTTGTCATTGCCGCGCGATACGATCCCTGCCCGGAGTGCGGGTCGCACCAGTTGCAGGTGACTGGCGGGGACGAATTGCGGATCAAGGAACTGGAGGTGAACTGATGTGCACGGTTTGCGGATGCGGAGAGGGCGAGACCCGGATCGAGAGCGGGGACAAGGCAGGCGGCCATCACCATCACCACGGGGACAGCCATGCCCATGAACACGGGCATCACCACCATGGCGAGCACGGCGTGATCGACTATGGCGCGGGCGAGGCCGGCGCGGCAGTGCCGGGGATGAGCCAGGGCCGGATGATCCAGCTGGAACATGATATCCTTGCCAAGAACAACGCCTATGCTGCTGAAAACAGGGCGTTTTTCGCAGATCACGGCATCCTCGCGCTGAATCTCGTTTCAAGCCCCGGCTCTGGCAAGACCTCGCTGCTGGTCAGGACGATCGAGATGCTGGGTGACAGGCTTCGGCCCTATGTCGTGGAAGGCGATCAGCAAACGGCAAACGACGCCGAGCGGATCCGCGCGACCGGCGCGCCGGCAATCCAGATCAATACCGGCAAGGGATGCCATCTCGACGGCCACATGGTTGGCCATGCGGTCGAGCATCTCGCGCCGCAGGACGGTTCGGTGGTGTTCATCGAGAATGTCGGCAACCTGGTCTGCCCCGCGGCCTTCGATCTCGGCGAGGCGCACAAGGTGGCGATCCTCTCGGTGACCGAGGGTGAGGACAAGCCGATCAAGTATCCCGACATGTTCGCCGCATCCGACTTGGTGCTGGTCAACAAGACGGACCTGCTGCCGCATCTCGATTTCGACGTAGATGCCGCGATTGCCAATGCCCGCAAGGTCAATCCGGCGATCAAGGTTCTAAAAGTGTCCGCGCGAACGGGCGAGGGCATGGACGGGTGGATCGCCTGGATAATGGCGGCGCGCTCCATGGTGCTGGCGGGTCATCCGCTCGGCACGGCAGCGGAATAGGAGGACAATCCGATGTGTCTGGCAATCCCGGCAAAGGTGATGGCGTTGGAGGCGGGCGACATGGCGGTCGTCGCGCTGGAAGGCGTCAAGAAGCGGATATCCGTGGCGCTGCTCGATGATGTGGCGGTGGACGACTACGTGCTCATCCATGTTGGCTATGCGCTGCACAAGGTGAGCGCCGAGGAGGCGGAACGCACGCTGGCGCTGATGGCCGAGGCCGGGGTTCTCAAGGAGGAACTCGAGGAGATCACGGGAGGTGCGGCATGAAATATGTCAGCGAATTCCGCGCCCGTGACCTTGCAGAGAAACTCGCCGCGCAGATTGCGCATGAAGTCAGGCCAGATCGCACATACCACCTGATGGAATTCTGCGGCGGACATACGCACGCGATTTTCCGCTACGGGGTGCAGGACCTGATGCCCGAGAACGTGAAGTTCGTGCACGGTCCGGGCTGTCCGGTCTGCGTTTTGCCGGTTCGCAGGCTCGACGATGCCGTCGAGCTTGCCGAGAAGCATGGCGTGATCCTGTGCACCTATGGCGACATGATGCGAGTTCCGGGCACCAAGCAGCGCTCGCTTATCCGCGCAAAGGCTGACGGCGCCGATATCCGGATGATCTATTCCACGCTCGACGCGCTGAAGATCGCGCGCGAGAACCCTGACCGGGAGGTCGTGTTCTTCGCCATCGGGTTCGAGACAACGACTCCGCCGACGGCGGTCGCGATCATGCAGGCGGAAACCGAGGGACTGGAGAACTTCTCGGTCTTCTGCAATCACGTGCTCACGCCGGCCGCCATCGGCCATATCCTGGAATCGCCCGAGGTGCGCGATCTCGGCACGGTGAAGATCGACGGTTTCCTCGGGCCGTCCCATGTCAGCTCGGTGATCGGTTCCGAGCCATACGAATTCTTCGCTGAGGAATTCGCCAAGCCCGTCGTCATCGCCGGTTTCGAGCCGCTCGACGTGATGCAATCGACGCTCATGCTGATCCGCCAGATCAACGAGGGGCGTGCCGAGGTGGAAAACGAGTATGCGCGCGTCGTCACGCGGGAAGGAAACCTGAAGGCGCAGTCGCTGGTCTCGGATGTATTCGAACTGCGCCAGAGCTTCGAGTGGCGCGGGCTGGGCGAGGTGCCGTACAGCGCGCTGCGCATCCGCGACACTCACGCGGCGCTGGACGCGGAAAAGCGCTTCACCGTCTCCGAGAAAAAGTCGCGCGAGGTGAAGTCCTGCGAGTGCCCGGCGATCCTGCGCGGGGTGAAGAAACCGACCGACTGCAAGCTGTTCGGCACGGTGTGCACGCCGGACAACCCGATGGGCTCCTGCATGGTATCATCCGAAGGCGCGTGCGCTGCCTACTGGACCTATGGCCGGTTCCGGGAAACGGCGAAGGAAGCGGAAGAGGCAGCGGCATGAACGCGGTCGACGGAAAGATCGCCCTGCGGAGCGGCAATGTGGACATGACGCATGGCGGCGGCGGGCGCGCCATGGCGGATCTCATCCGCGACCTGTTCCGTCGCCACCTGCACAATCCGATCCTCGACCAGGGCAACGACGCAGCACTGTTTTCCGTTCCCGAGGGGCGGCTGGTGATGTCGACCGACGGCCATGTCATTTCGCCGATCTTCTTTCCGGGCGGGGACATCGGGTCGCTCGCCGTGCACGGTACGCTCAACGACGTGGCTATGTCGGGCGCGCGACCGCTCTATCTCACCGCCGGTTTCATACTCGAGGAAGGATATCCGCTCGCGGACCTGGAGCGCATTGTCATGTCGATGGCACGCGCGGCCAAGGAGGCGGGCGTGCCGGTCGTCACCGGAGACACCAAGGTCGTAGAGAAGGGCAAGGGCGACGGGGTATTCATCACAACGACCGGGCTCGGCGTCGTGCCGGAGGGCGTGCATGTATCGGCCGAGCGGGCTGCGCCGGGCCAGGCAATCCTGCTCTCGGGCACGATCGGCGATCATGGCGTGGCGATCCTGTCGAAGCGCGAGAACCTCGAATTCGAGACCGAGATACTGTCGGATTCCGCCGCGTTGCACGGACTTGTCGCGGAGATGGTCGCTGCCGTTCCCGGCATCGCCGTGCTGCGCGATCCGACGCGCGGCGGCGTGGCGGCCACGCTCAACGAGATCGCGCGGACGGCCAATGTGGGCATGATACTCGACGAGGCCGCGATTCCCATGAAGCCGGATGTTTCGGCTGCCTGCGAACTGCTCGGGCTCGACCCGCTCTATGTTGCCAATGAAGGCAAGCTTCTCGCGCTTTGCGCGGCGGAGGATGCCGACCGTCTGCTTGAAGCGATGCGGGGGCATCCGCTCGGCGCCGAGGCGGCGATCATCGGGACGGTGACCGAAGATCCTGCAAATCTCGTCCAGATGAAGACCGGTTTTGGCGGCACGCGGGTTGTCGACTGGCTCGCCGGAGAGCAATTGCCGAGGATATGCTGACCTATGCGCATCCTGTTTCTTTGCCATAGCTTCAACTCCCTCAGCCAGCGGCTGTTCGTTGAACTGCGGATGCGAGGTCACGAGGTGTCGGTGGAATTCGACATCAATGACGCTGTGGCAATGGAGGCGGTGGAACTCTACGAGCCGGATATCGTCGTTGCATCGTTTCTCAAGCGGGCGATCCCCCGCTCCATCTGGGAGAGCCGGATTTGTCTCGTCGTGCATCCGGGCCCCATCGGCGACGGTGGGCCTTCGGCGCTGGACTGGGCTATACTGGAAGGCAAGCCGGAATGGGGCGTCACGGTGCTGCAGGCCGAGAGCGAATTGGATGCCGGTCCTGTCTGGGCGCACCGGAAATTCGCGATGCGGGATGGTCGCAAGTCCAGTCTCTATCGCCACGAGGTAACGGACGCCGCCGTCGAGGCCGTGCTGGAAGCGATCGGAAAGATCGAGGCGGGCGACGCTCCGTCAAACCTCCATGCAATGGGTGTTGCGCCGGTCTGGCGTGTCGGGGCGAAACAGGCCGACCGGGCCATCGACTGGCGGAACGACGATACGGATACCGTGCTGAGAAAGATCGCGTCGGCGGACGGGATGCCGGGCGTGCGCGATACGCTGTTCGATGAGACCGTTTTCCTGTTCGACGCGCATCGTGCGGACGGGCTTTCGGGCGAACCGGGTGCCGTCATAGCGCGTTCGGGCGGCGCGATCGCGCGTGCGACACGCGACGGCGCGGTGTGGATCGGCCATGTGCGCAAGGCGAGGGACAAGGCGATAAAGCTGCCCGCGACCTCGGTTTTTCACGCCGAGGCCGAAAGCCTCCCGGAACGGCCCGGTTACGAGGATATCCGTTACGAGGAATTGGGAGAGGTCGGGTTTCTGCATTTCGCCTTTTACAATGGCGCGATGGGGACGAGGGCTTGCGAACGGCTGCTCGAAGCCTGGCGCGAGGCCTTGAAACGGCCGACAAGGGTGATCGTGCTGATGGGCGGGCCGGATCACTGGTCGAACGGTCTCAACCTCAACCTTATCGAAGCGGCAGCGAGCCCGGCCGACGAATCCTGGGCCAATATCAACGCGATGGACGATCTGGCCGAAGCCGTTATCCGCGCGACGGACCGGATCGTCGTCTCGGCTGTCGGCGGAAATGCCGGTGCGGGCGGCGTGTTCCTGGCGCGTGCGGCCGACGAGGTCTGGCTGCGGCAAGGCGCGGTTCTCAATCCGCATTACAAGGACATGGGCAACCTGTACGGTTCTGAATTCTGGACCTACCTGCTGCCTCGCCATGCCGGCGCGGAGAATTCGAAACGGATTGCCGCGGCAAGACTGCCCATGGGCGCGCGGGAAGCCTTGTCGCTGGGACTTGCGGACGAGATCATTCACACCAGCCGCGAAGACTTCGAGGAAACGGTGCGCGACATGGCGCAGCAACTTGCCGGCAACGGCACTCTCGATGCGCGGCTTCGCGACAAGGCGGAGCGTCGCGCCCGCGACGAGGCGGTAAAGCCGCTCGAACAGTACAGGGCCGAGGAGTTGCAGCGCATGAAGCGCAATTTTCACGGGTTCGATCCAAGCTATCACGTTGCGCGCTACAATTTCGTCCATAAGGTGCCAAAGTCGCGAACACCGATTACAATCGCGCGGCATCGCGCAAATGGCGCGAACACGCAGTCCGGGAGGAGGGCCGCATCATGACCGAGGTCTCGGCAACGGCCCCGACCATTCTCGTCATCGACGACGAGGTCCGTTCGCTGGAATCGCTTGCGCGTATCCTGGACGACGATTTTGATGTGCGGACCGCCGCGACCATCCGCGAAGCCACCGAAGTGCTGGAAACCGAGTGGGTGCAAGTCATCCTGTGTGACCAGCGAATGCCGGAACAGACCGGCGTGGAGTTTCTGAAGTCGGTGCGCACCCGGTGGCCTGACGTGATCCGCATTATCGTATCGGGCTATACCGATGCCCATGACATCATCGACGGGATCAACGAGGCCGGCATATTCCAGTACATCACCAAGCCGTGGCATCCCGAAAGCCTGATCCTGACGCTGAAGACTGCCTGCCGGCTCTACCAGTTGCAGCGTGAAAACGAGCTGCTGGCGATCGAGCTGAAAATGTCGCCGGCGGGCGCGCGCCAGAAAGTCCGTGACCGGCGCGAGCAGCTGCGCCGGGACTACGATTTCGACGACGGCATCATTCGCGGCGAGGAAAGCCCGATGAATGCCGTCTGCGAAATGCTGAAGCAGGTCGCGCCCTACGATGTGCCCGTGCTGCTGACGGGGGCGTCGGGGACCGGCAAGGAACTGGCCGCGCGGGCGCTGCACTACGGCTCGCTGCGCTGGAACAAGCCCTTCGTGGTTGAGAATTGCGGCGCGCTGCCCGACGAACTGCTGGAAAGCGAACTGTTCGGCCACAAGCGGGGCGCGTTCACGGGCGCGGTGGAAGATCACATGGGGCTCTTCGAGAGGGCCAACGGGGGCACCGTGTTCCTTGACGAGATCGGCGAGGTTTCGCCGGCCTTCCAGGTAAAGCTGTTGCGCGTCCTGCAGGAAGGGGAGATACGCCCGGTCGGCAGTACGCGGACGCGCAGCGTCGACATAAGGGTGGTCGCGGCCACCAACCGCGATCTCGACGAGGAAGTGCGGGCCGGGCGGTTCCGCGCCGATCTGTATTACCGGCTGGCCGGGATGGTGATCCGCATTCCCGACCTGAAGGACCGCCGTTCCGACATTCCCGTTCTGGCCCAGGCATTGCTGGCACGCGCCGTCGGCCAGCTCGGCAAGCAGGTGACGGGCTTCAGCCGGGAAGCGATCGACTGCATGTGCAACTACAACTGGCCGGGCAACGTGCGCGAGATGCAGAACGAAATCCAGCAGATGCTCGTCATGGCGCATGAAGGCAGCGAGCTTGGCGCGGACCTGCTTTCCCGGCATATTCTCAGGGCGGATCCTGCAGACGCCGATGAAGCCGGCACCATGAATGTCGAGGCGATCGCGGGCATCGAGGGGACGCTCAAGGAGCGCATAGAGGCGCTGGAAACACGCATAATCAGGGAGACGCTCATCCGCCACCGCTGGAACAAGTCCCGCGCCGCCCGCGAATTGGGGCTGTCGCGGGTCGGGCTCCGTTCCAAGCTGGAACGCTACGGACTCGACAACGTCAAGCCGCTGCCGGCATCGCGCCGCTCGGCCGGTTCGACGGGATAGCGGCGCATGCTCAGTTCCATGGACAAGAGCGGCCCGTTCGCGGGAAAGCTGCCCAGGGGAAAATCCCTGCCGATCGGGGACGGCGGCGAGGATGTCTGGATCGACGTCATCCAGAAGATGGACGAGGTCTATGCCGAACTCGTCCGTTCGCAAACGGAACTCGAGGAGAAGAACGTGCGCCTCGAGGAAGCGCACGATTTCATCGGCTCCGTGCTTGCCGCCATGACGGATGTTGTCATTGTCTGCGATGCCGATGGCCTGATCCAGCAGGTGAACCCGGCGCTGGAAAGCGCGGCAGGGCGACGCGAGAGCGAATTGCTCGGACTGCCGGTGACGGACATTTTCGACGAGGCGAGCCGTGCGGCGGTTGCCGGCTTCCTGCCGGAACTCAAGAACAGCGGCTCGGTTGCGCAGCACGATGTCTGCCTCGCCGGGCCGGACCAGGGCAACGCGCTGGTCTCTGTCAATTGCACGCCGCGGCGCGACAGCCGCGGGCGGCTCGTCGGCATGGTGTTGGTCGGACGGCCGATCGGCGAGTTGCAGCGCGCCTATCGCGAACTCGATGCCGCGCACCAGAAACTGACGCAGACCCAGCAACGCATGCTCGTATCGGAAAAGATGGCTGCGCTCGGCCGGCTGGTTGCCGGGGTGGCTCACGAATTGAACAATCCGATCAGCTTCGTCTTCGGCAACATGTACGCGCTGAAACGCTACGGGGAGGCGCTGACGCGCTACCTGGCGGCCTGCGATGAAGGCGGCAGCCGCGAGGAGATGGAGGAACTGCGCAAGCAGCTGAAGATCGATCGGGTGCTGCATGACATCGGGCCGCTGGTCGATGGCACGCTGGAGGGCGCGGAACGCGTCCGGGACATCGTGCAGGACCTTCGCCGCTTCTCTTCCAACCAGGAGGAGACACTGGAGACATTCAACGTCACTCGTCTGGTGCGCACGGCGGCCGACTGGGTAATCAAGACACAGAGGGTCAAGCCGTCCGTGCGGCTGGACATTCCCGACAAGCTCGAGATCCGGGGGCGCAAGGGACAGCTGCACCAGATATTGGTCAACCTGGTCCAGAACGCTGCCGATATGCTCGAAGGCAATCCGGGCGGCGAGATCGTCATATCGGGCGAGAAGGTCGATGGCGAGGTCGTCATTCGCGTCGTCGACAACGGCCCCGGAATTCCGCCGGACCGGATCGACAAGATATTCGAGCCGTTCTTCACCACGAAACCGATCGGCGAGGGGACCGGCCTTGGCCTCTATGTTTCCTATAACATGGCCGTCAAGCAGGGCGGCGACCTGACGGCGGCAAACCGCCCGGAAGGCGGCGCGGAATTTACGGTAAGGGTACCATTCGATGACAATGCACCGGCGTAGAGAGCCCCTGCGGCTCCTGTGGCTGCAGTCCGGCGGCTGCGGCGGCTGCACCCTGTCGCTAATCGGCGCCGAGGGGCCGGACCTCATTGCGACCTTCGAGGCGGCCGGTATCGAGGTGCTTTGGCATCCCTCACTGAGCGAGGCCAGCGGCCGCGAGGTGATCGAGATACTGCAACGCATTGTTGATGGGGAGGAGACGCTCGACATTCTCTGCCTGGAGGGCGCGGTGATGCGCGGACCGAACGGAACGGGGCGTTTCCATATGATGTCGGGGACGGACAGGCCGGTCATGGACTGGGTCGCGGAACTCGCCGCGAAAGCCGGGCACGTGGTGGCGGTGGGAAGTTGTGCCGCGTTCGGCGGGATCACTGCCGCCGGCGCGAACGAGGTCGAGGCGTGCGGGCTCGCCTATGACGGCCAGCGGGAAGGGGGGCTGCTCGGCCCGGATTTCCGGTCGCGGTCGGGCATGCCGGTGATCAACATCGCGGGTTGCCCGATTCATCCCGGCTGGCTTACCGAAACGCTGCACTCGATCGCCGCCGGGCGCTTCGGCGCGACCGAGATCGACGAATGGGAGCGGCCGCTGTCCTACACGATGCATCTCGTTCACCACGGCTGTGCGCGTAACGAGTTCTACGAGTTCAAGGCAAGCGCGGAAGAGCTCTGCGACATGGGATGCATGATGGAAAATCTCGGATGCAAGGGCACGCAGGCGCGCGCGGACTGCAACACACGCGCATGGAATGGCGGGGGATCGTGCCTCGACGGCGGCTATCCCTGCATCAATTGCACGGCGCCGGGCTTCGAGGAGCCGGGGCACAGCTTCACGCGGACCCCGAAGGTGTCAGGCATACCGGTCGGGTTGCCGACCGACATGCCGAAGGCGTGGTTCGTCGCGCTTGCCTCCCTTTCCAAGGCAGCAACGCCGCCACGGCTAAAGGAGAACGCAGTGGCAGACCATCTGACACGATCCCCGGTCGACCGGCAGAAGAAACGATGACACGGCTCGTCGTCGGCCCTTTCAACCGCGTCGAAGGCGATCTCGAAGTCAAGCTCGAGATCGGGGACGGGCGTGTCGAGAAGGCGCATGTGGTATCGCCGCTCTACCGCGGCTTCGAGCGCATACTCCTGGGCAAGCCCCCGGCAGATGCGCTGGTCTATGCTCCAAGGATATGCGGGATATGTTCGGTGTCGCAGTCGGTTGCCGCCGCAAAGGCTCTTGCGCAGGCCCAGGGACTGGCCATGCCGCCGAACGGGGAACTGGCGGTCAATCTCGTCCACGCGACGGAGAACATTGCCGACCACCTGACCCATTTCTACCTGTTCTTCATGCCCGACTTCGCTCGCGAGACATATTCGCGCGAGAGCTGGTTCGCCGCCGCGCGGGAACGCTTCACGGCGATCAAGGGAACCGCGGCCGAAGACATGCTGCCCGCCCGGGCGCAGTTCATGCACCTGATGGGGCTGCTCGCCGGCAAGTGGCCGCACACGCTGTCGATCCAGCCCGGAGGTTCCACGCGCGCCGTTACCAATGGAGAAATCGCGCGGATGAGTGCGATCCTGTCGGCATTCCGCCGGTTCCTCGAACGAACGCTGTATGGCGATACGCTGGAGCGGATCGCATCCCTGTCGAGCGTGGCGGAACTGGAGGGATGGGCAGCCGAAAAGGCTCCCGAGTCCAGCGACTTTCGCCATTTTCTCTCGATTTCCAGACATCTCGACCTCAGGCGGCTGGGGCCGTCTGCGGGTCTGTTCATGAGCTTCGGCGCCTACACGGTGGACGGTGCAACGCTGTTCCCGCGTGGCGTTCACGACAATGGCCACCTGGCGCTCGATATCAACGCGATTGCCGAGGATGTCAGCCACGCAATGTACAGGAGCGGCGCGGACGCGCTGAAACCCTTTGACGGCGAGACCGTTCCGGACATCGATCGCGAGGGCGCCTACAGCTGGTGCAAGGCACCACGGCTGAACGGCAAGATCGCGGAAGTGGGCGCATTGGCACGTCAGCTCGTGAGCGGGCATCCGCTTGTGCTGGATCTCGTGTCGAAGGATGGCGGGAACGTGCATGCGCGGGTGGTGGCGCGCCTGCTGGAAGTCGCGCTGGTCACCATGGCGATGGAGGGCTGGGTCAATGCCCTGAGATCCGGCGAGCGGTTCATCCGGCATGCGGACATGCCGGACAGCGCGGAGGGCGCCGGGCTAGCCGAAGCTGCTCGCGGCTCACTCGGCCACTGGATACGGATCGAGGGGGGACGGATCGCCAACTACCAGATCATCGCCCCGACGACCTGGAATTTCTCGCCCCGCGATGCGGACGGTACGCCGGGGCCGCTGGAGCAGGCGCTCGAGGGCGCACCTGTGCGATCGGGCGAGACGGAGCCGGTTGCCGTGCAGCATATCGTCCGGTCATTCGATCCATGTCTCGTGTGCACAGTGCATTGACGAATGCGTCGGGCAGAACCGTCGGGCGCAGAATCCGCGTACGCGGGCTGGTGCAGGGCGTCGGCTTTCGGCCGCATGTCTGGCGCCTGGCGCGGGAAGCCGGGCTGGCGGGACACGTGCTGAACGACGGCGCGGGCGTCGAGATCGAGGCCTGGGGCGACGAGGTCCTGCTCGACGCGTTCATGGAGCGGCTGGAGGCCGAGGCACCGCCGCTGGCCCGCATCGACGGGATCGGTCACGAAAGGCTCGAGGGTGCGCCGCAAATCGCCGAGTTCAGCATAGCGGAAAGCGCGGAGGGCGTTGTGTCGACAGGCGTGGTGCCGGACGCGGCCACCTGTCCGCAGTGCCTCGCCGAGGTGATGGCCCCAGCCGACCGCCGATACGGGTATGCGTTTACCAACTGCACCCATTGCGGGCCGCGGCTCTCGATCGTCCGCGCCATTCCTTATGACCGCGCAAGTACATCGATGGCCGTATTCGAGATGTGTCCCGACTGCGCGCGTGAGTATGCCGATCCGGCAGACCGCCGGTTTCATGCCCAGCCGAATGCATGTCCGACATGCGGTCCCAATGTGTGGCTGGAGGATGTGTCGGGAATCGTGGATTGTACCGACCCGATCGCCGAGACCGCAGCGCGGCTTAAAGCGGGCGGCATTGCCGCAATCAAGGGGATCGGCGGGTTCCATCTTGCATGCGACGCGACCAGCGAGGATGCGGTCGCCGAGTTGCGCAACCGCAAGCGACGTGGCGCCAAACCGCTCGCGGTGATGGCGAAGGATACGAGTCAAATCAGGCGCTTCTGCGCGGTGACTGAAGCGGAACTGGAACTGCTTCAAGCAACTTCTGCACCGATCGTGCTCCTGCCGAAATCAGGCGAGCCGCTTGCGCCGTCCGTCGCGCCGGGACAGCGTCGGGTCGGATTCATGCTGCCCTATACACCACTGCATCATCTGCTTCTGACGGCCGCAGACGTCCCGCTGGTCATAACTTCCGGCAACTTGTCCAACGAGCCCCAGGCAATTGAGAACGAGGAGGCGAGGACGAAACTCTCAGGAATCGCCGACTGCTGGCTGATGCATGACCGGGACATCGTCAATCGGCTGGACGATTCCGTCATGCGCGTGGACGTGCCGGGTTCGCAGGTGCTTCGCCGGGCACGCGGCCTCGCGCCTGAGCCGATCCCGCTCGCGGTGGAGTTTGCATCCGCGCCTCCGGTCCTGGCCGCGGGAGGGGAGCTCAAGTCGACCTTCTGTCTGCTCAGCGGCGGAAACGCGGTGGTTTCGCAGCATCTTGGTGATCTCGAGGAAGCGGCGACGCATGCCGACTACCGCAAGGCGATCGCCCTCTATCGTGACATCTTCCGTTTCGAACCGGAGGTCGTCGCGGTCGATCTGCATCCCGACTATCTTTCGACGCAATGGGGGGAGGCGCTGGCAAGCGAAACCGGTGCGCGGCTGGTTCGCGTGCAGCACCATCACGCGCACATGGCAAGCTGCCTTGCAGAACACGGTATCGAACCGGGTGACGACCAGACGCTCGGGATCATACTCGACGGGCTCGGTTTCGGCACGGACGGGACTATTTGGGGCGGCGAAATCCTGCTCGGCGGATATGACGGCTTCGAGCGGGCCGCCCGTTTCGATCCCGTGGCTCTGCCCGGCGGGGCGCAGGCAATGCGCGAACCATGGCGCAACCTTGTTGCGCAGCTGGCTTCGGCATTCGGCGATGGTTGGCGCTCGCGGATCGCGGGCACGGCGGCGGAGAAAACACTTCGGGACAAGCCAACAGACACCATCGAACAAATGGTCGCGCGCGGGATAAACGCGCCCTTGTCGTCGTCGGCCGGCCGTTTGTTCGACGCGGTGGCCGCTGCACTGGGCATTTGTCCCGACCGGCAGGAATACGAGGGGCAGGCGGCAATGGAAATGGAGGCGCTGGCCGAGCCGTGGCTGGAGAGGGCCGGCGGATATCCGGCCGGGATCGCAAAGCAGGGAAATATGCGGACCATATCGTGGCAGCCGCTCTGGGACGCTTTGGCAAGGGACCTGGACAAGGGCGTCGAACCCGGATTGATCGCGGCGAAATTCCATTGCGGGATCGCCAGCGCGCTCGCGGGGACGGCGATCGAGATCGCGGAGACGTCGAACGCGTTCCGCATCGCCCTGTCCGGCGGTGTGATGCAGAACCGCATACTGACCGGATTGCTTCATGCAACGCTAGCCGGGCGGGGATTCGAAGTGTTGGTGCAGGCGCGCGTCCCTGCCAATGACGGGGGGCTGTCCCTGGGCCAGGCGGTGATCGCGGCCCGCGCCTCCGATGCGTAACAGTTTATCCCTTGGCGTTGCTGGCGGCGTCGACTAATCACCGACTACCATGCAGGCTTCTTCAACGTCATCACCGCTGACTGCCGCCTTCTGGATGGGGGGCGCCATCCTGTCATTCGCATCCATGGCGATCGCGGGCCGCGAGATCCAGGCGGAACTGAACACTTTCGAGCTGATGGCTTACCGGTCTGTCGTCGGATTCGCGATTGTCTGCGCCGTCATCGCGTATTCGAAGCACGGTTTCGCACAGGTGAAATCGACGAAACCCGGCGTTCACGTGCTGCGAAACCTGTTTCACTTCACCGGACAGAACCTGTGGTTCTACGGTGTCGCGGTAATTCCGCTGGCCCAACTCGTGGCACTGGAATTCACCAATCCGCTGTGGGTCGCGGTCCTGGCGCCGCTCATGCTGGGCGAAAGCATGACGCGGGCACGGCTGATCGGCGCCATAATTGGATTCAGCGGCGTGCTGGTCGTTGCGCGTCCCGGTGTGGCTCCGCTCGAGACAGGCCATTTCGCGGCGCTGGGTGCTGCTGTCGGCTTCGCCATGAACACGATCTTCACCAAGAAGCTGATGCGGACGGATACGACGCTGTGTGTCCTGTTCTGGATGACGGCGAGCCAGGCGCTCATGGGATTCGCGCTCGCCGCTCCGGGTGGAATAACCATGTTCTCGCTTTCGATGGCGCCATGGATCGTGGTTGTCGGCGTTGCCGGCCTGTCGGCACACTACTGCCTGACTTCGGCCCTCGGGCATGCTCCGGCCTCGGTTGTCGCGCCGATGGAGTTCATCCGGCTGCCGGTTCTGGCGATTCTCGGGATGATGATCTACGGCGAACCGCTTGAGGTCGTCGTGTTCGTGGGCGGTGCGATCATCCTTGCCGGCAATCTCTACAACATCCACTCCGAGCGCCGTTTGCGGCGGCAGGGTTGAACCGCAATCCGATCCCGCCGCCAGCGCGCCTATTCGAGTTCACCGGACTCCCGCATTTTCTCCCAGCCCTCCTCGATCTGGTCGGGGACAAGGGGGTGGGCAAGCAGGTACTCGGCCGTCGAACCCTCGTGCCGCTGGCGGGCAAGGGTAATGGTGCTGTTCCACTCCTGGGGTTCGGCATCGCCGCGGCCGATCCAGTACAGCGCGACCAGCGCATCCTGCTGGTCATCGTTGAGCGCCTCGATCTCCTGGACGATTTCGGCGCGCGTTAGGTCGCCGGACAGCTCCTGCAGTGCTGCGGGAACCTCGTCGTCGCTGGGATTGCCGCCGGGATCGGATACATCGGTCTCCTCTCGGGCCAGCAGGGCGCGCATCCGCAGGATCAGACCTTCGAGTTCGCCACTGTCAATCGCGATATCGGCCATGTAGTCCTCCACGTTGCCAATTTCCTTGAAGCAAGATTAGACCGCGCGGGGACGTTTCCATTGATTTCTGTCAACCGGAGCCGGGCGAATTCGATGCGCGGTATCCTGCCGCGCCGGAGTGGCAGCGCACCTTTCGTGGCTCAATTCCCTCTTGCCTTTGACGACATGATCAGCATGGTATCGGTATCAAAGGGGACACAGTCTTGCTCGATTTTGCCATTGCCTGGGACTGGCTGACCTTCGCCGCGCGCTGGCTGCATGTCGTGACAGCGATCGCGTGGATCGGCTCGTCCTTCTACTTCATCGCGCTCGACCTTGGTCTCACGCAGAGGCCCGGGCTGCCCGACGGTGTTCACGGCGAGGAATGGCAGGTCCATGGCGGCGGTTTCTACCACATCCAGAAATACATGGTCGCGCCGCCGCGGATGCCCGAGCACCTGACCTGGTTCAAGTGGGAATCCTACATGACCTGGCTGTCGGGCGCGTTGCTGATGGCGCTGCTCTACTACGCCGGGGCGGAACTCTACCTTATCGACCGGAACGTGCTCGACGTGCCCGCCTGGGGCGCTATCGCGATCTCCTTGGCCTCCTTGACCGTCGGCTGGATCGTGTACGACCTGCTGTGCAAGTCGCCGCTCGGCAAGAGCGACACCGGACTGATGCTATTGCTCTATGTCCTGCTGGTGTTCATGGCCTGGGGCTACACGCATCTGTTCACCGGCCGCGCGACCTTCGTGCATCTCGGCGCCTTCACGGCGACGATCATGAGCGCCAACGTGTTCTTCATCATCATCCCCAACCAGAAGAAGGTGGTCGCGGCGCTGAAGGCAGGCGAGACGCCGGACCCGGCGCTCGGCAAGCAGGCCAAGCAGCGTTCGCTGCACAACAACTACCTGACACTGCCTGTCATTTTCCTGATGTTGTCGAACCACTATCCGCTGGCCTTCGCGACACCGTACAACTGGGTGATCGCCTCGCTGGTGTTCATCATGGGCGTGCTGATCCGGCACTATTTCAACACCCGGCATGCGCGGAAGGGAGAGCCGACATGGACGTGGCTGCTTACCGCCGTGATCTTCGTCATCATCATCTGGCTGTCGACCGTGCCGATCCGCCATGTCGAGGAGGACGCTGAACTGGCGACCCCCGCGGCTGAGCGGATGATGGCATCGGCACATTTCGAGGAGGCGCGCGACATCGTGCTGTCGCGCTGCTCCATGTGCCATGCCGCCGAGCCGGTGTGGGACGGCATTCACTGGGCGCCGAAGAACGTGCTGCTCGATACCGACATTCGCATCGCCGCGCATGCGCGGGAAATCTTCCTGCAGGCGGGTGTCAGCCACGCGATGCCGCCGGGCAATGTTACGGAAATTCCTCCAGAAGAGCGCGCCGTGCTGGCGCAATGGTACCGGACGCGCGGGGACACGTGAGCAAGCAAGGACTGTTCAGGGGGCGGCTACTCTGGTTCGAGCGCGAACCGGATGGCGCCACGGACGAAGACGCGTATCACTATATCGAGGATGGCGGGATCGCCGTGGCGGACGGGCGGATCGCCTGGTCCGGGCCGTGGTCCGCCCTGCCTGACGAGTATGGCGGCGTGGATTACATCGATCACCGGCCGTACCTTTTCATGCCGGGCTTCGTCGATTGTCACATCCATTTCCCGCAGGGGCAGGTGGTCGCGTCCTATGCGGGCAGCCTGCTGGAATGGCTGAACACATATACCTTCGTGGAAGAGCAGAAATATGCCGACCCGGACCATGCCGGGCGAATGGCCGACCGATTTCTCGACATGCTGCTGGCGCACGGCACGACCACGGCGGTGGCCTATGGCTCAGTCCACAAGGGGTCGGTCGATGCGCTGCTCTGCGCTGCTCTGAGGCGCAACATGCGCATGGTCGCCGGCAAGGTGATGATGGATCGCAACGCCCCTGAAGCCCTGACAGACACTCCGAAAACCGGCTATGACGACACCAAGGCGCTTATCGCCGCATGGCATGGCAAGGGGCGCGTCGAAGTGGCGGTGACGCCCCGCTTCGCACTGACGTCGACCGAGGCGCAGATGGAAATGGCAGGTGCGTTGGCCCGCGAGCACCCGGAATGCCTCGTGCAGACGCACCTGTCGGAGAACCATGTCGAAATCGAAACGGTGGCGAAGCTGTTTCCCTGGTCCAAGGACTATACCGACGTCTACGATCACTATGGCCTGTTGGGGCCGAAGACGCTGTTCGGTCACTGCATTCACCAGAACGCGCGGGAAATGGCGAGGATGGCGGAAAGCCGCTCCGTGGCGGTGTTCTGCCCGACCTCGAACCTGTTCCTCGGTTCAGGCCTGTTCAGCCTCGACAAGATGCGCACGACAGAGCCGCCCGTGCGTCATGCCATCGCCACCGATATCGGCGGCGGCACCTCGTGGTCGATGCTTCGCACTCTGGACGAGGGCTACAAGGTGCTGAACCTGCAGGGCCAGCGCTATCATCCCTTGCGCTCCTTCTACCAGGCGACGCTCGGCAATGCCGAGGCCATCGGGATGAATGACAAGATCGGCAAGCTGGAAGCCGGTTACGAGGCGGATTTCATCGTGCTCGACAGCGCGTCAAACCCGGCGATGGCGCTCCGGTCCGAGACGATCGCGACGCTACCGGAAGAGTTGTTCCTCCTGCAGACGCTTGGCGATGATCGCGCGGTGGTCGCAACCATTGTGTCGGGTATCACAGCGCACTCTCGCGGCAAGCTCTAGAACGGGATCAAGTTCAGGGCCGGCGATACAACAACAAGATGACCGGCCAAGAAGGGACGGCGCTGCCGGGTCACTCGACCCGGTAGCCGACCTCTTCGGACGATCGGCACAGAAGATGCCAGAACGACCGGGCGAAAGAGCGGAAGACATAGACGTCGAAGGCGTTTGGACCGACGCGCTGGATCCGGGCGGAAATGTCGTGATGGGCGGTCGCAAGGCCGTTTCCCCGCGCAAGTGCCTCGTCGGCAAGGTCGACCGCGAATATCTTCGCCAGCACCCAGCGGCTTTTCTCCCCGTCGATGCGGATGACGGTGCGGCCGTGGCCGAGATCAGTCACGGTTCCATGCCCTGCGACCGCCGTGTCGAGTGCCGCTGCGAGAGCCGGTTCCCCGCCGGAGACCAGCCAGCGGCGCGGCGCGATGTTGAAGGCCGATTTCTCGCCCTTGATCGTGCCCGAGCCGGGCGCGGTCTTAAGGGACAGGCCACAAGCCTGCCGGATCGCGTTGCGGATCTTCGCTTCCGAGCCGCGCCATGAAGCGACTTCCGCTATCGCGATGCCAAAGCGTTCCAACAGGACGACACCGGGACCGGTTCCGCCGATGGCGCCGAACTCTCCGTGTTCGTAGGCGCCCGAAAGCGGTGATTTCGCGAATTCGGGCCGAACCGGATCGGCAATGAAGGGCGGCAGGTCAGCCATGCATCCGCTCTCCCTTCGGGTCGTAGAAGTGATGGCTTGTGATTTCGATCGGAACATGGCTGCCCGACCGGGCGGGGTCGGTGGCAAATGCGCGGGTTCCGATGCGCGATTTCCCGTCTTCCACCAATGCCAGCCCGACATGCTTGCCCATGACGGGCGAGTAGCACGTCGCAGTCAGGTGACCGAGGCTGCGCCCGGGATCATCCCTCGAGCCTTCCACGACGTGACTTCCGCCGCGCAGCCGTTCACCCGACAGGGAAATTACACCGACAAGCGACCATCGTGACGGGGCGGTCAGGCCTTCCCGGTTCAACATGGCCGAGCCGATGAAGGGCTTCTTCTTCGAGATCAGCCAGTCGAGGTGGAGATCGCGCGCGGTGGTTCGTCCGTCGATCTCGGCGCCGGTGACATGTCCCTTCTCGATACGCAGCGCGCCGAGCGCCTCGAGGCCGTAGGGCTCGATGTTCCAGGGGCGCCCGGCTTCCATCAATGCGTTCCACACATGCGTGCCGTGATGGGCACCGCAATAGACCTCGTAGGCGCGCTCGCCGGAGAAGGAGAGGCGGCAGATCATTACCGGAATTCCGGCAACATCGCCGTGGACGATGCCCATGAAGGGCAGGGTGGCGTTGTCGACATTCGTGCCGGTGACGCAGGCGGCCAGCACTTCGCGGCTGTTCGGTCCGGCGATGGCCGCGCCGGCCCACTGGTCCGTGACCGAGGTCAGGTGGACCTTCAATTCCGGCCAGATGCAATCGAGATAGAATTCCAGGTGCTGCATGACGCGGCCGGCATTGGCGGTCGTGGTCGTCATCAGGTAGCGGTTTTCGGCGAGGCGCCAGGTCGTGCCGTCGTCGAATGCAAAGCCGTCCTCGCGCAGCATCAGGCCATAGCGGGCCTTGCCAACGGGCAGTGTCGAAAAGGTGTTGGTGTAGACGCGGTCGAGAAACTCGCCCGCGTCCGGACCATGTATGTCGATCTTGCCCAGCGTCGAAACATCGACGATGCCGACGTTGGCGCGCACGTTGCGTGCCTCACGGACATAGGCCTGATCGACAGTCTCGCCGGGCTTGTTGTAGCTTTCGGGCCGGAACCAGAGCCCAGCGGAATACATGCCGGCACCGTTCTCCACGTGCCAGTCATGCATCGGTGTCAGCCGCTCCGGGCGCAGCTCACCGTATCGCTCGGCGGCCAGCCCTCCGAGCGATACACCCGTGAAGGGCGGCCGGAAGCGCGTGGTGCCGACGTCCGGAATGGGCTTGCCGAGGGCCTCGGCCATGATCGCCATGCCGGCAACATTGGCAGTTTTCCCCTGATCGGTTGCCATCCCGAGCGTGGTGTAGCGCTTCAGGTGTTCGACAGAGTGGAACCCCTCGCGATGGGCAAGGCGAACGTCGTCGGCGGTCACGTCGTGCTGGAAATCGACAAATGCCCTCGGCCCCTTGGCGCGGATTTCCAAGATCGGGGCGGGCGGGTCGATTCCCTCGCCGGACGCCGACCCGGTCGCTTGCCACCTCCCGTTGCTTTCCGGTGGCAGAAAGGTCCGCAATTCATCATCCCAGACGGGTTTTGCGCCGGCCTGCGAGGCGAGATGCAGGACTGGCGACCAGCCGCCGGATACGAGGAGCGTATCGCATCGGATGTCCCGCTTCGCACCCGAGAGCTTGCCCGTTTCCGCGTCGAAAGCCTGGATGGTGATGGCGCGCAGCGATTGGCCGCCCGCCGTCGAGACGACCGCGTGGCCTCCAACAAGTTCGGCTCGGGCCTTGTCCGCCAGCGACTTGGCCCGCGCGCCGGGGGCGGGCCGCACGTCGACTATGGCACGGATGCGCGCGCCGAGGGCGCGGAGGCGGGCCGCAGTCTCATATGCGCTGTCGTTGTTGGCGAAGACGACCAAGTCGCTGCCGGGCAGGACGCCGTATTCGGCCGCGTAGCGCAACGCTGCGCTTGCGAGCATGACGCCGGGGCGGTCATTGCCGGGAAAGACGAGAGGGCGTTCCAGCGCGCCCGTCGCCAGCACCACGCTTTCCGCCCGAATGGTCCAGTGGCGATGGCGCGGTTCGCCGGGAGCCGGCCTTTTCTTGTGATCGGCGACCCGCTCCAGCGCGGCCAACGTATTGCCGTCGTACCAGCCCCAAACCGTAGTCCGAGGCAGGAGGCGGACGTTTGCTTTCTCTCGGAGCCCGGAGAGGACGGCGTCGGCATACATCATGCCGTTCGCATCGGCCCATTTGGCAGACCCGCCAAGGACGGCATCGGTCTCGCAGAGAATGACGCGTTTTCCTTCCGATGCCGCCTTCTGCGCCGCATCGAGTCCTGCAGGGCCCGATCCGACGACGAGCACGTCGCAATAGGCATTCATGCGCTCGTAGCGGGACGGATCGGCCTTCGTACCGGCCGAGCCAAGTCCGGCGGCGCGGCGGATGAAACGCTCGCAGAACATCCAGAAGCGGGTGCCCTTCAACGGGCCGATCACCGGCCCCATGAAGGTTTTGTAGTAGAAGCCGGCGCTAAAGAGCTTGCCCGCCAGCTGGTTGACAGCCATCACATCGAAGGCGAGCGACGGCATGCGGTTCTGGCTCTCGGCGACGAGGCCGGGATATATCTCCAGTTCGGTCGCCCGGACGTTCGGTTCGCGCGCGCCGTCGGTGGTGACGGTGACGAGCGCGTTCGGCTCCTCGTAGCCGGCCGACAGCAGGCCGCGGGGGCGGTGATACTTGAAGGAGCGGCCGAACAGCCGAACACCATTGGCGAGCAGCGCCGATGCCAGCGTGTCGCCCGCATATCCGCTGTAGCGTCTGCCGTCGAAGGTGAAGCTTACGGGGCGAGTACGATCGACGCGGCCGCCGGACGGAAGACGATGCGAGGTCATTTCCGCTTCCTCCGCGCCTGGGTGCCGGATGCAAGGCGGATATCGGAGATCTCGTGCGTCAGCGTGTTTCGCGTGACGATGACGAATCCGCGGCAGCCGCCCGAATGCTGCCAGTATTCACGATGCTCCCCGGCCGGATTCTCGCGGTCATAGACATAGGCGTTCCAGGCATCCTGATCCGTCGAGGACGGATCGGGGCGCGTCGCCGTCGCATCGCCGAAATAGGAGAACTCGGCGAGGTCGCGAGGGCCGCAGTGGGGGCAGGTTATGATCATGCTTGCCTCAGTGCCGCCACGGGAAGGATCCCTGGCCCTTCTCGTCGATGACATGGCCGCGATGGAAGCGATCCAGCGTGAAGGCGGCGCTCAGCGGATGTGGCTCGTTCCTCGCTATTGTGTGGGCGAAGCACCAGCCGGAGGCCGGCGTAGCCTTGAAGCCGCCGTAGCACCAGCCGCAATTGAGATACATGCCCGGCAGCGGTCCGGTCGTGATGATAGGCGAGCCGTCCATCGTCATGTCCATGATTCCGCCCCAGGAACGCAGCAGCCGCACCTTGGCGGCGGCCGGAAACAGCGCGACGACCTCGGACATGACGTCTTCCACGATGGGCAGGTTTCCGCGCTGTGCGTAGCTGTTGTAGCCGTCGATGTCTCCGCCGAAGACGAGGCCGCCCTTGTCCGATTGTGAAATGTAGAGGTGGCCGCCGCCAAACGTCACCACCGTGTCGATCATCGGCTTGAGCGACTCGGAGACGAATGCCTGCAAGACGTGGCTTTCGATCGGAAGGCGGTCGATGCCTGCCAGCTTCATCACCCGGCCGGTGGAGCCGGCAACGCAGACGGCTACCTTCCGGGCGCGTATCTCGCCGCGTGTCGTCTTCACGCCGGTCACGCGGTCGCCGTCGCGAAGGAAGCCGATGACCTCGCAATTTTCCAGGATGTCGACGCCGCGCCGGTCGGCCGCGCGGGCATAGCCCCAGGCGACCGCGTCGTGGCGGGCCGTACCGGCACGCGGCTGCTCCAGACCGCCGAGAACCGGGAAACGGGCATTTTGCGACAGGTCGAGACCGGGTACCCGTTTCGCGAGTTCGTCCGGCATGACCATGCGGGCATCAACGCCGAAGAGGCGCATGGCATTGCCGCGTCGCGCGGCCTCGTCCATCTGCGCCGGCGTGTGGCAGAGATTGATGATGCCGCGCTGGGAGAACATGACGTTGTAGTTCAGTTCGTGGCTGAGATTCTCCCACAGCTTCATCGAATGCTCGTAGAAGGGCGTATTGCCCTCCAGCAGGTAGTTGGAGCGCACGATGGTCGTGTTTCGGCCGATATTGCCGGAACCCAGCCATCCCTTCTCGCATACAGCGACATTGGTGAAGCCGTGATTGGCCGCGAGATAGTAGGCCGTCGCAAGGCCATGACCGCCGCCTCCGACAATGACCACGTCATAAGACGGCTTCGGCTCCGGCTTGCGCCAGGCAGGACGCCAGCCGGCATTGCCGGTGACCGCATTCTTCAGAACCTGCCAGGCAGAATATTCCGCCATTGCCCCCTCGGTCTCGATGCGACGTTTCATCAATCTAAACATTCGCCGCACAGGCTGCATTGTAAAATTTCGTCGCGGATTTGCGCCATCGCGACCGGCGCGGTTTCAACGGAAAAGAGGGGATAGGGGAGTCTTCCGCCGTACTTTTTTGTGCTATCTGCCGGTCAATGAGACATCCAGCCAAATTCATTGCCGTTTTTCTATTGCTCGCCTGGACCGGGATGGCATGGGCGCAGCAACTGGACAAGATCGAGAACGCCGTCGAACGCTACGATCGCGAGCTGGTTCTGATCAGCGATGCGTTCGATGAGGCGCGCAACAATGACGGCAAGCTTGTCGCTCTGAACGAGAGGCTGCGGCTACTCGGAAAGGAAATCATCGCCGCCGGCGTCGAGCTGTCACCGCGCGTGGCCGAAATCCGGGCGCGGCTCGATCAGTTGGGACCTG
Source organism: Oricola thermophila (assembly GCF_013358405.1). Taxonomy (NCBI): domain Bacteria; kingdom Pseudomonadati; phylum Pseudomonadota; class Alphaproteobacteria; order Hyphomicrobiales; family Ahrensiaceae; genus Oricola; species Oricola thermophila. The sequence goes on from NZ_CP054836.1 coordinate 460,007, forward strand.
TGCCGGAACAGGGGGGCGAGCCCCAGGCGCTGCAGGACCAGCGTGCCGAACTCGCGGAGGAACGGGTGCGGGTGAACACGTTGCTCGGCAAGCTCGAGGAGATGTCGATCCGTGCCAACTCGCTGGCGAACGAAATCTCGAGCGCGCGGCGCGACCTGTTCACCTCTGCGCTGTCCAAGCGTTACGATATCACGGCGGCCTTCGGCAGCGACCTGCTGGTTGACCTGAAGGATCGCCGCGCGGACCTCGTCAGCAAGGTCAGTTCCTGGTTCAGTTTCGCGTGGCGTTTCAAGTCCCGCGCGATGGCGGCGGCAACCATATTGTCGCTTGCGGCTGCGCTGCTGTTCCTCGTTTTTGCCCGCAAGATGTTCGGAGAGGTGATACGGCGCGATCCCGAAGCCGAAGAACCGGGCTATTTCGCGCGGCTGACGGTCGGTTTCTCCGGAACGCTCGTGCCGGCCGTGGGAGTGTGGTTGTTCTTCGTCCTTATCTACGCGCTGTATGCCTATTTCGGGGTCATGCGCGGCGATATCGGCGTTGTCTTCCTGAACCTGTTCATCGGCATCGGAGCCATCATCCTCGTATGGCGGCTGGCCGAAGCCGTGTTCGCGCCGCGCTTGCCTGCATGGCGCCTTGTCCGGATGTCGGATCGTGCGGCGCTGGCGCTGAAATGGCTGGTTGTCGCCATGGCGGTTCTGACAGTCGCCGACGGAATGGTGTCCGCCATGCTGGAACTGGTCGGGGATTCCCTGCCGATCACGGTGGCGAAGAGCCTTATCAGCAGCGTGGCAGTGGGCGTCATTCTCCTGATCATCGCGGCAGTCCGCCCGTTTCCCGTATCCGAGGGACGGTCGGATGGACGCTGGTCGGCCTGGTTCCGGCTCCTGTTGTCCCTTACCGGTCTCATGCTGATCCTCGCCGCTCTAACAGGCTATGTCGGGTTCGCGGAATTCGTATCCAAACAGCTTGTCATTACCGGCGCGGTCGTGGCGACCATGTATCTCGGCTATCTTGCGGCCTACGCGATTTCCCGGGAACACGCGCTGGCGCACAGCAGGATCGGCGAGAGGCTGCGTGCCGCCCTGGAGCTTTCGGAACCACAGATCGATCAGCTGGGCCTTTTTGCGGGCATTTTGCTGACGCTGACCATACTCGCCATCGGCGTGCCCGTGCTGTTTCTCCTGTGGGGGTTCAAGTGGATCGACATACGGGGCTGGGTGCTTGGCGCGTTGACGGAGTTTTCCGTCGGTTCAATCACGATCTCCATCACGGGCATACTGGCGGGGATCATCGTCTTCTTCATCGGCTTCTATGCCACGAGGCTGTTTCAGCGCTGGCTCGAAGGCGATGTGCTGTCGCGCAGCAAGATGGATGTCGGGGTCCGCAATTCAATCAAGACGGCGGTCGGATACGGTGGCGTAACGATCGCGGGGCTCGTCGGCGTATCGGCCGCGGGGCTGGATCTCTCGCAACTCGCACTTGTCGCCGGTGCCCTTTCGCTGGGCATCGGATTTGGCCTGCAGAACATCGTGTCGAATTTCGTCTCGGGCCTGATATTGCTGGCCGAACGCCCGTTCAAGGTCGGAGACTGGATTGAGGCCGGCGGAATCTCGGGGACGGTGAAGAGCATCAACGTGCGTGCGACGGAGATCGAAACCTTCCAGCGCAAGACGATGATCCTGCCGAACTCCGACCTCATCAATTCGGCGGTGGGCAACTGGACGCATCGCAACACGCTGGGGCGTATCGAGATTCCCGTCGGGGTCTCCTACGACAGCGATCCGAAGCTGGTGCGCGAATTACTCATGGACATAGCGCAAGACCATCCCAGGATTCTCAGCAATCCGGAACCGTTCGTGGTGTTTTCCAATTTCGGCGACTCGTCGCTGGACTTCGAGTTGCGCGCCTATCTGGCGGATATCAACTACATGCTGACCGTCAGTTCCGAGGTGCGTTTCGCGGTGTTCGAGCGGTTCAAGGCGGCGGGCATTGAAATTCCGTTCCCGCAACGCGATGTGAATCTGCGTATCGTCAACGATGCCGAGGCAATGCCAACGACAGTCGTGCCTGGCGACAGCGAATTCGGCGTGATCAAGGCGAGCAGGCGGAAAGAGCGCGAGGATTAGCTTTCCGGCCGTTCAGCTTCGGTTCAGGCTGGGAACCCTATACAAGGTACAAGTTGGCGGGTTCCCCGCAACAAAAAAGGAGGCGGTGCCTGCTGGGCATTGTTCTATAACATGAAAACAGTTTCATACGCAGTCATCGCGATGCTTGCCGCCACCGGTGCGGCCAGCGGTGCCAGCCTTACCAACAAGGGCACAGACAGCGTGACGGTTATCGTAACCGAGGGTGGCATCAAGAACGAGTTCGTCATTGCAAGCGGCGAAACGGTCACGGTCTGCAACGGCGGCTGTTTCCTGACGCTGCCCAATGGGGACCGCGCCGCGCTCGCCGGGCCCGAGACGGTCGAGATCGTCAATGGACAGGCGGTGATAAAGTAACCGAATCGTGGTCCTGAAATGAAACCGGATTGCCAGCCGGCGGCCAGTGGGCCGCCGGTTTTGTCTTTGCCGTGGCCGGGCTGCACGGTTCTGGTCGCGTGGCGTTTTGGGAATGTCGCAAACAGGCTGCAATTGCCCCTCGGCACCGCCTTATAGTCTGGCCGGATAATCATCTCGGAGTGGCGGGGAATGGCACAGTTTCCGGAAAGGGCGAAGGTCGTCATCATCGGCGTGGGCGGTATTGTCGGCGCATCGGTGGCCCATCACCTGATCGAGCGCGGTTGGGACGATATAGTGGGCATCGACAAGTCGGCGATCCCGACCGATATCGGCTCGACGTCGCATGCCTCCGATTTCTGCTATGCGACCAGCCATGATTTCCTGTCCTGCTGGACCACGCTGTATTCGATCGACTTCTTCGAGAAGCGGGGGCGCTACGCGAAGGTTGGCGGTCTCGAGATCGCCCGCGTGGGCGACGATGCGAGAATGGACGAGATCAAGCGCAAGGTGGCTTCCGCGAAGGCTTTCGGAACGCGCGCGCGGCTGGTCGGTCCGGCCGAGATCAAGGAAAGGTTCCCGCTGATCGAGGAAAGCGTGGTGCAGGGTGGCATGTGGGACCCGGATGCCGGGCTCGTGACGCCGCGTTCGCAGACGGTTGCGGGCGAGCTGGTCGACGAGGCCGTTGCCAGCGGCAAGCTCAAGGCCTTTGCCAATACCCCGGCGCAGGATCTCGTCATCGAGAATGGCCGCATCAAGGGCGTCAAGACGCATCGCGGGACCATCACGGCCGACTACGTGGTCGTTTGCGCCGGTCTGTGGGGGCGGCTGATCGCGGAAATGGCCGGCGAGGACCTGCCGGTGATGCCGGTCGACCATCCTCTGACTTTCTTCGGGCCGTACACGGAATTCGAGGGCACGGGCAAGGATATCGGCTGGCCGCTTTTGCGCGACCAGGGCAATTCGGCCTATATGCGCGATACCGGCGATCCGAAGACCCCGGAAGGCGGCCAGATCGAGTGGGGGTACTACGAGGAGACCAATCCGCGCCTCTGTCATCCGCGCGATATCCTTGAAAAGGATCAGGCCCGGCTTTCGCCGTCGCAACGCGACCTCGAGATGGAGCAGGTGATCGAGCCGCTGGAGCGGGCGATGGAGCTGACGCCGATCCTGGCGGAGCTCGGCTACAACGAGAGCCATTCCTTCAACGGGCTTCTGCAGGTAACCACCGACGGCGGCCCGTCGATCGGTGAAAGCCAGAAGGTACGGGGCCTGTGGTACGCGGTGGCGATCTGGGTCAAGGACGCTCCGGGCATGGGCAAGCTTATCGCCGACTGGATGACGGACGGTCGCACGCAGATCGATCACCACGCAATCGACTATTCCCGTTTCTATCCGCACCAGACCGGGGAGCAGTTCATCTGGGATCGCTGCACCGAAACGGCGATGAAGATCTACAACCCGGCGGTCCATCCGCGTGAGCCCTTCTCCAAGGGGCGCGATGTGCGCCGCTCGCCATTCTGGGAGCGGGAGAAGGAACTGGGCGGTTACTTCATGGAACTCGGCGGCTGGGAGCGCGCGCACGGCTATGCCGCCAACGAACACCTTCTCGAGAAGTATGGCGATCGGATCCCGGTGCGCGAGAACGAGTGGGACAATCGCCATTTCTGGCGAGTGTCGAATGCCGAGCACCTGGCGATGAGCGAGGATTGCGGCATCGTGAACCTTTCGCATTTCGCGATCTACGACGTCGAGGGGCCGGACCATGTGGCGCTGATGGAGTGGCTGTGCGCCGCCAAGATCGGCGGAGACAACATGATCGGGAAGGGCATCTACACGCACTTCCTCGATGACGAGGGGATGGTACGTGCCGACCTGACGGTGATCCGCATGGCCGACCGTTGCCGGGTCATCGACGGTGCCGATGCCGGTCCGCGCGATTTCCACTACATGCGCCGGGTGGCCGAGGACAGGGGCTTCGACGTCACCATCACGGACGTGACCGAGAAATACGTCACGATCGGCATCTGGGGACCGAATGCGCGTGCGATCCTGAAGAAGGTCGTGGAGAAACCGGCCGGGCTCGACCCCGAGAACTTCCCGTTCGCGGCGATCAGGCCGATCAGGATCGCCGGCAAGGACGTGACCGCCTTCCGCATTTCATATGTGGGCGAGCAAGGCTGGGAACTGCACATGGCCTACGAGGACGGGCTGGCCGTATGGGACGCGTTGCGCGAAACCGGCGTGATGGCAGTCGGCATCGAGACCTATGCCAACAGCCGCCGGCTGGAAAAGAGCCTGCGCCTGCAAAACGCGGACCTGCTCACCGAGTATAATCTCTACGAGGCGGATCTCGCCCGTCCGAAGGTTAAGGAAGCCGACTTCAGGGGCAAGGCGAAGCATCTCGAATATCGGGCCCGGGATCACCAGCCGGCCATGCTTTGCACCCTGGTGATGACGGACAATGTCGATTCGCAGGGCGTTGCACGCTATCCGGTGGGCACCATGCCGGTCATGGATCCCGAAACGGGGGAGACACTCAAGGACGAGCTCGGTCGGCTTTCCTACACCACCTCGGTCGCATACGGGCCGACGATCGGCCGGAACATCGCGCTTGCCTATCTGCCATGGGCCTACTGCCAGGAAGGGCGCAAGCTGACGGTGGAGTATTTCGGCGAGACCTTCCCGGTCGAGGTGGCAGCCGTCGGTTACAAGCCGTTGTACGATCCGGATAACCTGAAGCCGCGAAGCTGACGAAAGCGCGCGGCGAATCCGGCCCGGAGAAGTGCGCGCGATCACCTTTTGGCGAGGGCATCAATTCGCCATGTGCCGCCGCGGGATTTTTGGCGTATCATTGGCGTATGGGAAATGCCGGATATTTCAAGCCGGTTGTCGGCTTCTTGTTCTTGGTCCTTGCCCACGCAGTGCCGGCAAGAGCCGAGGAGCGCGTCGACGTGGCACTGGTCCTCGCCGTGGACGTTTCGCGCTCGATGTCATACGAGGAACTTCGCATCCAGCGCGAGGGATACGCCTCGGCGATCGCCAGCCCCGAGGTCGTGCGAGCAATCCGCCAGGGGGCATATCGGCGAATTGCCGTGACCCTGTTCGAATGGGCCAATGACAGCCATTCACGCGAGGTTGTGGGCTGGACGATCATAGAAAGCCAGGCCGATGCGAATCGAATTGCAGCGCAATTGCTGGCGACGCGGAGCGTCGGCCAACGGCGCACCTCGATTTCCGGCGCCATCTCTCATGCGTCCAGGCTCTTGCAGGCCGCGCCCCTGGAGGCCGACCGCAAGGTGATCGACATATCCGGCGACGGTCCGAACAACCAGGGCATGCCGGTCACCGTAGCGAGAGATCAGGCGGTAGCGATGGGCTACACAATCAACGGCCTGCCCATGATGACGCGCGGCGGCATGGCATCGCAATTCCACATCGAGGACCTGGATCGCTATTATGCCAAATGTGTCATCGGCGGGCCGGGCGCATTCATGGTCCCGGTCAACGACTGGGACCAGTTTGCCGAAGCGGTACGGCGGAAGCTGGTTTTGGAGATTGGCGATGCCGCACCGGTCAGGCGGCCAGCCCCGGTCAAGGCCCAGTTCGTCCTGGAAGACACCTTTGACTGCCTGATCGGGGAAAAGATATGGCAGATGCGCGGTTGGCAGTTCGACGATCCGAACCCCTAAACCTCCGGGTCAGGCAACCATCAACTGCTTGCGCTCGTTGCGTTCCTGCTGTGGCGACTTGGCGTAGACCTCGCGGTAGCACTTCGAGAAGTGCGAGGCTGAGACGAATCCGCATGCTATCGCCACCTCCACGACCGGCATGGACGACTGGATCAGCAGATGGCGGGCGCGATCGAGGCGGATCTCGAGATAGTAGCGGGCCGGTGAGCGGCCCATTTCCTGGCGGAAGAGACGCTCGATCTGGCGGCGCGACAACCCGACATGGTCGGCGATCTCGACAAGCGACAGCGGTTCCGAAAGGTTCGCTTCCATCAGTTCGATTATCGTGAGTACCTTTGCGTTCTGCACGCCCAGGCGCGCGCGCAGCGGCAGGCGCTGACGGTCGGTCGGATTGCGCACCCGATCCGTGAGAACCAGTTCGCAAATGCGATTCACCGTGTTGTCATCGAAGTCCTCTCCGATGATTTTCAGCATCATGTCGAGGGCCGCGGTGCCGCCGGCGCAGGTGTAGACATTGCCGTCGATCTCGAACAGGTCCGAAAAAACCTTCACCTGCGGGAATGCCTCCTGGAAGCCGGGCAGGTTCTCCCAGTGAATGGCGCAGCGCTTGTTGTTGAGGAGGCCCGCCGCGCCGAGGATATGCGCGCCGGTACAAAGCCCGCCGATCTTGACGCCGCGATTGTGTTCCTCTCTCAACCATGCCGAGAGCGACTTCGACTGGTACTGATCGATATTGGTGCCACCGCAGACGAAGACAATCGAGGGACGCCGCTCACCGAGCATCAGCTTGCGCTCCTCCTCGATACTCGTGTCGACCTTGACCTCCACGCCGTTGGATGCGGCGACCGGACCACCGTCACGGCTTGCCAGCCGCCAACGGTAGGCTTCGTAGCCGAGCACGCGGTTCGCCCCGCGCAATGGCTCGATGGCCGCCGTAAACGCAATCATCGTGAATTCGGGCATCATGTAGAAAACGATCGTTTTCTGGGGTGCCGGTGTGTTTGTCATCCTCCCACCATCGCTCCCGAGCGGCGCTTGTTACCGCAATCCGTACAGAAAACCAGCCTCACTGGTGCCGGTCAAACGAAAAAGCCGAGCGCTGTTCGCTGCTCGTTCGCCGAATTCGTCGGCGGTCATGCAAAAAAGCCCCGTCGGTGATCGGCCGGCGGGACATTTCGGTCATCATGAATGACCTGCGAAATCAGTTGACGATGAAGCCATAGCGCGAACCCGCGCGCGCGCCAGTCTCGCCGGGCATTGTTCGCGCAAGTCGAGCCCGCTCGAACAGCGTGGTCGAGTTGGCGGCCGCATTTCGACGGCGACGGAAAAATCTTGTGAAAGCGTTCATAGTTGCACTCCATGCAATTGCCGGTTCACACGGAGCAGCCATTTCGCGTCCGGACCGTTTCGACAGTGTTTTGGACACACCGCTGGCAGAAACGGCCGGCTATTATAAGAACGGTTCCCTGTTGTTTGGGACCAACCGGGATCACGTTCCCTCATGGACGGCTCATGGTCCCGAATATGTATACGTTGGCGACCTTCCGCAACGCGAATTGCGAAGGAAAATCCGAAAAATGCGACATCCTGACATGTCGCAGACTGAATGCCCTTCGGAAGGCGCGCTTTTCGATGCCTAGCTCCGTGAGCGGCGGCCGCCTTCGCGCCGGCGCCTGCCCGTAGCTCCTTCGGTCAGAACCTTGCGCGGTGGCAGCCGCACGGCCTTCGCCAGTTCGGGAAAGGGGTCGGCCTTGTTCGGCAGCGCCATGGCGGCGACAAAGTGCGACTGGAAGTCGGGTTCAAGCGCGGTCTCGATTTTCTCGATCCTGCGCACGGTATTCTCGATTTCGCGTCGATAGTCGCGATTGACCAGCGCCATCCGCGCGCCGGTGCCAGCGGCGTTGCCCACGGCCGAAACCTTCGACAGGTCGCAATCGGGGATCAGGCCGAGCACCATGGCGTATTTCGGGTCTATGAAGGAACCGAAAGCGCCCGCAAAGCGGATCGCGTCGACATGGTCGATGCCGAGCTTGTCCATGAGCAGCTTGATGCCGGCATAAAGCGCGGCTTTCGCAAGCTGGATTGCGCGCACATCGTTCTGGGTGACGGTGATCCGCGGGTCGCCGTCATTCAAGACATAGGAGAATGTGCGGCCGCTGGAGACGATGCGTGGCGATTTTGCCGCAAGGGCGCCGTCGATGACGCCGTCCTCGGAGATGATGCCGGACAGATACATTTCGGCGACGATCTCGATGATGCCGGAACCGCAGATGCCGGTGACGCCGGTCTTCGACACGGCTTCGGCGAAGCCGCTTTCGTTGGACCACAGGTCGCAGCCGATGACCTTGAAGCGCGGCTCCAGGGTTTCGGGATCGATGCGAACGCGCTCGATCGCCCCCGGGGCGGCGCGCTGGCCACCGGAAATCTCCGCGCCCTCGAAGGCCGGGCCGGTGGGGGAGGATGCTGCCACGACCCGTTCCGAGTTGCCGAGCACGATCTCCGCATTTGTGCCGACATCGACCAGCAGCATCATCTCGTCCTGGCGATGCGGACCTTCGGACAGCGCTGCTGCCGCCGCGTCGGCACCGACATGGCCGGCGATGCAGGGGATGACGTAGACGCGGCAGCCCTTGTTGGCGCCGAGACCGAGATCGTCGGCCCAGGTGTGGACCGCGCCGGAAACCGCAAGCGCGAAGGGTGCGCCGCCCAGTTCCGTCGGATCGATGCCGAGAAACAGGTGGTGCATGATCGGGTTGCCGACGAATACCGCGTCGAGAATGTCGTTGCGATTGGCGCCCGATTCCTCGCATACCTTGCCGATCAGATCGTCGACGGCCTCGCGCACGGCCCGCGTCATCGCTTCGCGTCCGTCCGGATTCATCATCACATAGGAGACGCGGCTCATCAGGTCCTCGCCGAAGCGGATCTGGGGATTGGACGTGCCGGCGGACGCGACGACGTGTCCGGACAGCAGCGAAACCAGATGCATCGCGATGGTGGTGGAACCGATATCGCAGGCGATACCCCAAGCCTCGTTGTGCAGCCCCGGCCACAGGGCGATCATGCTTGCCTGGGCCGTCTCCTCGTCCTTGTGGATCGCCGCGGTGACCGCCCATTTGCCCTTGCGCAGAATGGCCTGCACCTGCGGGTAGAGATACTGGTCGACGAGTATGTTGGAAAAGCCCCAATCCCGTTCCAGCGCTTCCTTGAGCCGGTCGAGGTCGCCGAGCGGCTTGTGCATGTCGGGTTCGTCGACTTCGACATAGCAGAGCTGGACAGCCGGCTTGCGTTCGAAGACGCGGGTATCCGCGGCCTTGCGGATGATCTGGGCGTTTATCTGCACATCCTGGGGAATGTCGATGACGAGATCGCCCTGGATCGTTGCCGAGCAGGACAGGCGGCGACCCGGCTTCAGTTCGCGCTTTTCCGCATAGCGCTGCTCCTTGGCGCCGAAAGGCGAGAGGTGTTCCTGGGCCGATGTGATGCCGTGCTTGGCGAACTGGCCTTCCTGCACCTCGACCTGGCAGCGTCCGCAAATGCCACGGCCGCCGCACACGCTCTCGACATAGACGCCGAGCTGCCGGGCGGCTTCGAGAACGGTCGTGCCCTCGGGGAAGCGTCCGCGCTTTCCCGAGGGCATGAAAAGGATGAGGGGATCGGCCATCTGCTCCCGTCAGGCCCTGGCACGCCGCGCTTCGCGCCCGCCGCGACGACCCGCAGCGCGGCCTGCTGGTGCCGCGGTTGCGGTGCCCGCGGCTGCCGGCTGGTGATCGCGGTAGTTCACGATCCAGTTGCCGCAATCCGGGTCGTTGCCACTGAGCACATTCGCGGCATGGACCATCTCCATTTCCTGCGGGCGGCAGGGATTCATGATCGCCGAGGTCATCCCCGAAGCGATGACCATCGGGATGAAGGCCGCGTTGATGCCGTGGCGGTGCGGCAGGCCGAAGGAGATGTTGGACAGGCCGCAGGTCGTGTTCACGCCGAGCTCCTCGCGCAGGCGGCGCACGAGGCGGAACACCTGCTGGCCGGCCGTACCCATGGCTCCGATCGGCATGACAAGCGGATCGACGACGATGTCGTCTGCCTTGATGCCATAGTCAGCTGCCCGTTCGACGATCTTCTTTGCGACGGCGAAACGGACGTCCGGGTCCTCCGAGATGCCGGTCTCGTCGTTGGAAATGGCGACGACCGGGACATCGTATTTCTTGCAAAGCGGCAGGATAGCTTCCAGCTTCTCGTCCTCACCGGTGACGGAATTCACCAGCGGACGGCCCTTGGCCACCTTCAGCGCAGCCTCGATCGCGCCCGTGACGGAGGAGTCGATCGACAGCGGGACATCGACCAGATCCTGGACGATTTCCAGTGTCCTGACGAGCAGTTCCGGCTCGGTTGCATTCGGATCGACTGCGGTGACGCCTGCGTTGACGTCCAGCATGGTGGCGCCGGCGGCCACCTGGGCCAGGGCATCGGCCTTCACGGTCTCGAAATTGCCCTCGACCATCTCCGCAGCGAGTTTCTTGCGGCCGGTGGGATTGATGCGTTCTCCGATCACGCAGAACGGCTGGTCGAAGCCGATGACGATTTCCTTGGTGGCCGAGGCGACGATAGTGCGAGCCATGTTGGACTGTCCTTATGACCTAGATTCCATAGAAGGATATAAAGATGTCTTTATATCCCATGTTCCTCGTTCTTCAAGCCACTCCGCCGATTTTTTGATTCCGCCGAAGGGGAAGACGTGGATCTGCTTGATTGCCGAACCGGGTGTCGCGAGCAGGTGTCTCTCGATCGGGCCGACGATGCTTTCGGGCGAATGGGTTGTCGCAAGGGTCGCCAGCGAACGGGTGCGCTTCTTGAAGAAGTCGAGCGAATTGCCGACGCCGCACATAGCGGCATACTTGATCAGCGTGGTGATCCGGGCAGGGCCGGCGACACCGAGATGAACCGGCAGGTCTATGCCATGGTCGCGCAGGCTTTCCGCCCAAGCGATGAATTTCTCGGCGTCGAAACCGAACTGGGTGACGATCCGGATGCGCGCGCCGGTGCGTTCGCCGAATGATTTCTTCAACCGCAGGGCTTCCAGGGCCACTTCCTCCGAGAAGTCGGGGCTGCCTTCCGGATGTCCGGCCACCCCTATATCGGTGATGCCGTACTTGTCGAAGAAACCGGTTTCCAGCACTTCCATTGTGGAGGAGAACTCGCCGGCGGGTTGCTCCAGCCCGCCGCCGACGACGAGAATGTCGCGAACGCCGGCATCCTCGGTCATCGCCTTGACGCGTTCCTCGAGCGCCGCCTTCGTGGTCAGGCGACGCGAGGCGAAATGCGGCACCGGCTTGTAGCCCAGATCATGCACGCGGCGCGCGGCGGCGACCAGCGTATCGTTGGTGTCCGAGCCGATATCCGTGATGTAGACACGGATGCCTGCAGGGAACAGTCCGGGCAGGTCCGGGGATTCAATGGCCTGTTTCGGCGAAATCTCGATCGAAGCCGCGATCTTTTCAGGGGCTCCGCCGGTTTCAATGCTGACCGCGTTCATCCGTCTGTATCCTCCTCGTAGCCCTCGTTCTTCACCAGGGCGACCAAGCGTTCCTTCGTATAGGTTGCCTCGATTTCCGCAGCCGCCTTTTCCGCTTCTGCTTCCAGATCGTCACCGACCGCGACGGGATCGGCCTTGCGCCATTCAGCGAGATAGGCATCGGTATCCTTCGCGCCGACGCGCATGGCACACATGTCGATCGCCTCGGTAAAGCGCAGCGGGAGCTCCCGTCTTGCCGTCTGGCGCCGTTTCCGGACGATCACCTGAGCCGGAATGTCGCGCCAGTAAACTATGATCCTGTCAGCCATGGCTGTTCTCCATGTGGTTATGAGCAATGACGCAAGCCACGGCCTTCGGCTTGTTGCGCGACGACGCGGGGCAATTCAAAAGCGACAGCGTTCGGTGTCGCGGTCAGGATGGTTGGCGAAAGGCTACAGCAGCCAGGTATGGGCAAAGGCGTGGGCAACGATGACCACGCCAACCATGATGCCAATGGCGATGACGCCGGTCGCGATGCCGATCGTCAGCCAAAAGCCATCGCGTTCCGACAGGGCGATGCCGCAAATGAAAGCGGCAAGTGCCGGAAGCCAGTTGCCGAAAGGAATGGGAATGACGACGGCGATGCCAAAAACCAGGGCTATGGTGCCGACGGCCTTCTCCGCGCTTTTGGCGCTCGGAAACGGCCAATACCGCGGCCGGACCCAGTTTTCCAAACGCTCGAGGAACGGGATCAGCCGGGTTGTCATCCTGTGAAAAGCCTTTTGGCTGAGCGAACGGCGAAGGAAGAAGCGAGGCAACCAAACCGTCGGGTATCCCATTACCATCTGGAATGCGACGAGGACGATCGGAATACCGAGGATGAGTGTCGATCCGGGCGGGAAGGGTAGCAGGTTCAGGCCTGCCGTGAATACCAGGAATGTCGCAAAGGAGCGGTCGGCAAGTGCGTTGCGCATCCGGCGGACGGTTATCACGCCGCGTTCCTCGGATGCGAGGTCTCTCAAGACCTTGGAGAGCGGGCGGGGATGGCCAAAGGAAATCGTTGCTTCGGCCGGTTCGAACTGCTCCGGATTCTCTTGCAACATGATACTTGTCTGCCCCCAAGGCGCCCATGACACATCATTGTGTCAGCCAGATAACGATATTTCCGAAATGCCACGATTTGGTTTACGTCCGTGGCGTTTTTATCAATTGTCCTGCCTCCTTCATAGCTGACGTCAGGTCGCCGTAGCCGGTAAAGCGTCGCTCAAAGGCGAGACCGAGCCATTCAGCCGCCGCGCGCGCTTTCTCCGTCAGCTCCGGATTGTCGGTCTGCGCGATGTAGAGCAGCCGGTCATAGGCGCCGAAATACATCTCCTTCAATTCCGGGTGCCGGTCCAGACCGAGCGGCCTCATGAGGAAGGTGTCGAAATGCCGGGCGAGGAAGTCCGTGACGAAAAAGGTGGTCATGTACTCGTCGTCGGCCGCCTCGAAGGACGCATTGCCAAGGTAGAACGAGAAACAATGCGGACCGGCGATGCGCTCGACACCGTGCTCGGCACAGACCTTGTCCAGCATTCCGCCGGTTCCGCAGTCGGCATAACCTATGAATATGTGTTCGTAGCCCTCCTCGCGGGCCCGGCGGATTGCCTTGTCAGTCTCGGGCGCGATCTTCTCCGGGTGGTGATGGTAGTCCGCCGGCAGGCAGGTCAGCGAAATGTAGTCAAGACCGTTGATGCGGCAGACGTCCAAGATCTCTCTCGCGATCATGCCGCAAGCGATCACCCTGACCTTTTGTGCCGGTGCCGTCATGGCGGTCCGCCTTTTGTTAAGCAATGGCTGACAGATAGTGTGGATAACAGCGGTTGCCTATCGCGCGCAATCGCTACATGACGCACACCGATTCGAAACCGACCAGGAAGCAGGGATGAAAGCGCCCGAACTGTCGATCATATTGCCCGCATACAACGAGGCGAGAAACATTCCGCTGATCGTCGACAAGATCGCGGACGCAATGGGCGAGATTCCCTTCGAGATCATCGTCGTCGATGACGACAGCCCCGACGGCACTGCGAGCGTCACGCGCGCGATCGCCCGCGAGAAGCCGAATGTGCGCTGCGTGCACCGGATCAACCGGCGTGGGCTGTCAGGTGCATGCATCGAGGGAATGATGGCAGCCAATGCGCCCGTCGTCGCGGTGATGGACGCCGACATGCAGCATGACGAGACGCGGCTCCCGGTCATGCTGGAGGAAATCAGAAAGGGTGCGGATCTGGTCATCGGCAGCCGCTACGTCGATGGCGGGAGCGCCTCGACGGGATTCCAGAAGAAGACGCGTGCGAAGGGCAGCGAACTGGCGACCGCCCTGGCCAACCGGATCACCGGTGCCTACACGACCGATCCGATGAGCGGATTCTTCATGATGCGGCACGAGGTGGCCGACAAGGCGGCGCGCTCCGTGTCACGCGACGGCTTCAAGATCCTGTTCGATATCGTCAGCCGGTTCGGCCACGAACTGAAGATCAAGGAAGTGCCTTTCCAGTTCCGCGAGAGGGTCGAGGGCGAGAGCAAGCTCGGCTTCCTCGTGACGGTCCAGTTTCTCGGGCTGCTCGTATCGCGCTACACCGGCGGACTGCTGCCGGTGAAGTTCCTGCTCTACGGGCTCGTCGGCTTCTCGGGCCTGTTTGTCCACATGGCCATGCTGTTCGCTCTCAACGGCGGCATCGGTATGGCATTTCCGACTGCACAGGTTATCGCCACCTTCGCCGCGATGACCTCAAACTTCATCTTCAACAACGAAGTCACCTACGCCCATCGCAAGCTCAAGGGCTGGCGTTTCGTCACCGGCCTGCTGACTTTCTACCTCGTTTGCGGGATCGGCGCGCTTGCCAACGTGTCGATCGCAGTGCGGCTGTTCGAATGGGACTGGTCGGCCTGGGTGGCCGGATTCGCCGGCGCACTGATGAGCGCCGTGTTCAACTACGCCGTGACCAAGCTCGTTACCTGGCGCGACAACTGATCGTCACGGTTCTACCGGTCGACTTCCATTCGATCGTGCGCCGAGAACCGAGGGTGGGCGAAGACGGGGTAGGGCGGCCCGGAGCGGGCCGCCAAATGCGAGGCGGGAATGCCGAGGTTCAGGCAGTCGCCTGCTGGTTGTGCTTGCGCTTCATGAATTCCTTTGCCGTCTCGACCGCCACGGCGGCGTCGCGGCAATAGGCGTCGGCGCCGACGGCCTTGCCGAAATCCTCGTTCAGCGGCGCGCCGCCGACCAAGACGATGTAGTCGTCGCGAATGCCCTTTTCCTTCATCGTGTCGATGACGATCTTCATGTAGGGCATGGTCGTGGTCAGGAGGGCGGACATGCCGACGATATCCGGCTGTTCGCGCTCGATGGCCTCGAGATAGTTCTCGACGGGATTGTTGATGCCGAGATCGATGACATCGAAACCGGCGCCTTCCATCATCATGCCGACGAGGTTCTTGCCGATATCGTGGATGTCGCCCTTGACCGTGCCGATCACCATCTTGCCAAGCTTCGGCGCTCCGGTCTCGACCAGCAGCGGACGCAGGATCGCCATGCCCGCCTTCATGGCATTGGCCGACAGCAGCACCTCGGGCACGAACAAAATGCCGTCGCGGAAATCCTCGCCGACGATGCGCATGCCCTCGACCAGAGCCTCGGTGAGCACGTCGTATGGCGCCCAGCCGCGGTCGAGCAGGATCTGCGTTCCCTCGACGATTTCCTCCTTCAGGCCATCGTAGAGGTCGTCGTGCATCTGCTGGACGAGCTCTTCGTCTGACAGTTCGGACAAAATGATTTCATCGTCGGACATGTGCGTTCTTCCAGTGCTGACGGGTTTACCCGGTGACGTGTTTTTGCCGGATATTGAAACGGAAATCATCAAAAAAGCGCTTCAAATGCGACGGCGCCAAATTCTTTTGCGACCGGGTGGCCTTCGCGGGGACCGGTGCGCCTTGTCGCGGCAACGCCAATGGCTGGCGCGAATGGGAAGGCCAAAAGCCGCGTTGCGGATCATTGTCGGAGGCAACCAGGCCGGGTGCGGAGGTGCCGAGGCACATGATTCTTCAGGGTGACAACATGACGGGTTCCGACAAGGACACGGATCTTTCCGAAACGCCGACCCCGCGCGGACGGGGCGGACGGCGTGCATCGGGCGGCGCCGCGGCGCGTCGCGCGGCGCGCAGTGGCGCCAAGCGCGCCGCCGCGATGCCCTACATCACGCGGCGGGTACCGGTCTACGAGGTGCTGGACGAGGAGGCGCTCGCCAGGATCGAGGCCAATGCCGACACGGTGCTGGAGGAAGTCGGCATCGAGTTTCGCGACGACGAGGAGGCGCTCCGGCTCTGGAAGGATGCCGGCGCCGACATCAGGGGACAGCGCGTGCATTTCCCGAAAGGGCTCTGCCGCGAACTGCTCAAGACCGCGCCGTCGGTCTTTACCCAGCATGCGCGCAATCCCGAGCGCAACGTGCAGATCGGCGGCGACGCGACCGTCTTCGCGCCGGTCTACGGCCCGCCCTTCGTGCGCGACCTGGAGGGCGAGCGGCGTTACGCGACCATCGAGGACTTCCGCAATTTCGTGAAGCTCGCCTACATGGCGCCGTCGATGCACCATTCGGGCGGAACGGTTTGCGAGCCGGTGGACATACCGGTCAACAAGCGCCACCTCGACATGGTCTACAGCCACATCCGCTATTCCGACAAACCGTTCATGGGATCGGTCACGGCACCGGACCGGGCCGAGGACACGGTGGCGATGTGCCGGATCCTGTTCGGCGAGCAGTTCGTGGACAACAACACCGTCGTCATCAACCTGATCAACGCCAACTCCCCGATGGTGTTCGACGACACCATGCTGGGCGCGGCCAAGGTCTATGCGCGGGCCAACCAGGCCTGCATCGTCTCGCCCTTCATCCTGGCCGGCGCGATGAGCCCGGTGACGGTGGCCGGTACGCTGACGCAGATCCTCGCCGAGGTGATGGCCGGTGCGGCCTTCACCCAGCTGGTGCGTCCCGGCGCCCCGGTGCTGTTCGGCACGTTTGCCGCCTCGATCTCCATGCAGTCGGGCGCGCCGACCTTCGGCACGCCGGAACCGGCGCTGGTCTCCTACGGCGCGGCGCAGCTGGCGCGGCGCCTCGGCCTGCCGTTCCGCACTGGCGGGTCCCTGTGCGGCTCGAAAGTGCCGGATGCCCAGGCCGCGCACGAGAGCGCCAACACGCTGAACACGACGCTGCTCGCCGGAACCAACTTCGCGCTGCATTCGGCCGGATGGCTGGAAGGCGGGCTGGTCGCCTGCTTCGAGAAGTTCATGATCGACGTGGACCAGCTCGGCATGCAGCAACGCTTCGCCGAGGGGGTCGACATGAGCGAGACCAGCCTGGCGATGGATGCCATCCGCGAGGTCGGACCGGGCAACCACTATCTCGGCTGCGACCACACGCGGGCGAATTTCGAGAACGCCTTCTACCGTTCGCTGATCGCCGACAACAACTCCTTCGAGCAGTGGGACATGGAGGGCCGCAAGCCGGCCGAGCAGCGGGCCAACGCGCTGGCGCGCAAGTGGCTGGAAAACTACGAGGCGCCGGCGCTCGACGAGGGCATCGACGAGGCGCTCCAGGCCTATATCCGCCAGCGCAAGGAGGCCATGCCCGACGCCTTCGGTTGAAGGAAGCCCGCGGACGGCCGGGCGAAAGTGGCCGACATCATCCACCGGGAGGTCTGGCGCACCGGTTCGCCGGGCGGCGATTGACCGCGCGGGCCGGCGGGTATAAGGACGCGGCGGGCACGAGGCGCCCGCCGCTCACCGCATTCGCGATGGTGAAGTCCTCCCGGCGCAGGCCGGCTTTCGAGCAGACCCGTTTGCAACGCGGTCGCGCGGCAATGTGAGCGCCCGCATGTCATGACCGCATGACGGAAACGGAACTGCATCATGCCCGGACTTTCCCCAGACCTGCCGCGCACCCGCGACGAGGCCAAGCAGCGCGCCAAGGCGCTGCGCCAGGATCTCTTTGCGCGCGGCGTGAAGATCACGTATTCCCAGGCGCTGGAGCGCGTCGCCGCCGAACTCGGCTTCCGCGACTGGAACACCGCCGTGGCGCGGCTGTCCAACGACCCGGACTTCCGCATCGCGGTCGGCGACACGGTCTCCGGCACATATCTGAAGCAGCCCTTCACCGCGCGCGTGCTCGCCGTGCGCGAAATGTCCGGCGGCAGCCATTTCGAGGTGACGCTGGACCTGGAGGAAGCGGTGGACGTGGTGACGTTCGACGGCTTCTCGAACTTCCGCAGGCGGGTGAGCGGCACGGTGGACGACCGGGGAATCTCGCCCGCGCGCACCGGCGACGGCGAACCGCAGCTGGTGATCCAGCCGTTGAGCTCGGCACTGGCCTGACCGGGGAGGACGGCTTTTCCCGGCCCGGGGCGCCTAGAAGCCGCCGTTTCGCAATGCGAGCGCCGCGATGACGAGCAGCGGCGCCACGAAGAGGCCGAGCGCGAGAATGGAGGCGGCGATGGGTCTGAGCTGCATGGCGCGTGATCCTTTCCTGCCACGGCGCGTTTCGATGCCGGCAGACGCGGGATCCCGGCGCGGGAATTCCGCGAATCATGGCCGGTCTTCGGAAGCCTGATATGCCAATGTGGCCGAAAGGGGACCGCCGTGCCGGCCTGTGGACAAGCCGGTTTCCCGCGCTTCGAAAGGGGCGCGCGGAACCGGCCCCGTGCCACGGGACCGGGGCGTTGCGGCGAGCGGGTTTCGGGGACAGGCGCGCTCACGACGTGTTCCATGCGTCGAGTGCCAGGGTGTGGCATTCCTTCAGCACTTCCCCGATCTCGTCTCGCGGGCGCCTTCGCCAGCCCGGCGGCAGGCCGGGCCGCAACGGGCGGAAACGCCACGGCGCGGGCCTGCGCACGGCGTCGGGCGCCAGGCCGTCGATCTCGCCTGCGTCGGCGGCGCGGATTTTCTCGATGGCCCGCTCGAAACGCGCCTTCCAGCGGGCGAGGCGGGCGGCCTGGCGATCGAGATCGTCCAGCGCCAGTGCCAGCGCCCGGATGCGGCGGGAAATCGCGCGGGCATCGACCAGCTCGTCGGGGTCGCGCTCCGGGGCGGGCCAAGTGTCGCCGTCCTCGTCGTATTCCATGAAGACGTGGCCGAAGGGGCCGTCCAGCCCGGTGACATCGAACAGGAAGGGCGTGTACCGCTTCCACGGGTCGAACAGGGCGAATGAGGGCCGGTCGCGGTAGAGGTCGAGCAGCTCGGCGTCGGACGGTTCTGCGTCCGGCTCCCTGTCCGCCCCGGCCTCTGGCGCGATGTTCGATTGACCCTCACGGCTGCCTTCTGGCCGCTCGCCGCGTTCCGGGGAAAGTTTCACTTCCCGTTCCAGCTTGCAGGCGGCCACGACGATCAGTCGGCGGGCGGCGAACTCGGCGGGGCGCAGGACAGACAGGATGCGGCTGCGCAGGGAACGCGGCAGGAAGACCAGCGAGCGGCCCGTCCTGATCCCGGCCAAGAAGAACAGCCGCGCGACGATCCGCAACAGATCGTCCAGGTTCCTTTCCACCGCCCGTTTCCAGTCGAACTCCATGCCTTTCTCCATCTCTTCCCCTGTTGCGGGCGGAAACAGGGTAGGGGCGGTGCGCCGGCGGTGGACAAGTTTTTCCGGGAATGCCGGAATTCCGGGGAAGCGGGGCGGAAGTTATCCAACGCATGGCCCCATGTCGCTTCCGCCTTGCTCCCGGTCGGATTTTCGCGCCGGATGCGCGAGAATCTGCCGCGAAGTGGACTTGCTGCTCAGGGCGAGGCCTGCGCTGCGAACAGCACCGCGACCATGCGCAAGAGCGCGTCGCGGTTGCGGTCGTTGGTTGCCGACCAGTCGAATATGGGCCACATCCTTTGCGGGCAGGGAGGAGAACTTGGGGCGGCGGCGGATTGAGCTCAGTGCGGGAAGCAGCAGGTTGGGAGCTTTCGCCTTCGCCGGGAAACAAAAAATCTACCGGTCAAAGAATTCGGTTTGAGGACATAGGGCCAAAATATCGTCACGATCAACGACTATCGTCAATGCTGGATGGCAACCCCGAATTCACTATATAAGTACCTCGGATATTAAAATATCTTTTGTGCCCCTATTTCATCAAATATCTATAGTGCTCATAGAACAAATCCGAGCAAGTCCCATCTATTATTGATATCCTCTCTTTGGACCCCTCAGTCATCTGGGAGGCTATTTCCTCGGTAACTATCTTTCTCGATTCATTCGAAAGACCCTTTCCGGTCCCTATAACTCTATCGAAAGAATATTTCTTATCTTGCAATAGTAGCTTCATATTAAGGGGGAGGAAGGAGAATCCTAGAAATATAGCTAGATCAGACCCGGCTAATGACTCATCAATAGCTGATATTATTTCCGAGTCTGCTCCTTCAGTGAATGTCTTTATCTTCTTTGAGCTTGCTACTAATTCTGCAGGATGTAGATCTGCGCCGAAACCGGTGTCAATTGGATGATTCCATTCTAACTGGCCAAGGGAGCCGTATGGGTGTATTACATTCAGTGCTTCACGTACACAATTCAATTTGCTGCTATCTAGATGAAAATAACTCTTTGATGCATGTAAGAAAAACTGCTCAATACATCTGTCATAGTTGAATGAAATAAATGTAATGTTGTCTAGCGCCTTTATGAATTCATGGAAGTCTCTTTGTGATACAAGAATTCCAAATAACCTTGCGATCCACGTATCCTTAATATCATTAGTGTTTATTGTGTTGTAGATATTACCACCGCTTACGTAGAGGTGGCTAGACCTTTCTGCACCGTGAATGGTAATCGCAATCAATAACTTCCCAAGATTGACAATGTAGTCGTTGTCTCTGTGTGTATCCAAGAAATTGTCTATAGAGGGTGCTAATTGCATATTATTTGCTATAATTCTGGCTGCGCCATAAAATCCATTTATGTCCGGTTTATCCGGATCTCTTTCAGCCGCCAATCGGCGAATTGCATATAATAATGATTCTTTGCTCGCCGTTTTTATCTGATCTCTTCTGGCGGCGACGCTTGATATTGCTCTAATGATTTCTGTAAGCTCGGGACCTGTTGGTAATCCGAACTCCTTACTTGCTCCAGCCCCGACAATAAAAACGTTTTTCCGGTTGCTGTTACCCATTAATTCCACTGCTCCTAACCGGTAACCTTCTTTACAAGAATCTAGCATAAGCGGGTGTGTGACGCCTTGCTTATACTCACACTATTCTGGTTTATCCGCGGTTGCGAGATATGCTGTTGTGTGCATTTGCAGTTTTGCACCATGTCGCATTTTTCTTCCCTCCCGGTCGGATTTCTGGCGTCCGGTTTCTGAAAATCTGGTCTGATAATTCCTCCAACCGCCGGAGGACCGAATGGACGAGGACGCCGATCCAGAACAGCCCACCGATCCGCTGATCTCGGAGGCGCTTTCGGAGGCCGTGCCCGAGGCGGCGCCGGGGAGGCTGCGCAAGCGCGGCGGGCGGGCCGGAAACACGCGCCGCGGCGGACCGGCGATCCGCCAGACGCTCTGGACCGACGTCATCAACACAGACCATCCGACCGAGCCGCTGCCGCCGGAAGGCGTCGAGGCGATCCACGACGGGGCGATGCGCGTGCTGGAGGAAATCGGCATCGAGTTCCTCAATGCCGAGGCGCTGGAGATCCTGCGCGACGCGGGCTGCACGATCGACGGCGAGAACGTGCGCATGGGCCGCGACTTCGTCATGGAGATGCTCGGGCGGGCGCCGTCCGAGTTCACCCTGACGCCGCGCAACCCGGACCGCACCATCACCATCGGCGGCAGGCACATGGTGTTCGGCAACATCTCCTCGCCGCCCAACTGCTCGGACATCGAGCGCGGCAGGCGCAGCGGCAACCGCGAGGACTACCGGAACTTCCTGAAGCTGACGCAGTATTTCAACTGCATCCACTTCGCCGGCGGCTATCCCGTCGAGCCGATCGACATCCACCCGTCGGTGCGCCATCTCGACTGCCTGTACGACAAGCTGACGCTGACCGACAAGGCGGCGCATGCCTATTCGCTGGGGCCGGAGCGCGTCGAGGACGTGATGGAGATGGTGCGCATCGCGGGCGGGCTTTCCCAAGAGGCGTTCGAGGCGACGCCGCGCATGTATACCAACATCAACTCGACCTCGCCGCTCAAGCACGACTGGCCGATGCTGGACGGCGCGATGCGGCTGGCAAGGCGCGGCCAGCCGACCATCGTGACGCCGTTCACCCTGGCCGGCGCGATGGCGCCGGTGACGATGGTGGGCGCGGTGACGCAGTCGATCGCCGAGGCGCTCGCGGCCATCGCGCTGCTGCAATGCATCCGGCCGGGAGTGGGCGTCGGCATCGGCACCTTCACCTCCAACGTGGACATGAAGACGGGCGCGCCGGCCTTCGGCACGCCGGACTACGTGCGCGCCACACAGATCACCGGCCAGATGGCGCGGTTCTACGGCCTGCCGCTGCGCTCGTCGAACGCCTGCGCGGCCAACACGCCGGACAACCAGGCGACGTGGGAATCGATGATGTCGATGTGGGCGGCGGTCACCTCGGGCACCAACATGGTCTACCACGCGGCCGGCTGGCTGGAGGGCGGGCTGTGCGCCTCGTTCGAGAAGTTCATCATGGACTGCGAGGTGCTGCAGCAGTTCATCGCCTATTTCAGGCCGCTGACCACCGGGCCGGAGGACATCGCCGTGGACGCGATCCGCGAGGTCGGGCCGGGCGGGCATTTCTTCGGCATCCAGCACACGCAGGACCGCTACGAGACGGCGTTCTACTCGCCCTTCCTGTCGGACTGGTCGAACTACGAGAACTGGGAGGACCGGGGCGCGGTGACGACGGTGCAGCGGGCGAACAGGCTCTGCAAGCAGATCCTGGGCGAATACGAGAAGCCGCCGATGGACGAGGCGATCCGCGAGGAGCTGGCCGACTTCGTGGCAAGAAGGAAACAAGAGGGCGGCGCGCCGACGGATTTCTGATGACGATTGCAGCGTATCCCATCGCTTGTTCGCAGAACACACGGCGCTCCGTTCGGCGCGCCATCGACGACCGTGCGGTCGTGCCGGCGGCTTTCGGCCCCCCTCTCCGTCTCGCTGCGCTCGACACCTCTCCCCCCGAAGGGGGGCGAGGAAGCGGTGGCGGGCGCGACGCCTTTCCTCGCCCCCACGTAGTGGGGGAGAGGTGGTTTGCAAAGCAAACCGGAGAGGGGGAAACTGGCCGCATGTCGGAGAAGCCCTCCAGAAGCCGCAGGAAGCCCGGCGTCACCATGCGGGCGCGCCAATTCCGCTCGGCCGGCAACCAGGCAGAGGCGCTTCTGTGGACGGAACTGAAAGCGCGGCGGCTGAACGGGTTCAAGTTCGTGCGACAGTTTCCGGTCGGCCCCTATTTCGCCGATTTTCTCTGCCGCGAGGCGAAACTCGTTGTCGAGCTCGACGGCAGCCAGCACGCGGGCAGTGCACATGACGAACGGCGCGACGCGTTCCTCAACGCGGCCGGATACTCGGTACTGCGTTTCTGGTCCGTGGACATGCTGCGGGACCGGCAAGAGGTTCTGGCCTCCATCGTGGAGGCCCTGGAGGGGCGCCTGGCCGAGAACACGGACGCGCCCGACATGAATTACAAGATGGCGTTTCGTCGAGGGAGGGGCAGACCATGAAAACCAACACGCGCGTTGTCGTCATCGGGGGCGGGGTCGTCGGCTGCTCGGTGCTCTACCACCTGGCCAAGGCCGGCTGGACCGACATCATGCTGATCGAGCGCTCGGAGCTGACCTCCGGCTCGACATGGCACGCGGCGGGCGGGTTCCACACGCTGAACGGCGATCCGAACGTCGCCAAGCTGCAGGCCTACACGATCTCGCTTTACGAGGAACTGGAGGCGATGACCGGCCAGTCCTGCTCGCTGCATCTCGTCGGCGGCTTCCAGATGGCCGACACGCCGGAGCGCATGGACTTCCTGCGGCAGGTGCACGCCAAGTGCCGCTATCTCGGCATGGACACGGAACTGGTGACGCCGGCCGAGGCCAAGGCGATGTTCCCGATCATGGACGAGACGAAATTCGTCGGCGCGCTGTGGGACCCGGTGGAGGGGCATCTCGACCCGTCGGGCACGACGCATGCCTATGCCAAGGCGGCGCGGATGCTGGGCGCGGAGATCGTGCTGCGCAACCCGGTGAAGGAACTGACGCAGGACGCGGACGGCACATGGAACGTGGTGACCGAGCAGGGGACGGTGCGGGCCGAGCACGTGGTCAATGCCGGCGGGCTGTGGGCGCGCGAGATCGGCCGCATGGTCGGCCTCGAGCTGCCGGTGCTGGCGATGGAGCACATGTACCTGCTGACCGAGGACATGCCGGAGGTGGTCGAGTACAACGAGGCGACGGGGCGCGAGCTGTGCCACGTCATCGACTTCAAGGGCGAGATCTACACGCGGCAGGAACGCAGGGGGATGCTGCTGGGCACCTACGAGCGGGCCTGCAAGCCGTGGTCGCCGGTCGAGACGCCGTGGGATTTCGGCCATGAATTATTGCAGCCGGACATCGACCGCATCGCGCCGTCGCTGGAGGTGGGGTTCAGCCACTTCCCGGCGCTGGAGCGGGCCGGCATCAAGCAGATCATCAACGGGCCGTTCACCTTCGCGCCGGACGGCAACCCGCTGGTCGGGCCGGTGCCGGGGCTGACCAATTTCTGGTCGGCCTGCGCGGTGATGGCCGGGTTCAGCCAGGGCGGCGGCGTCGGGCTGACGCTGGCCAACTGGATGACGACCGGCGACCCGGGCGCCGACGTGTGGGGCATGGACGTGTCGCGCTTCGGCGAATGGGCGACGCTGCGCTACACCAACGCCAAGGTGCGCGAGAACTATTCGCGGCGCTTCCGCATCCGCTTTCCCAACGAGGAACTGCCGGCGGCGCGGCCCGCCCAGACCACGCCGCTTTACGACATCATGGTGAACGAGAACAACGCCGTGATGGGCGACTCCTGGGGGCTGGAGACGCCGCTGTGGTTCGCGCCGTCGAAGGACGAGGCGCATGATGTCGTCTCGTTCCATCGCTCCAACGATTTCAAGCATATAGGCGAGGAAGTGAAAGCGGTGCGCGAGCGCGTCGGCGTGACCGAGATCGCCAATTTCGCCAAGTACGAGATCAGCGGACCCGGGGCGGAGGCCTTTCTCGATCGGCTGCTGACCAACAGGCTGCCGAAAAGGGGGCGCCTCGCGCTCTCGCCGATGCTCAACGAGTTCGGCAAGCTGATCGGCGACTTCACCATCGCCCGGGCGGACGACGACCGCTTCATGGTGTGGGGATCGAGCGCGGCGCAGATTTATCACATGCGCTGGTTCGAACGGCACATGCCGAGGGACGGCAGCGTGCGCATCCACCGCTTCGACCAGACGCTCGTCGGCCTGTCGATCGCCGGACCGAGGAGCCGGGACGTGCTGGCGAAACTCGTGGACGAGGACGTCTCGAACGGGGCCTTCCGCTTCATGGATTTCCGCGAGATGGCGGTCGGCGCGGCGCCGTGCATGGTCAACCGGATCTCCTATACCGGCGATCTCGGCTACGAGATCTGGATGCAGCCCGCCTACGAGCGGACGGTCTACCGCGCCATCAAGGAGGCGGGCGAGGAGTTCGGGATCAGGGATTTCGGCATGCGGGCGCTGCTTTCCATGCGGCTGGAGAAGAACTTCCCGACCTGGGGGCACGAGTTGCGGCCGATCTACGGGCCGTTCGAGGGCGCGATGGAGCGCTTCGTGAAACTCGACAAGGGCGACTTCATCGGCCGGGAGGCGGCGGCAAGGGAACAGGCCGAGGGGCCGAGGCTGCGCCGCGTCTCGATGATCGTGGATGCCACGGACGCCGACGTGATGGGCGACGAGCCGATCTGGGCGAAGGTCGGCGACACGGACTACGGGACGGTGGAGGAATCGCACGGATACGGGCCGAGGCGCACCGGCCCGGACGGCAGGGAAGCGGGGCCGTCAGCGGCCGATTTCGGCGCCGCCTCGGTGCGCGGCATCGCCGACGGCGACTGGCGGGTGGTCGGCTGGGTGACGTCGGGCGGCTACGCGCATGGCGTCGGGCTGTCGATGGCGCAGGGCTACCTGCCGGCGGCACTGGCCGGGCGCGCGGAGGAGGGGCTGTTCGAGATCGAGATCCTGGGCGAGCGCTGCCCGGCGAGGATCGCGGTGGAGCCGCCCTTCGACCCGGCGGGCGAGCGGATGCGGGGGTAGGGTGGCGACTACCTATTCGTAAACAGCCTCGCGACCTTCTCGGTAGTCACCAACGATCCAGATAAAGCTCTGGATATCTATTCCGTCCCGAGGTTTCAGGTCCGCGAGCTCCATTTCGGTGCGTTGCCGAAGATCCAGCAGCGACGCATAGACGTTGAAGTCGAGGCTCGGCGTGTAGATCGATGCGAAGGGATGGCCGACCCGAGTGGCGTAGTCCTTCGTGACTTCGGGTTTGAGGAAGATATGTTTGTCTGGCTGCCAGAGAAACGGCAGGTAGGTGACGACCGTCCACTTGGCACAATCGTCTGGTTTAAGAATGGTCGAAAGGTCGTGTAGCGCCGATTCCGAAGGGGCAAGCGTGAACTTTGCCGCGGCACTGACAAACCGGTCGGCTCGGGGGCCACGTAGAACGGCCTGAAGTCGGGTTTTCTCGAAGGGCGACAAGAGATTTGTGGAGCGGTAGGCGGAAAGGATCGCCTCGCCAAATCCGGTACCATTTGCCGAGGCCTCGAGCGGCGCGGAAGTGTCCAGTTTCTGCTTTGCGGCGACCTTGTAGTCGCGTTCCTGTAACGCGTAGCCATCCGAGTGGAAGCCGTTGGGAAAAAATTTCAAAAATCGATTCCGAGCTCCCGAGTATCCGAAATAATCGGGATCGGACTTTCCGGATTCATCGTGCAGACGCCGCCAAACATCGTCGGCGTCGTCGCCTTCGACGCAAATTTTCCCGTCAGCTAGCCCGAAATAGGTTCCGTCCTTTTCGACGAGCCTAAGTTCCCTCTTACCGAGCGTTCCATTCCGAATGGTTTTAGGTGGCGCCATGATGCGAAAGTCTATCATCAGGAAATTGAGGCGCGCAATGTGGGCGCCCCGTCAATAGGTGCAGTCGGGGCCCTTCCTGCGGGCGCGGTCGATTTCGCGCTCGAAGCGCTTCGCGGTGCGGCCGCTTTCCCCGAATTCGACGGCTGCGCGGATGTCCTCCATCCCGGCGCCGAGTGCGAAGAGGGTATTGATGTTCAGGTCCCAGTAGCTGCCGTGCTGGACGATCCTTCCGGAGGCCATGCGGTCGATGAACGGGCCGACGGCATCGCCGGCGGCGGTACCGGCGCGGCACAGGCCTATGACACCGGCGAGATAGGGATGCTGCCACGCGTTCGGGCCCTTGCCGCGGAAACGCCAGGCGTCGTCGATCAGCCAGAGCAACGTGTCGGCACCCTCTGCCCCGAACTCAGACAGGCGCGTGAGCGCGGCATAGGCCGGAACGCGCAGGCGTTCCTCGCGGGCCAGCCATTCAAGGTCGCCACGGCGGGAAAGGATCGTCTCGCGCGGCAGGCGCGATACGACAATGCCGAGGCTCCGGACCTGTTGCAACCATCCCCTTGCGTTCGCACCCGGTTCGACGGCGGACAGATCGCGAAGCCGTTCGAACGCCGTGGCGGCGATGGCGCTGAAATGGGTTTTGGGCGCGTCTCCCGCATACAGCACGGCGGCAAAGGCCGCTTCCGGCACGGCGAAGCGCCGGTCGGCGAGGATGCGCCGGGATAGCACGCGGTCCGCCGGCGACATGGTGCGGGACTTCCGGATGCGAACGAAGAAATCCGCCGCGAGGGCGGAGGGCACCTCCGCCCGGTCGTCATCCAGCGCTTCGACCAGGAGACGCCGCATGGCTTCATCTGCGTCGTCCTGCCGGAGCGCGAGATCCCAGCCGAGCCGTTCGGCGAGGAACCCCCCGATGTTTTCCGATGACGCGTTTTCGCCGCCGCTTTGTTCCTTGCGGCGGACGAGGCCGGGATACATGCGCAGCTCGGCCCCGCCGACGACGCTCGGCATGTAGAGATGCCAGAGCCTGCGGTAGGCGACCGATGTCTCGCGGAAGGTTTCCCTGAAGGCGGCGCCGTCGCGTTCGTGCAGAGTGAGGCGACCGGCGGACACCGTGTCGGCGAAGATATCGAGGCCGGCGGAAATATCGCTCATGCCACGCTTGATCGCGCCGGAGGAGACGACCAGGCCGGCCTCGCCGAGCGGGGCTTCCTCTGCCACAAGGCAGGTGCCCGCCGCGATGCGGATGTTCATCAGCTCGGCCACATTTTTCCCGTCGCGGTTCCGGCGTTCGCCATCCAGCTTCACGGGGTCATTTCGCGGCAACTCGATGTCAGGGCAGGTGCCGCGTCGCTCCATGCGGTAGGCCGCGGCGACCGTGCCCGGCGCGGGCGGGTTCGAGACGTCCTCGCGGATATACAGCACGCGGTCCGCGACGCCGTTCAGCAACAGGCGCTGGCACAGGCCGTCGCAGCGCAGGGGTTGCGGTTTCGATGCGCCGAGCCGGCCGAAACGGAAAGCGATGACGCGGGCTTCGGTCCGTGCAAGGTCGTCGTGATCATCCATGGCAAGCTGCCGGGCCGCCGCGTCGAGCCGGGCATTGGCCAGGAGCGGCGGGACGGCGAGCAGGGCGAGCGCAACGATTGCGCCGCCGGCGCGAACAAGGAAACCGCCGCCGAACAGGCGGCCGAAAATCCAGGCGCCGAGCGCGACGAGAAACAGTGTCGGGGCGAGCGCGAGGTAGATGCCGAGCGGGATGCCGATGATGGTGATCATCGCGACGGACACGATGCTCGGCGCGAGCAGGGTGATCGCCGCGGAGAGGCCGAGGATGATGAGCAGGCCTTTCGAGACCAGCAATGAAAGTATCCGCATGAGGCAGCCCCGATCTGGAATCGCGACGACTTTGCCCGGAAAACGTGAAAAATCCGTCAGGCCCGCTTTCGACTGCATGGCTGGGGGGCGAAATACGTCATCGAATTCCTGCCGGCGGCCTAAGGCCCGGTGACGTCGTAGGTCCAGACGCGGAAGTTCTTCAGGACGTGCGGGCCGAAGGAGTTGATCAGCGGGACATCGGCGGCGTCGCGGCCGCGGGCGACGACGATGCGGCCGATGCGCGGCATGTTGTTGCGCGGGTCGAAAACGTGCCAGCGGCCGCCGAGCAGACAGGCGAGGCATTCGTCCGGCAGGTCCTGCACCGGGATTTCCTCGGCATCGGGAAAGGCGGGATCGTCGGTGCCGGGATCGGAGACGGCAGAGTCGGCCCAGAGCGAGAATTCCCCGGCGGGCGCGGTGAAGCGGCGGCAGACATTGCCGAACATGTCGAGATAGGTGTGCGTCGGCACGGCGGGCGTTGAGACCCGCCGTTCGGGCGCAACCAGGTCACCACGGCGCTCGGGCCTGATTTCCATCAGGCACACCATGGGCGTCGGCTGCTCGCACTGAACGGTAATGCGTAACCGAAACGGATCAGCATGAAGGAATTCTAGCGGAAATTGGCGGACGTCAGGATGTATTCCGGCTTCTGGCTGTTGGAATGCGCCTTGGACGCGGCCTTTTCTATGGAGGCGCGGTTCCTGTCGAAAGCGGCGAGATAGGCGGCTTCCTCGTTTGCGTCAGGGGCCACCTGGTCGGCAATCGCGTCGACATCGACACGGAAGGGGATGGTGCGCATCCCTTCATAGCCGAAGAAGCGCACCTGGCGGCGGGTGTCGTCGTAGTTCCTGCTTCTGTTGGGAAATGCCAGCGTCATCGTGCGATGTTCTCCAAATACGGGTGTTCAAACGGGTTCGACGCCGCGGCGACCGGAGCCCGATGGGCGGGTACGGGCGCCATTTCGCGATCGCTCTTCGACGGGCCCGAACGGGTCCAGTGTCATGTTTCCCGGGGCGTGTCGATGGCGCCGCGGAAGAATTCGGTTCCGTCCTCGTCAAGGATGCGGACGAGATCGGGTGTCTGCGGCATGCTGCGCGAGGCGGCCAGCACGAGCGCGATGCTTCTTGCCGCCGCCTGGCTGACGGCGTCGCAGCGGACGCGGTCAATGACGGCGAGCATGGTGCCGGGCAGACGGGTACGGCAGTATTCGATCGTAATTCTCATCCGCTTCGCCCTGCACGGAAAGTCGTGGGTTTACTTCTTCTTCCTGGCGGAAAACCCGGCGGCCTCGACGATCTTCACCGGCGACATGGCGCTTGCGGACATTGCCTGCTTGGGTTTGCGGACTTCCTTGTTACTGCGTTTCTGACCCTTGGCCATGATGATAGCTCCCTTGTGGATGCGTGGGTGTCACAGAATGTCGTTTTCGGGGCCGTCGCCGCGCTTACGGTCAAGTTCGAGCGCCTGCTCGAGGTCGGCATGGTCGATTTCCACCATCTGCCGGGTGCGCGCGCCTGCGTGACCGGCGTGAAGGTGGATGAAGGTCGCGGTGCGGTGCCATGCGATCCATGACAGGCCCTCGACCACCTGCTCGTCCTCGTCGATGTCAAATTCACCCGGCGGCTGGGCATCGCCGAGGCCGGCCAGGACAAAGGGATGAAGGAAGCATGCGGTGGAGCGGCGGGTGCGTGTCTGCATCTGATGGTCCCGAGTGGCGGAAGAGCTGTTCCGCGGAAAAGGATGCACCGCTCGTCTTCGCCGGTGCCAGCGCAGGAAACGCAAGAAGATGCCGCTCCCATCCTGCAGGAGGGCACCGGGCGCGGTTTCGGGAATCGCGCCCGGCATGATCGCGCCGCGAATGTGGCTTATTCGCGTCCGTCCGCGCCGCCGCTGACCGTCAGCTTAGGCAGGACCCTCTGCGCGTCGCGCAGGGCGAGGTACCACGGGTCCATGGCCAGGGTGCGGTCGACGAGTTCCCGCACGGTTGCCTCGTCCTCGTCGCTTTCGACCCGGATGTCGACGCGGGTCTCGAGCGGCCCGGCCGGGGACGAGCCGAGCCCAAAGATGGCGCTGTCGTCGAAATCGGTCTCGACCGTGACCTCGACGCTGCGAAAGACCAGTCCTTCGCGCGCGGCGAGCATCTTGATCGCCATGCCGACACAGCCGACGATCGCGACGCGGGCATGGAAGCCCGGCGGCGGGGCGGACGCATCGCCGCCCATGCCGCGGCCGAGATCGGTGACGGTCGAGAAACGTCCCTGCTCGACCGTGCAGGCGAGGCCATCATCGATCCGGCCGGTGGTCACGAGCGTGCTTTTCGCATCCTCCGGCCGGGCCTTCATCCGTGCGATGACGCCGTTCTGGGTTTCGCGTATCACCCTGTCGCGGTCCGGCTGGGCCGCGAAGTCTTCAGTTTTCGTTTTCATATCAAGCATGTGAGTCTCCATTTCATGCGGCCATCCTGCCGCGGGTTCGAGTGATGTGATCGGCCAGCACTTCGGCATCGGCGCCGACGCCGTCGATAAGCGCGGAGTTGCGGCGACGCATGAAGGGCAGGCCGAGAACGTAGAGGCCGGGCAGGACATGCCCGCCGCGATGGGCGAGACGTCCCCTGGCGTCGAAGACCGGCAGGTGCAGCCAGGCATAATCCGGTCGGAAACCGGTCGCCCAGATCACCGTCCGGTACCTGCCGCGCGACAGGTCGCAGGCCAGGCGCGGAGCGGACGGGCAGGCGGTCGGATCGAAGCGTTCTGCCGGATCGAGGCCGTCCAAACCTTCCTGCAGCGCCCAGTCGTCGAGCGCGGCCAGCAGGCGGTTCATCTTGAGATCCGAGAGCGCGCAGTGATTGGCGAGGGCGCCCGAGAACAGCACCCGGCCGTCGCGGATGCCCGCCAGGCGGCCGACGATCTCGATGCCGTCGCCTTGCAGGGCATTCAGATCGAGGAATTGCCGTGCCGACGATCCGACAAGCTGCAGCGAGGGGACGCGGCGGGCGCGGTCGATATCGTCGACCTCGTCGATGGTCGTGCCGTGGATGCCGGCGCGCTCCATCCACCACTGGATGTCGCGGCCACGGTAATGGCGCGGCATGCGGATATGCTCGCCGGCGGCCAGCGTGACCTCGTGTCCGGCGGCGCGGATCTCGTCCGCAAGCTGGACGCCGGTGGCGGATGCGCCGACAACCAGGACGCCGCCGGGCGGCAGCTGGCCGGGGCCGCGATAGCCGAACGGCGTCAGCTGCAGGATATCCCCGGGCAGCCCGGCCGCCAGCGCGGGAACGTTCGCGACGGCGCAGGCGCCGGTCGCGATGACGAGGTTGCGGCATGACCATTCGCCACGGTCCGTCGAAACGCGGTAACCGCCGCCTTCCGCCGTGACGGAACGGACCGTCGTGAAAGGCTCGACGGGCGCGGCGCTGGCCGCCGCGTAGTCGCCGAGGTAGCCGACGATTTCCGGCATCGACATGAAGCCGTCCGGGTCGGGTCCCGCATAGGCGAAGCCGGGAAGCCGGCTCTGCCAGTTGGGTGTGAGGAGCCGCAGGCTGTCCCAGCGCTCGCGGCGCCAGGAGTTCGCTACTTCGCCACGCTCGAGCACCACGTGGGCAATGCCGCGCTGCGACAGGC
Organism: Oricola thermophila; assembly: GCF_013358405.1. Taxonomy (NCBI): domain Bacteria; kingdom Pseudomonadati; phylum Pseudomonadota; class Alphaproteobacteria; order Hyphomicrobiales; family Ahrensiaceae; genus Oricola; species Oricola thermophila. Next base: position 492,305 of record NZ_CP054836.1, read on the forward strand.
AGTGGCTCATCGCAAGGCCGGCCTGGCCGGCGCCGATGACAACCGTGGAAATGCGTCTCATTGCATCTGCTCCTTGTCCGGGTTTGCGGAGGCTTGCCGCCGGGCCGCGATCAGCGGGCCTTGCGGGGGATCGGGCCGGAGCGTGCCTTCGGCGCGATGGCGAACGGCTTGTAACGGCCGAGGTCGAAGCGGGCAGCGCCGCGCAGGTGTTCGGGGGCGATGTACATCTGTTTATTCCTTTCGTTTCGGGGAGGTCGGCAATTGCGGCCGGGACACGTGCCCCGGCCGGTTGTCGTGGGGCGTCAGGCCACGGAAACCGCGACGCTGGTGGGGTTGGTCAGGATGTCGAACACGGCCGAGCGCTTCTGCGACTGGGCGACCAGTGCCTCGATATCCTCGCGACTGGCATCGGCGTCGATTTCGAAGCGCACGCGGATGGACGAGAAGCCGTTGCGGATTTCCGGGTCCATTCCGAGGATGCCCTGCACATCGATATCGCCTTCCACGACGGCGCGGACCGACTTGAGCTGGATGCCGCGATGCTGGGCGACGGCGGCGACACCGCCGGTCAGGCAGCTGGCCAGGGCCGAGAGCACGATCTCCGTCGGGGTCGGGGCGCGGTCGGCCGCGGCGAAGACGACGGGATGGTCGGACTCGATCCTGAAGGTCTTGGCGCGCTGGTGCTCCTCGCCAAGGCCGAAATAGCCGTTGATGGCGTTGGAGCTGTAGGTGCCCTCGACCCAGTCGCAGGTGCTGCGGAAGGTGAACCGGGCGGCCTGCGGGGCCTCTGCGAAAGCGCCGCGGGCGCCGATGAGAGCTTCGGTGTTGACGCCGTTGTCGGCGATGGTGGTTGCGATATTCATGGTATTTTCCTTTCGGGTTTTCAGAGTTGGTTTCAGTCTCGATGGGGACGCGGCCAGGTTTCCGGCGGCCGCGCCATGCCGGCCCTAACGCAGGACCAGCAGGTGAGCGGGAAGCAGCGTCCGGCGATGACCGTCTTTCGGTCGGTCGATGCCGGAAATCTGCGAACCCATGCCGGAATTGGTTTTTCCGTTCGCTGCGGAAATCAGGGCGTGAAAACGCCTGGAAACGGGGTTTTTCATCTCGGTTTTCCTTCGGTTGCAGTCGATCAGGACCCGGGAGAGCGGGCGGTGATCAGCCAGGACGAACTGTCCATCCAGAGGCCTTCGGGCGTGGTCTCCACGCCGGAGAAAAGCTCTTCGAGGGCGCGCACGATCCCGGCGCGGCGGGCCTGTCCAAGCTCGCCGGCCTCGCGGAATGTTTCCCCGGCGGGCCCGATGGCGAGCTGGAAGCCGATCGCGTCCTCGATGTCGCGTCCGACCAGCACCTTCGCGTCGATGCGCCTGAAGGCGATGTCGGTGAAGCCGGCGGCCTCCATCTGGGCGCGGGTGACGTCTTCGCTGGCCATCGAGAAGGGGCCGGGGCCACAGGTCAGCGCTTCCTCGCCGGGAGGCGGCAGGAACCGGCGGACCACCTGGTGCGGCTCGTTGAGCCAGGGATTGTCCTCGCGGCGGCGCCAGACGATGTGGGCCACGCGGCCGCCGGGTTTCAGCGCCTTGCGCATCGAGCGGAGCCCGGCGACCGGGTTCATGAAGAACATGGTTCCGAAGCGGGAAAACACGAAGTCGTAGGCGTTTTCCTCCAGCCCGCGTTCCGCGTCGCGGGCCGCGAAGTGGATGTTGGGGGCGAGGCTGAACTCGGCGCAGTTCCACGCGATGTCGAGAAAGGCCTGGCAGCAGTCGATGCCGACGACATGGCCGCCCGGGGCGACGCGATGGGCGATCTCGATGGCGGTATCGCCGAAGCCGCAGCCGACATCGAGGACGCTGCTGCCGGGTGCGATGCCGAGCGCCGGCATCACGGCCGCGCTGTGGCGGGACAGGCCGCCGACCAGGATATGGCGGTAGCGGATGAATTTCGGGGCCAGAATATCGTTCCAGAAATCGACGAGCGGGGAGGGCTGCTCGTGTGCGGCGGAGGGCGCCGCGAATGTCGGGTTGATGGTCATGTCGAATGTCCTTGGTGTGATTGCGTATCGGTCCGGCTTTTCAGGCCGGGGGTGCCGGCGGTCAGCGGGACCAGTGGGCCGGGGCGTCCCATCTCGCCTGCGCGGACCGCTCGGCGCGGCGCTCGCGAACAAGGCGGATGGGGCCGAATTCACGGCGAATGATTTTGCGCGGGTTGAACATCTGATCTTTGTCCTGTGTCGGTGGCGTCGGGGCTGTCCCTCGGCCGGTGACAGGACGAATAGCGGAGCGGACGGGCGGGTTCTGCTTCAGGGAGTGAAGGATTCAGCTACAGAAATCGGAGAATCCTGCTACAATTTGTGAAGCTCGGGGCGTCCGCGCCGTGGAGAGGGTGAGCAGATGAACTACAACCAGTTCTGTCCCATCGCGAAGGCGTGCGAGGTTCTCGGCGAGAGATGGACGATCCTGATCCTGCGAGAAATCCTCATGGGCGCGCGGCGATTCAACACGCTGCAACGGGGCCTCGGGGACATTTCTCCCGCGCTTCTGACCAGCCGCCTCAAGGGGCTGGAACAGCACGGCTTGGTCATCAGGCGGCGGATCCCCGGGCAAAAGGGGTTCGAGTATTTTCCCTCGGAGGCCTGCGAGGCGCTGCTGCCGGTTCTTGTCGCGCTCGGCGAATGGGGGATCGTATGGGCCCGGCAAACGATGTTTGCCGAGGACTTCGACCCGGAGCTCCTGATGCTCTATCTCGAAAGAAGCATAGACAGGGACAAGATCAAGGGCGCCGAGACGATCATCAAGTTCCGCTTCTCGGACATTGCCGATCAAAGCGACTGGTGGATCATCGTGAACCCCGAGAAGGCGGAGGTCTGCCTTCGTGACCCGGGCAAGGATGTCGACGTCTACTTCAACTGCACGGTGCGCACGATGACCGAGGTCTGGATGGGAGACCGCACCTATCGCGACGCGATCAAGGCCGGCGACCTGTCCATCGAAGGGGATGTCTACCTGACCCGGAACGTTTCCGCCTGGCTGCGTGCCAGTGTATTCGTGGATTCGCCGCGCGAGCCGGCCTAGCGCTGACGATGGCGAATGCGGACCGGCGGTCCGCCCCGTCGAGCCGGGCATCGGCAAGGAGGGGCGGGACGGCGAGCAGGGCGAGCGCGACAACCGTGCCGCCGGCGCGGACGAGGAAACCGCCGCCGAACAGGCGACCGAAGATCCAGTCGCCGAGCGCGATGAGCAAGGCCGTCGATCCAATCAGAGACAGTATCCGCATGAGGCAGCCGCGATCCGGAATCGCGACAACTTTGCCCGGAAAACGCGAAAAATCCGTCAGGCCCGCTTTCGACCGCATGGCCGGGGGCGAAACACGTCATCGAATTCCTGCCGGCGGCCTAAGGCCCGGTGACGTCGTAGGTCCAGACGCGGAAGTTCTTCAGGACGTGCGGGCCGAAGGAGTTGATCAGCGGGACATCGGCGGCGTCGCGGCCGCGGGCGACGACGATGCGGCCGATGCGCGGCATGTTGTTGCGCGGGTCGAAAACGTGCCAGCGGCCGCCGAGATAGACCTCCATCCAGGCGGAGAAATCCATCGGGTCGAGGATCGGCACGCCGATATCGCCGAGATGGCCGTTCACGTAGCGCGCCGGGATGTTCATGCAGCGGCAGAGCGTGATGGCGAGGTGGGCGTAATCGCGGCAGACGCCGACCCGCTCGTTGTAGGCTTCCAGCGCCGTGCGGGTGGCGCGCGCCTTCATGTAGTCGAAGTCGAGATGGTCGTGGACGAAATCGCAGATCGCCTGGACGCGGCCCCAGCCGGGCTCGACATTTCCGAACAGGTCCCAGGCGATCTGGCTCAGCCGGTCGGTTTCGCAATAGCGGCTACCCATGAGATAACCGATGCATTCGTCAGGAAGCTCGGGGACCGGGATCTCGGCTGCATCCGGAAAGGCGGGATCAAGGGTGCCGGGATCGGAGATCGTGGCATCGGCCCAAAGCGAGAAATCGCCCGCCGGCGCGGTGAAGCGTCGGCAGACATTGCCGAACATGTCGAGATAGGTGTGCGTCGGCACGGCGGGCGTGGAGACCAGCCGTTCAGGCGCAACCAGGTCGCCACGGCGCTCGGGCCTGATTTCCATCAGGCACACCATGGGCGTCGGCTGCTCGCACTGGACCGTCAGTTCGTATCCGAAACGGATCTGCATGGACGCATTCTAGCGGAAATCTTCCGCGGTCAGCACATAGACGGTCTGCCGCCTGTTGGAATAGGCCTCCCGCGCGACGCTGCGGATGGATTCGCGCTTGCCGTCGAAGGAATTCAGGAAAAGGGATTCGTCTCCCGGCATATCGGGGGCCTTTTTCACTATGGCATCGATGTCGATGCGAAACGGCACTGTCGACATGCCGTCATGCCCGACAAAACGGATCTGCCGGCGTCCGGGATCATAAAAGCGGCTTTCGTTGAGAAAGGTCAGCGTCATCGTTCCGTCTCCTGGTCGGTCGAGACCGGCGTCCGGGCCGGTTCCGAAGTGTTTGCCGGACCGATGCCCTGGCGGAAAAACTCAATGCCCCGCTCGTCGAGAACGCGGACCAGATCCGGCTCCGGCGGTATCATGCGCGATGCCGCCATCGCGATGGCGATGCTCTTTGCCGCCGCGAGGCTGACGGCCTCGCAATGAACGCGGTCGACAACGGCAAGCGCGGCGTCGGGGTGACGGTCGCGGCAGTATTCGATAACGATTCTCATCCGTTTTTCCCGTTCCGGGCCGTCCCGCCAAAGGGCGGGGGCCGCATCACTTCTTCTTGCCGGTGAAGCCGCCGGCACCGGAAGTCCTCAACGGTGCCATGGTGTCCGAGGAAGCCGCCTGCTTGGCCGGCTTGTCCTGTTTCGGTTTCCGGATTTCCTTGTTGCTGCGTTTCTGACCCTTGGCCATGATCGATCCTTTCAGGATGCGTGGTTGTCATTGAGTGCGGTTTTCCGGTTCGCTGCCGCGTTTCTCGTCCAGTACGAGGGCGGCCTCGAGTTCGGCGTGGTCTATCTTCACCATCTGGCGACTGCGGGCTCCCTCGCGCCTGGCGGGCAGGTGGATGAAAGTGGCGACGCGGTGCCACGCGACCCAGGACCTTCCCTCGACGGCCTGCTCATCCTCGTCAATGTCGTATTCGCCCGCCGGTTGCGGGGAGCCGAGTGCCGCAAGGAAAAAGGAATGGCGGAAACTTGCGGTGGTGCGGCGGGTGCGAGTTGGCATCTTATTGTCCCAAGCGGCGGAAGGGCCGTTCCGCGAAAACAGGCCTGCCGTCCGCCCTGTCGGCGCAGGAGGCGCGTGGCCCTGCCGTTGCCCGGAAGGTTGCGATCACGCGGTGTGTATCCCGGAAACACAGTCGCGCTTCGATTGTGGCCAATTCGCGTCCGGCCCTTCCGAATTGTGCTGCGAAACGCCGCCGGCGGCATGCCGTCACACGGCTGTCACGCGACTCTGGTTTTGGGCTGTCATGCAGATGCGCGACGACAGGCCGGGCGAGGAAAAGAAGTTCCGAACGCTCTTTCTCTCCGACATCCACCTCGGAACGCGGGGATGCCGCGCCGACATGCTGCTGGATTTCCTGCGCGAGCACGACGCCGAGAAGATCTATCTCGTCGGCGACATCTTCGACGGCTGGCGGCTGAAGCGCGGCTGGTACTGGCCGCAGGTGCACAACGACGTGGTGCAGAAGCTGCTGCGCAAGGGCCGCAAGGGGGCCGAGATCGTCTACGTGCCCGGCAACCACGACGAGGTGATGCGGCAGTTTCCCGGCACGCATTTCGGCGGCATCGAGGTGAAGAACCGCGACATCCACGAGACAGCCGACGGCAGGAAGCTGCTGGTCATCCACGGCGACCAGTTCGACATGGTGGTGGTCAACGCCAAGTGGCTCGCCCATGTCGGCGACGTGGCCTACACGATCGCGCTGGCGGTGAACTTCTGGTTCAACCGGCTGCGCCGGCTGTGGGGCGGGCAGTACTGGTCGCTGTCCAGATGGGCGAAGCTGCGCGTCAAGCAGGCGGTCAATTTCATCGGCGCCTATGAAACCATCCTCGTCTCCGAGGCGGCCAAGGCCGGCGTCGACGGCGTGGTCTGCGGCCACATCCATCATGCTGCGCTCACCGAGATGAACGGCATCACCTACGTCAACACCGGCGACTGGGTGGAAAGCTGCACGGCCATCGTCGAGGAGCACGACGGCACGCTGCGGCTGATCGACTGGTCGGCGATCATGCGCGAGCGCAACCGCGGCAGGCTGCCGGCGGTGATGCCGCAGGCGAACGGGCGCAAGGCAAAACGGCAACGACAGAAGACGGCGGCCTGACCGCCCGAACGGAAAGCGGCACAGACATGAGCGATGCCATCACGGTCAGGGAACAGCTTGGCGCTGCGGTTCACCGGAATTCCGCCCTGTCGAAGACCGGCCTGCTGGAGCGGATATTCTCGAAGGCATTCAACGGGCTGGTCTATCCCCAGATATGGGAGGACCCGGAAGTGGACATGGCGGCGCTGGAAATCGAGCCGCACCACAGGCTCGTCTGCATCGCTTCCGGCGGCTGCAACATGATGAGCTACCTGACGGCTGGGCCGGACTCCGTCACCGCGGTCGACCTGTCCCCGGCCCACGTGGCGCTGAACCGCATGAAGCTGGCCGCGGCGCGTCATCTGCCGGACCACGAGAGCTTCTTCGCCATGTTCGGGCGGGCCAACGTGCGCGGCAATGCCGACCTGTTCGACCGGCTGGTGGCGCCGCATTGCGACGCGGCGACGCTTTCCTACTGGAACGGGCGGCGCGGCATCGGCGGGCGGCGCATAGAGATGTTCGAGGACGGCTTCTACCGGCACGGAATGCTCGGCCGCTTCATCGGTTCGGCGCATCTGCTGGCCGGGCTGTTCGGTGTCGACCTGAAGAGCTTTCTTGCCTGCCGGACGCCCGAGGAGCAGGCGACGTGGTTCGAAGCCAATCTCGCGCCGGTGTTCGAAAAGCGGCTGGTCAGGTGGATCGCCGGCAACAAGGCGTCGCTGATCGGGCTCGGCATCCCGCCGCAGCAATATGACGCGCTGGCCGGCGCGGCGGACGGCGACATGCTGGCGGTGCTGCGCGAGCGCACGCGGGCGCTGTTCTGCGACTTCCCGCTGTCGGAGAACTGGTTCGCCTGGCAGGCGGTCGCCCGCGGCTACGGCGAGAACGGGCCGGTGCCGCCCTATCTGCGCGAGGAGAATTTCGACGCGCTGAAGGAAAACGCGGTGCGCGCGACGGTGCACAACCGCTCGCTGACCGACCTGCTCGGCGAATTGCCGGCGGGATCGCGTCACGGCTACGTTCTGCTGGATGCGCAGGACTGGATGACGGACCGGCAACTGAACGAGCTGTGGTCGCAGATCACGCGGACGGCCGCGCCGGGCGCGCGCGTCATCTTCCGCACCGCGGGCATCGGGACCATCCTGCCGGGCCACGTCGACCGGGCGATCCTGGATCGCTGGACCTACCACGCGGAACGGTCGAGGGCGTGGACGCGGGCCGACCGTTCGGCCATCTACGGCGGCTTCCACCTCTACACGCTGGACGGGTAGCGCATGGCGCGGGTGACGGAGCAGGACAGCGAGGCCCACGGCAGGCTGATGGACGCGATCTACCGCAACCAGCGCCATGTCTACGACCTGACCCGGAAATACTACCTGCTCGGGCGCGACCGGCTGATCGCGGACCTCGCGGCGGGCGAGGGGACGACGATACTGGAGGCGGCCTGCGGCACCGGGCGCAACCTGATCGTCGCGGCGAGACGCTATCCGAAGTCGAGCCTCTACGGCTTTGACATTTCATCGGAAATGCTGAAGCAGGCGAGCCGTAATATTGACAGGGCCGGGCTTTCGGACCGCATCGTGCTGGCGCAGGCCGACGCCACCGGTTTCGACCCGCAGGCGCTGTTCGGCGTTGCCTCGTTCGACAGGATATTTCTTTCCTATGCCGTTTCGATGATCCCGCCATGGCGGGCGGCGATTGCCGAGGCGGCGCGGCACCTGGCCGATGACGGCGCGCTGCATGTCGTCGATTTCGGCCAGCAGGAGCGGCTGCCGGGCTGGTTCCGTGCGGGGCTGCAGGGATGGCTGGCGAAGTTCCACGTCGAGCCGCGCAAGGAGCTGGAGCGGGGCATGGCAGAAGCCGCGCAGGACGCCGGGGCGACGCTTCGCTTCGAGAGCCTGTGTCGCGACTATGCGCGCTACGGGGTGATTCGGCGCTGAGGCCGTTGCACCGCGCGGTGCCGATGCATTATCAGGGCGTCATTCCAAGCGAGGAGCCCGAACCATGCCGAAAATCACCCTGACAGCATCCGACGGCCACACGCTCGGCGCATACCGTGCCGACCCGGCGGGAAGCCCGCGCGGGGGCGTCGTCGTCATCCAGGAAATATTCGGCGTGAATTCGCATATTCGGTCGATCTGCGACCGGCTGGCCGCGGATGGCTACGCCGCGATCGCGCCGGCGCTGTTCGACCGCACGGAGCGGGATTTCGAATCCGGCTACTCGCCGGAGGAAGTCGAGCGGGCGCGGGGCTTCATCGCCGATCCCGATTTCGACGCCTTCCTGCGCGACACGGACGCGGCGCGCGCGGCGCTGGCGGATGCCGGAAAGGTCGGCATCGTCGGCTTCTGCCTCGGCGGGTCCGTCGCCTTCGCGGCGGCAACGCGGCTGGAGGGATTTTCTGCGGCGGTCGGTTTCTATGGCGGGCGGATCGCCGGCATGGCGGACGAGAAGCCGCGTATTCCGACGCAGCTTCACTACGGCGCCGAGGATCCAAGCATCCCGACGAGCAATGTCGAGACCGTGAAGGCGAAGCGACCGGATGTCGAGATCTTCGTCTACGAGGGGGCCGGACACGGTTTCAACTGCGACGCGCGGCCGAGCTATCACCCGGAGGCGGCGAAGCTCGCCTGGGGGCGGACAATGGACTTTCTTGCGGCGCATGTCGGCTGACGGATGCATCGCAAGCCGGACCGGAAAGGGCCGGGGCGGCAGCCGCCCCGGCCCTTTCTTTGCCCCGAAGGGCAGGGTTTCGAATAACCGTCAGGCCCGGACCTCCTGGCGCTGGAAGAACACGTAGGCGCCGGTGAACAGCAGCACCATCGCGGCAACCAGGCCCGAGATCTGCGGCCAGACGATCAGGATCGATTGCAACGTCGGCAGCGGCGCGCCGACCAGTGCGCCCTGCAACTGGCCGAGGAACACCGGCCCGACCGAGCGCGATGCCGGGTCGAGAAGCATCCGCGCGATCTCGCCGTAGAGCGTCGCGGGCGACACCCGGGAAACGGCAAGCTGGGTCTCGAAGGCATTGACCACGCTGACCGGATCGAAGGGATCGGCCGGCGAGATCGCCGCGGCGATGAAGGGCGCGATCATCGACCAGAACATCGAGAGGACCAGCCACACCGACAGGGCCGCGAGCGCCGAGGTGGCGGGCGTCCGGATGACCGTCGAGAAGGCCAGCGACAGGGCCAGCCAGACACCGGAATAGATCAGCGTCGCCGCCAGATAGGCAAGGCTGCGCGCCAAGTCGCCGCCGGATGGCGGAAGGCCGAGCAGCAGGATGCCGAGCCCGGTCATCAGCAGCCACAGCGTCAGCAGGGCGATGCCGATGACCAGCATGCCGCCGAGAAACTTCCCGAACAGCACCGCGTCCCGGTAGATCGGCTGGGCGAGGATGCGACTCATGGTGCGCCGCGAGAACTCGCCGTTGACGCTGTCGAAGCCAAGCGCGATCGCGACCAGCGGCAACAGGAAGCCCATGAAGGAGGCGAATGACGGCAGCGGCTCGCGCGCCACCGTGAACAGCTTCAGGAACAGATAGGGGTCTTCCGACGTCGTCGCCCTGATCTGCTCGATCGCCGCGTAGACCGCGCCGGCGGCGGTGAGAAGGACCAGCAGCATGATGAGATGCATGCGGGCGCTGGTCATGTGATCGGCCGCCTCCTTGAGGGCGATGGCGGTCACGCCCTTGAGCGGTGAACCTTCACGCTTCATTTGCAGCCTCCCTGAAGAACAGATTGTAGGCTTCGCCGAGCGAGAGGCGGCGGGCCGCCAAGTTCCTCAGCGCGCCGCCGGCCTCGACGATCCGGCGCGCCAGCTCGTCGCGGACATCGCGCGAGGCGGTGATCGCCCACTGGCCATCCCCGGTCTGCGCCACGCCGCTGACGCCGTCCAGTTCGCCGGCGATACCGGCGACGTCGGCTCCCTCGGCGCCAAGCTCGACATGGAAGGCGCCGTCGGCGACGCGGTCGGCGAGTTCCGCCACCGTTCCGACGAAACCGATGCGTCCCTTGTTGAACAGGGCCACCCGGCTGCAGATCGACTGCACGACGTCGAGCATGTGCGAGGAGATCAGCACCGTCATCCCGTCATGGGAGAAGGTGCGGATCAGCTCGAGGAGCTCTTCCGTAGATTGCGGGTCGAGACCGGAGGTCGGCTCGTCGAGGATGGCGACGCGGCTGTCGCGCATCAGGAGCTCGGCAAGGCCGAGACGCTGGCGCATGCCGCGCGAATAGGTGGCGACCCGGCGGTCGCCAACCCCGTCGAGACGGACGCGGGCGAGCGCCGCGTCAATCTTGCTGTCGGCCTCGGCGGGCGACAGTCCGCCGAGGCGTGCCGTGTAGCGCAGGTTCTCGCGCCCGGTCAGGTTGTCGTAGAACCCGACCGCGTCGGGCAGGTAACCGACCTCGCGTTTGACGGCGAGGGGATCGCGCACCGGATCCTTGCCGAGTACGCGGACGGTCCCGCCCGAGGCTTCCGTGAGGCCAAGCAGCATCAGGATCGTCGTCGTCTTGCCGGCGCCGTTCGGGCCGAGCAGGCCCAGAACCTCGCCTTCCTCGACCGTGAGGTCGATGCCATCGACGACGGCGGTGCCGTTGTAGCGCTTGGTCAGCCCCGTTGCTTCGATCACGTGCCCGGTCATCGACGTCCGTACCTCATGACGGCGAAGGCGAGAACGATGACGGCGGCGCCGATGACACCGATGCCCGCGAGGCCGAACATGGTCGAGGTCTCGACCGTGGTGCGGAACCGGACGCTCTCGGACGTGCCGTCGGCCTGGGTGCGCAGCGTGACCATGTAGTCGCCGGCAATGGCCTTCTCGGTCGGCTTGATCGTCACGTTGACGTCACGGCTGTCGCCGGGCGCAAGCTCGGGCATCTCCTCGGGATCGAAGGTCACGGTCCAGCCGCTCGGCGCGGTGGAATTGAAGCGGACCGACTGGGCCGGCGCGCTGCCGGTGTTCTCAATGGTGAAGGCGAAGGAGGATTCCTTGCCGGCAACGGCCGTGCCGGACAGCCTGTCCTGCGGACCGCGGAAGTTCAGTTCGGGCGAGCCGGTGACCTCAAGCGCCAGGTCGGTCGATGCCTCCACGTCGCCGGCCACGGTGGTCACGCGGATCGGGTATTCGCCGGCCTCGACGGAGTTGTCGAGCTTGACCTCCAGCGTCACGTTCTCCGTTTCGCCGGCCTTGACCGGAATGCCGGTGATCTCCTCCGAGCCGTAACCCCGCTTGAACGTCGTGCGGAAGCCCGGCGGCACGTCGGCGGCGAGATTGAACAGCGCGTCTTCGCCGCCTTCATTCGTCAGCTTCATCTTGTACTGGAAGGTGGACTTCACGCTACCGCGGATTGCCGGCAGTTCCGGCTCCAGCGTCGCCCCGCTTTCCGCGTCCTCCGAGATGGTCAGGCTGATCGGCAGGCCGGCAGTGCCGTCACCATATTCGGCGACCAGCTCGAGGTCGTAGGTGTCCGGCGCGGAGCCGGCGGGCGGGGTCAGCTCGAGCGTCATGCTGCCGGTTTCGCCGGGCGCGACCATGGCGGCGGTTGCCTCGCGGCCGCCGCTGCGGATGGACCATTCCCAGCCCTCCGGGATCCCCGACAGCTCAAGCCGGGCGCGCTGCGGCGCCTCGGTGTAGTTCAGGATGTCCAGCGGAAGGGTGATCGTCTTGCCGGCACCGGCGGTGAATTCCGGGGTCGGCGTGGTGAGCCAGAAGCCGTGCGGGCGCGGGGCGCCGTCGGCGGCGGTATCGGATTGCGCATGAGCAGGCGCGTTTGCAAGCAGGGTGCATGCGACAAGCGCACCCATAAACAAGCGGGTGTTTGCGTTCATTTTTTCCTCGTTTCATGACTAGCCGGCGCGGACACGCCGCGCGCTATGGACAATCAGGACAACGAAGTGGAAGGCGGAGCGCGGCCCTGCCAGGCATGGGCGTGCGCGCCGGCGACCACGGCCGGCACGTTCGCCGCGATGCAAACCGATCCGAGGAAATCCCGGGTGTCCGGCCGGTCCTGCGCGGCGGCCAGCGCGGCGGGCCTGTGCGCCAGGCCCGGAACCTCCCGGACCGGCTCTGGGCCGCCGACGACAAGGCCGTCGCGAGGACGAAGGCCGGAATGGGAACTTGCCGCGAAGCTTTCCAGGCTGGTGTCGGAAGCGAGCGCTTCCAGCGGCGCGAGCGCAAGGGCCAGCTGAAAAACAGCCGAAACCAGGCATCCGAGAATGCCGGTCACCGAAGAAATCGTGTTTTTCCCGCGTGAGCCCACCAGCCGCACCTAGGATTCTTCGGACAATCGAGGCCGGCTCAAGGCCGTCCTGCTTCGCGCCGGTCGTATCCACGCCGCAATTTGGGCAATTTTTTGAAACGGTGTCCGATTTGGAGCACCGCCCTGCGGCGGACGCAATTTCGTCGTTGCGGCGATATAATCGCTTCTTTATATCGTTATGTGAATTGCAACCGAGGTATACCATGTCCAATCCGCTTTCCGACCTGATTGCCGAAAAAGGCGTGCTGCTTGCCGACGGGGCGACCGGCACCAACCTGTTCGCGATGGGACTCATGTCCGGCGACGCGCCGGAGCTCTGGAACGTGGACCATCCGGAGCGGATCACCAAGCTTCACCAGGATTTCGTTGATGCGGGGTCGGACATCATCCTGACGAACTCCTTCGGCGGAACGCGGCACCGGCTCAAGCTGCACGGCGCGCAGGACCGGGTGTTCGAGCTGAACAAGCGCGCAGCCGAGATCGCGCGCGCGGTGGCCGACAAGGCGCCGCGCAAGGTGATCGTTGCCGGTTCCGTCGGCCCGACCGGGGAATTGCTGATTCCGCTCGGCGCGCTCAGCTTCGAGGGGGCCGTCGAGGCGTTCAAGGAACAGATCGAGGGCCTGAAGGCCGGCGGCGCGGACATAGCCTGGATCGAGACCATGTCGTCGCCCGACGAGATCCGGGCCGCCGCGGAAGCCGCGATCGCGGCCGGGATGCCCTACACGTTCACCGCCTCCTTCGACACGGCGGGCAAGACGATGATGGGACTCTCGCCGAAGGACATTTTCGGCGTCGTCGCCAACGAGCCGGAGCAGCCGGTGGCCCTCGGCGCCAATTGCGGCGTCGGCGCGCCGGACATCCTGTCGTCGCTGCTCGACATGAGCGGGGCCAATCCGGACGCCACGCTGATCGTCAAGGGCAATTGCGGCATTCCGAAATTCAAGGGCGACGAAATCGTCTATTCCGGCACGCCGGAACTGATGGCGGAATATGTGCACCTGGCGATCGACGCGGGCGCGAAGATCATCGGCGGGTGCTGCGGCACGTCATGCGACCATCTCAAGGCGATGCGCGAGGCGCTCGACCATCACCAGAAGGGCGCGCGGCCGACGCTCGACGACGTGGTGGCGAAGGTGGGGCCGCTGAAGAACCGGGCGGCCGACACGCCCGGTGCAGGCTCGGCGCGGCGCGAACGGCGCGGCGGCCGGCGGCGCGGCTGATCCCGAAAGAAAAAGCCCTCCCGGCCGGGCCGGGAGGGCTTGCGTTGCATTGACAGGGCCGGGGCCTAGCCGCGACCCGCGAGCATCGGGCCGGTCATGGCATCGGAGTAGGCGATGGCCTGGCCGAGGAAGGCATCGTAGCTTTCCAGCACGGTCGCCACGTCGTCGCTCTGGCTCCTGAGCTCCTCCTTCACCTCTTCCCAAGCGCCACGCATCGCCTCGACGACATCGTCCGGGAAGCTGAGGAATTCCACGCCGGATTCCTTGAGCTGCTGCATCGCCTGGGCGTTGAAGTAATCGAACTGGGCGTGCATCTCGAGCGCGGCGGCCGAGGCGGCCGCGCTGCAGATCGCCTGGAGATCAGGCGAAAGCTCCGCCCAGGCATCGTTGTTGAAGACGACCGCGACGCCGGCACCGGGCTCGGCATAGGCCGGCACGTAGCACAGATTGGTGATCTTCTGCAGGCCGAAGGCCTGGTCGAGCATCGGGCCGACCCATTCGGCGGCGTCGATGGCGCCGGACTGCAGGGCCTGGAAAATCTCCGTCGCCGGCATGAGCACGGCATTGACGCCCAGCTTGCGGAACATCTCGCCGCCGAGGCCGGCAATGCGCATGTTCAGCCCCTTGAGGCTGTCGAGGCTCTCGATGCGGTTCTTGAACCAGCCGCCGGACTGGGTGTTGGAGTTGCCGCTGTAGAACGGCTTCAGGTTGCGCTGGGCGTAGATATCGTCCCAGATCTCCTGCCCGCCGCCCCATTTGAGCCACGCGACATGCTCGTTGGAAGTCATGCCGAAGGGCACGCCGGTGTACCAGTGCAGCGCCGGGTTCTTGCCGGCGGCATAATAGGTCGGTCCGTGACCGACGGGAACGTTGCCCTGCTGGACCGCGTCCTCGACGCCGAGCGGCGGAACCAGCTCGCCGGCACCGTAGACCGTAAGTTCGATGCGGCCGTCCGACATCTGGCCGACGAGCTCGGCGAAGCGGGTGACGTTGGTGCCGACGCCCGGCGCGGCTTTTGGAAAGGCAGATGCAATGTTCCACTGGATCTTGCCCTGCGCGATCGCCGGCGCGGCAAGTGTGGATGCGGCGGCGACACCTGCGCCACCTGTCAAGAACGTTCTGCGTTTCATGTTGCCTCCCAATCGGTTGAACGGATTCCCTAACCAAAAATCACATGCGGAAGCCAGGTTGCAAGCGGCGGATATGCCGCAAGTATGGCAAGCGCAAGCAATTGCAGGACGATGAATGGCACGACACCGCGGTAAATGTCGATGGTTGTGATGTTTCGCGGCGCCGCGGAGCGGAAATAGAACAGCGCGAAACCGAATGGCGGCGTGAGGAACGAGGTCTGCAGGTTCATGGCCATCAGAACGGCGAACCAGACCGGCGAAATGTCCGTGCCAAGCACGGCAGGGCCGAGCAGCGGGACGACGACATAGATGATTTCCACGGCTTCCAGGATGAAGCCGAGGAAGAAGACCAGCAGCATGATGATGACAAGCGCGGAGACATGACCGCCGGGCAGATGGGCGAGCAACTCGGTCACCATCCGGTCGCCGCCGAAGCCGCGAAAGACCAGAGACAGCAGTGACGCCGCGACCACGATGCCGAAGACCATGCCGGAAATCCTGATCGTGTCCATCAACGAGGGCAGCAGCGTCTGACGGCGCCAAAGCCGAACGGCCGACGCGACGGTGCCGACGGCGATCAGGACGCCCGCGGCGATCGCGAAGAGCCCCGCGAGGCTTCCCGCGCCCGACCGGCCGAAGCCCGCCACCTGCAAGGCCACAAGGGCAAAGGCGGCCAGCCCCGTGGCGACGATCAGCCGACGCTCGGCGCGGCTCGCGGCGGACTTGAAGGCGGCGAGCAGCAATGCGCCGACCGCGCCGAGCCCGGCCGCTTCGGTGGCCGTGGCGATGCCGCCGAGAATCGAGCCGAGGACGGCCAGTATCAGCAGCATGGGCGGCAGGAAGGTATAGGCGATCTCTGCGCGGGAGACGCGATCGGCCGCCGGAGGCGGCGGAGCATCCTTTGCCGGGCGCAGGGACACGGCGAGATAGATGGCGTAAAGCCCGACCAGGACGAGGCCGGGCATGAGGGCACCTGCGAACAGGTCGCCGACCGAGACGGGAAGCGGCGCGAAATTGCCGGCTTTCTGCTGGGCTTCCAGATAGGTGTTGCCGATCTGGTCTCCGAGCAGGACGAGCAGGATGGACGGCGGGATGATCTGGCCGAGCGTGCCCGAGGCACAGATGAGGCCGGAGGCCTGGCGTTTCGAGATGCCGACATCGAGCATCGGCTTCAGTCCGACGAGGACGAGCATGACGACGGTGGCGCCGATGATGCCCGTGGCCGCGGCGATCATCGCGGAGAAAAACAGCACCGAAAGCCCCATTCCCCGGGCGCTGCCGCCCATCATGCGTGCAAGAACGCCGAGCATATCCTCGGCAAGGCGCGCACGCTCCAGAAGGACTCCCATGAGGACGAAGAGCGGCACCGCCATCAGCAGGTTGTTCGTCATTATGCCCCATATGCGGGCGGGGAAGAAGGAGAGGAAACCGAGGTCGAAAACGCCGAAGAAGTGGCCGATCACGGCGGTGACCAGCGGCACGCCGGAAATCGCCAGCATGGCGGGAATGCCGCTGAGGATGCCGGCAAAGAGGCCGAATACCATCAGGAGAAGGAATGTTTCCTGGGCGGTCAAGCGATCAATCCCCTAGAGTGCGTCCTGTCCGGAATGTGCCGCACCGGCCCGGCGCGGGCGAAGCACGGCGGCTATGCCCTGCGCGATCGTCAGCGCGGCGGCGACGGGCAGGGCGGTCTTGACGATGAACAGGCCGCCGAGGCCGCCCGTTTCCACGGAACCTTCGCGGATCGACCAGCTGTAGGCGAGTTCGGGCCAGTAGGCCCACACGACCAGTCCGAATACCGGAACAAGGAAAAGGACGAGGGCGACGCGATCGGCCCATGCGAGATAGCGGTCGCCGAGCGCCTCGGAAAGGATCTCGACGCGCACGTGGCCGTCGCGGGCAAGGCAGACAGGTATGGCGAAGATCAGCAGGACCGCGAAGGCGTATCCGGCCAGTTCCTGCAGACGGATGAAGCCCGTGCCGAAGCCGTAGCGCAGCACGACGATTGCCAGGACCGCCGCCACGAGGATTGATGCCGCGAGAACGCAGACCGCGCTGGCGAAGCGGTCGAGGATGGAACACAGGAAGAGTATACGCTGCCGCATGGACGCCCCGTCTTGATGGTTGGCGAGTCCAACCATCCCGAAATGCATCCGTCAATGCGTCGCCGATCCGGATCAGGCCTGTTGCAGCGCCTTTTCGCGGAACTGGGACGGGCTCATGCCCATGCGCTCGCGGAATGCGCGGTTGAAAGGTGCCAGCGATGAATAGCCGAGATCGAAGGCGAGGCCGGTGATCTGCTCGCGCGCCGATTGCGGGTCGGACAGGCGGCGCCTCGCCTCCTCGATGCGGTGATCGTTGAGGAAGGCGGCGAAGTTGCGGTAGCCGAGCCCCTTGTTGATGAGGCGGCGCAGGCGGTGCTCCGGGATGTCCAGGCGGCCCGCCAGTTCGCCGATGGTGAGGCCGGGATGCAGGAAAATACCCTCCTCCATGAGCTTCTCGAGGCGGGCGAGGTCGTGACGGTCGGCCGCCGAGCTGACGGCCTCGGGCTGCGGCCTTGGGCGTCCCGTCTCCGGAATCAGAGACTTGCGGATCCCGGAAATGCCGAAGCCGAAGGCCGCGGCGACGGCGAACAGCATGGCGGCAATCATGGGCGAGGCCACGGTGCTGCGCAATTCGAGCATCTCGTAGGTCGCGACCACGACGATGGTAAGGCACACCAACGGCACGAGCACGACGACAATGGTCGTGAACTGGCGCCGTGCGGCAACGAGGTCGTCGCCGAAATTGCGGCGGGTGAGGACGAGGACGTGGGCCATAAGGACGATGACGATGGCAACATGGGCCACCCGCGCGGCATGTGCCGCGTCGGGGAAGGGAAGGGCCGCCAGGTGGACCAGATCGATCGTCGCGGGCGGAATGGCCATCCAGGCCTTCCATTCGAAATCGTCATCGAACATCGCCATGATGAACAGCCAGAAGAAGGCCGGTGACAGCATGGCAAACAGCCTGAGCGGCGCGTAGGCCGCGCCGACCGCCTCCTGGATGGCCGGAGCGGATATCATGGCGTAGACGGCCGCGCCGATTGCGAACAAGCCGCCGAGAAACGTGGTCGCACATACCGGCCGGACCGAGAACAGCAGGCCCGCCATCAACAGGCCGATCCCGGTCGTCCCGCCGCGCAGCGCAAATTCCAGCAGAAGAATCAGGGAGGAAGATTCGGACTCCATGCCCTCTAGATAGGTGACCCGCCGGCCTCCGAAAAGATACCGGCGGGCGCCGCTTGCATTTCTCCACCCCTTGCGAGGGAAATCAGAGTCCGAAAGCCGGATTGACGGGGACGGAGGGGAACTTCGGGTCCGGGTTGCCCCTGGTGATACGGCAGACGATGTCCGCGTTCGGATCGTCGGGATTGCAGGCGCGATCAAGGGAGGAAATGGAGCCGGTATTCATGGCGTCCGTTACCACCTGGCGGTCCTGCGGGTATTCATCGGCACTGGCCGGCATTGCGACGGCGGCCAGTCCAAGGAGGGCGGCCGCGGCGATGCGCATGGTGTTCAACTGGCGTTTCATCGTTTCATCCTTTCATTCCGGGCGCGTACGGCACTCGCCGTATCGCGTTGCCGGGGAGATGGGATTCCGCGTGCCGTCGTGCCGCGCTGTTTTCGGAATCGCCAAACGATTTTCGGAATCGATCAGAGGTTTTCGAAATCGAGCAGGCGGGAAACGCGGTTGCGCGGCGCCCGCCGCCAAGAGGTTGCGGTGCTTGGCGAATCAGCGGCCTGGCGCAAGTCCCGCGTTGCCGCAAAGGCCGCGTGCGGGAGCGATTCCGGGGCAAGGTTCCGTCTTGCACGGCGGCGAATGCCTGCTAATTTCCGGGCATGATCCCGATACCCACATCGCGCACCCGGCACAGCGACCTGCTGCTGCTTTGCGCACGCATCGGCTACTCGCCCCACGGGACCTCCTGAGCACCATCTGGCGCCCGAGAGGCGTCACCCGAACGAATTTCCAGGAGGTTTCGATGACTTACAAGAACTACTCGACCGAACAGCTGCGCGCGATCGACAACGCGCACCACCTGCATCCCTTCACCGACCACAAGGACCTGCGCCAGGCCGGAACCCGTGTCATAGCGCGCGCGGACGGGCCCTTCGTCTACGATACCGAGGGCAACGAGATCCTGGACGGCATGGCCGGGCTTTGGTGCGTCAATGCCGGATACGGCCGCGAGGAACTGGTCGAGGCGGCGACCGCGCAAATGCGCGAGCTGCCCTATTACAATGCCTTCTTCCGCTGCACGACGCCGACGCCGACCTTGCTGGCGCAGAAGCTGGCCGAGATCGCGCCGGATCACATCAACCAGGTGTTCTACGGCTCCTCCGGTTCCGAGGCCAATGACACGGCGCTGCGGCTGGTGCGCCACTACTGGGCGCTGGAAGGCAAGCCGGAAAAGAACATCATCATTTCGCGGGATTGGGCCTATCACGGCTCCACTGTCGCCGCGACTTCGCTCGGCGGCATGGCGGCGATGCGCGAGCAGCTATACGGCGCCGTGCCGAACATACGCCACGTCATGTGCCCCTACGCATTCGAACTGGCCAATCCCGGCGAGAGCGACCACGATTTCGGCCTGCGTGCGGCGAAGGCGGTCGAGGACGCGATCCTCGAGGCCGGGCCGGAGAATGTCGCCGCCTTCATCGGCGAGCCGATCCAGGGCGCGGGCGGCGTGAAGATCCCGCCGGAGAGCTACTGGCCGGAAATCCAGCGCATCTGCGACAAGCACGACGTGCTGCTGATGCTCGACGAGGTGATCACGGGTTACGGACGCACCGGCGAATGGTTCGCCGCCCAGTCCATGAACATCAAGCCGGATACGATCACCACTGCCAAGGGGCTGACATCGGGCTACCAGCCGCTGTCGGCGCTGCTCGTCGGAGACCGGATCGCCAGCACGCTGGTGGAAAAGGGAGGCGAGTTCTATCACGGCTACACCTATTCCGGACATCCGGTGGCCTGCGCCGTGGCGCTGAAGAACCTGGAGATCATCGAGCGCGAGGGCCTGATCGGGCGCGTGCGCGACGAGACCGGACCCTATCTGCACGAAGCCCTGCAGGCGGGACTCGGCGACCATCCGATGGTCGGCGAGATCCGGACCTTCGGCCTGCTTGCGGCGATCGAGGTGGTGAAGGACCGGGACACGCGCGAGCGCTTCCAGCCCGAAGGCTCGGCGCCGGTCGTCATCCGCGATCACGCGATCGCCAACGGCCTGATGATGCGTGCCGTCATGGACACGATGATCATGTCGCCACCGCTGATCTGGACGAAGGAAACCATCGACATGGCCGTGGACAGGATCCGAAAGGCCTTCGACACGGCGGAGAAGGAACTGCGCCAGGGGCGCCGCTAGAAGGGGGCGTCAGCCGAACAGCTCGGCAAGGCGCTGCTGTTCCTCCTCGTCGAAGGCGAGCTGCTCGCGATTGTGCTCGACCCGGTTGCGCTTCAGCACGCGCTCGGCGGCCTTGTCGAGATCGTCGCATGTTTCCTTCGCGGGAAGGGCCATCAGCTCCTCGCCGATCTTGCGGGCATATTTTTCGGCGATGGCGACATGGACCGCCTCGTGTTCGCGTGCGTAGGCGGAGAGGAACTTCCAGGCGGTGCGCAGTTCGGGATCGGTGGAGGCGCGGGTTCGCCAGCGCGGCAAGGTCACGTTCGCCTCGATGCGGAATTTCGCATCGCGGAAGCGGCACTTGCCGTCACTCTTGTCATAGGAGATGGCGACCGGAACGAACTTTATGGCTGCGGAGGCGAGGGCGTGGCCCTTCAGCGGACCCTTCTCGGCGATCTCGCGATCGAGATCGGCGCCGGTTGTGCCGTTGATGTTGTAATAGGTCGTGGTGATGCGCGGCGCGGTCGATGCGCAGGCGGCCAGGCCGAGCGCGGCGGCGAAAAGAGCGATATGCGTCCAGTGGCGCTTTTGCATGAGTGTGCGGGCCCGGCGGATTTCCTCACTTCATATTCTCGTAGGCCCATATGACGGCGAGTGCCAGTCCCAATTCCTGCCGGGAGCGGTGCCGGGGCATGGCGAGGGCCGGAACGGGCCGTTTTCCGTGCCGGCGCGGGCGCGCAAGGAACGGACGGATTCCGTATTACCCCTGCGTCAGGCGAAAATCGGCATTGTTAATTGAAAAAACTGCGAAATTTAGGTTTGCTTAATGTCTCACTAACCTCGTGGTAACTCCTCCCGCCTATTGTCCATCGCGAGGCGAGCGAGACAACGCCTCCATCTCCGGAGAAGGTACTGCGTACCGGAGTTCGAATTATCCGTCGCTTTTCATGGCGGGCTCCAGTTTCCGGCACAGCCGGAGAACCGCAAGCAGCGCCCGCGCTGCCTGCGGTTTTGGCGTTTGCGGCGCCGTCAGGCGCAATACGGCTTTCCCAAAGGCGATACATGCGGTAGCGGATGGCTCATGTCGAAGGCCATCATGCTGCAGGGAACCGGCTCGGATGTGGGCAAGACCGTGCTCGTCGCGGGCTTGTGCCGGCTGCTCGCCAACCGCGGCCTGACCGTCAGGCCGTTCAAGCCCCAGAACATGTCGAACAATGCCGCGGTCGCCGACGATGGCGGCGAGATCGGCCGGGCGCAATGGCTGCAGGCGCTTGCCTGCCGCACCGCGCCAACGGTGCACATGAACCCGGTCCTGCTCAAGCCGCAAAGCGAGAGCGGCAGCCAGGTCGTGATGCACGGAAAGGTGCGGGGGCAGGCGGGCGGCCGCGACTACCAGAAAATGAAGCCGGACCTGCTGGCCGGCGTGATGGAGAGCTACCGGAGGCTCAGCGCCGAGGCGGACATCGTGGTGGTCGAGGGCGCGGGATCGCCGGCCGAGATCAACCTGCGCGAGGGCGATATTGCCAATATGGGCTTTGCCACGCGGGCGAAGGTTCCGGTGCTCCTGGTCGGCGACATCGACCGCGGCGGCGTGATCGCCTCCCTGGTCGGCACGCACGCCGTGCTCGACGAGACCGACCGTGCGGCGGTGCATGGCTTCATCATCAACAAGTTTCGCGGCGACGTCAGCCTGTTCGACGACGGGCTGGCGGCGATCACGCGTTTCACCGGCTGGCGGTCATTTGGCGTCCTGCCCTGGCTCGGGGACGCGGCGCGGCTGCCGGCGGAGGATTCGGTCGTGCTCGAACGGCTGGCTGCAGGGCAGGACGGCGGGGTCAGGATCGCCGTACCGATGCCGGACCGGATCGCCAATTTTGACGATCTCGACCCGCTGGCGCAGGAGGAGGGGGTGGAGATCGTGTTCGTGAGGCCCGGAGAACGCCTTCCCGAGGATGCGGTGGCGATCGTCATACCCGGTTCCAAATCGACGATTTCCGATCTCGTCCGGTTCCGCGAGAATGGCTGGGACCGCCAGATCCGCGCTCACGTGGCGCGCGGCGGCCATGTCGTCGGTATCTGCGGCGGCTACCAGATGCTGGGCCGCACCGTGCGCGATCCGCTGGGGATCGAGGGCGGCCCGCGCGAGACCGAGGGGCTCGGCCTGCTCGACACCGAGACCGAAATGGCGCCGGAAAAGCGTTTGGAGAACGTGACCGCGCATTCGCCCGTCTTTGGCGTCGACGTGTCCGGATACGAAATTCACCTTGGCGTCACCCGCGGGCCGGACTGCGCCCGACCGGCGCTTGTCGCCGGCGGTGTGCCCGACGGGGCGGTGGCCGTCGGCGGCCGGGTGTTCGGCACCTATCTGCACGGCCTGTTCGACAGCGGGGCGTTTCGTGCGGCCTGGCTGCAGAGCATCGGCGCAGAGTCGTCCGGGAGCGACCATCGCGCAGCCGTCGATGCTGCGCTGGACGCGATCGCCGAGGACATGCAGCGCCATGTCGATATCGAAGGGTTGCTGGAAGTCGCCGGCAAAGCGGGCTAGGCGATGCCGCGGTTCGTGTCTTCCGTCAGCGTCTCAGCACCCGGCTTCGGATTCCGCGGAACGGTGGGCAGGCCGTTGAACTCGCATGTGTTGCGACCGGCGTCCTTGGCCCGGTAGAGCGCGAAGTCCGCACTCCGGTATACGGACGGATAGGCCGCGCCGCGAGGGTAAAGGGCGCCGCCGAGAGACGCGGTGACGCGGATGACGCGGCCCTCGTAGTGACTCGTGCATTCCTCCAGCGCGGACCGGATGCGCTCGGCAGCCCTGACTGCGCCGCTCGCACCGGCGCCGATCAGCAGCACAGCGAATTCCTCGCCGCCAAGCCGCGCCACGTAGTCGCGCTCGAACACGTTGCCCGCAATGCAGACACTCACCATGCGCAGAACGTGATCGCCGGCGGCGTGACCATAGGTGTCGTTGATCGACTTGAAATGATCGATGTCGATGATGATCAGCGCATCTTCGGGGGAGGCGTCATCGCCGGAATCCCGGGCGCGACCGGCAATGATCTCCTCGAACGCGGCCCGGTTGAGAAGGCCGGTCAGGGAGTCGTGGCGTGCCATGTCCTTCAACTGCTCATTGAAGGATACCATGCGAAGCGACATGCGGAAGAACAGTGCAACGATCGGCGCGGACACCAGTATGGCAATGCCGAAGGCGAATGCCCTGACGGACGGCCCGTATGTCTTCGCCAGATCGGGAAAAAAGACCGCAAAAAGCGGGTCGGTCAGGATGACCGCGATGAAAGCGATCACGAGGCACCAAGCGATCGACCTGCGAATCGCTTCCGCCACGCTACGCACTATGAAGATGCGCTCGAGCATATCTGCCAGTCTGGGGTTTCGACTGAGCATTCTTACGCGCTCAACGCCAGATTGCGTACAGCCGAATGCCGTTCCGAAGAGAATCGTATAGGATGTGGTTAAGGTTCGGTGTTGCCGTCCCTTATCCGCACAGGGTTTTAAAACGCGTTAACGCGATTGACTTCCGTCGCCGGCCAAGCCTATGCCTGAGGCGTCATGGTTCCCGTGCCGCGACAACGGCCGGGACGAAAAGGGAATGTGACGGGCGGACCCAACCAGGGCGCCCAAATCACGGCCGACCCCGCGACTGTAGAATGGCGCGGCACCGCAGCTCCGGACGACACGGAGCGCCACTGGAGACATCCGGGAAGGCAGGTGCCGGACGAACGCCATGAGCCAGGAGACCTGCCATGACAGCGAGCCGATGGGGCGGGGTGCCCCCGAACGGACCGGATCTCGAGCCGGATGCGGCGTCAATCGAGAGACCCGGCATCTGAACGGGGCGACCGCCAAGCGAATGCAGGAGTCGTCCGATGCCAAGCGAAACCAGCCATCCCGCCGCGACGGGCGTGACGCTGATCCTCGGCGGCGCGCGATCCGGCAAGTCGGCATTCGGCGAGGGAATGATCGCCGCCAGCGGGCTGGAACCGGTCTATATTGCCACGGGGCAGGTGCATGACGAGGAAATGCGCGCGCGCATCGACCATCACAGGGCACGGCGCGGACCCGAATGGACGACCGTCGAGGAGCCGGACGACCTTGAAGGTGCGCTGGCGCGCGCGACCGGGCAGGAGCGGGCGGTGCTGGTCGACTGCCTGACGCTCTGGGTTACCAATCTCATGATGGCCGAAGCAGATATAGCGGCACGAAGCGCGAGGCTGTGCGCGGCGCTGAAAGACGCGAAGGGACCCGTGGTGCTGATCTCCAACGAGGTCGGACTCGGCATCGTGCCCGACAACAGGATGGCGCGCGAATTCCGCGATCATGCCGGACGCCTGCACCAGGATGTCGCCGGCGTTGCAGACACGGTCTATTTCGTTGCGGCAGGATTGCCGCTGAAGATGAAGGGATAACACATGCAGTCCAAGATTCCCGCCACCGTCATCACCGGCTTTCTCGGCGCCGGCAAGACGACGATGATCCGCAACCTGCTGGAGAACGCGCAGGGGCGCAGGATCGCGCTCATCATCAACGAGTTCGGCGATCTCGGCGTCGATGGCGAGGTACTGAAGGGATGCGGAATCGAGAGCTGCGGCGAGGAGGACATCGTCGAGCTCAACAATGGCTGCATATGCTGCACGGTGGCAGACGATTTCATTCCGACGATGGAACGGTTGCTGGAGCGCGAGGAGCGGCCGGATCACATCGTGATCGAGACGTCGGGGCTGGCACTGCCGCAACCGCTGGTGGCGGCCTTCAACTGGCCGGGCATCAAGACGGCCGTGACGGTGGACGGCGTTGTCACCGTGGTCGACGCGGCGGCTGTGGCGGAAGGCCGCTTCGCCGACGATCACGACCGGCTGGAGGCGCAGCGCGCCGCCGACGAGGCGCTGGACCACGAAAGCCCACTGGAGGAACTGTTCGAGGACCAGATCCGCGCCGCGGACATGGTGGTGCTGAACAAGGCGGACCTGATCGACGCGGCGCGACTGGAGGCGGTGCGCAACAATGTCGCCGGGCAGACCGACCGGCCGCTGAAGATCGTCCACTCCACCCACGGGCGGTTGCCGGCGGACGTGCTGCTCGGGCTGGATTCGGCGACCGAGGACCAGATCGCGCTGCGCAAGTCGCACCACGAGATGGAGCATGAGAACGGTGAGGACCACGATCACCACCACGACGAGTTCGAGAGCTTCGTCGCGGAGACGGGCGCGATTGCGGACACCGACGGTTTCGTCGCCGGGCTCAAGGACATCATCGCGCGGCACGACGTGCTGCGACTGAAGGGTTTCTGCGACGTGCCCGGCAAGCCGATGCGACTGGTGGTGCAGGCCGTCGGCCAGCGCATCGAGACCTATTTCGACCGGCCGTGGCGGTCGGACGAGACGCGCACGACCCGGCTGGTAGTGATCGGCATGCACGACATCGATCAAGCTGCCATCCGCGAGGCGATCGCGGCGGCGTCCCGCTGAGCCGATGGCGGAACCGGTGTCAGAAAATCGCGTGGGCGACGTACATGATTATGGCGGCGACGATCCAGTAGCCGGCCTCGATTGCAATCACGGCGCCGGGCTTCTTCGTGAACATGCCGCCGGAGGCGGCGAGCACGCAGAACGCGGCGAAGGCGAGGACAAGGACCAGAAGGCCGCCGCCGGACAGGGCCACGCCGACGAACCAGGCCAGAAGCAGGAGGCCGACGAACTGGGCCGCCATCGCGCCGAATGGCATGGATTGGGCGGTGCCGAGCTCGATACCGTGGCCCGAGGCCCACGTCCTGCCGAACAGCATCGGCGAGTACCAGAGCCAGCCGGCAAGAAACGCGACAACCGCACCTGCGATGACTGCGAGCCAGCTGACGCCCATCGAGATTTCTTCCATTTTCCCTCTCTATTCAACCCCTTGGTTGAATCAACGCTTAGTCCGGGTATCGTGCGCCAGCAACTCACAAACACGTTACCTGACAGCGGGAGATGAACTGATGCACCTGCTGCTGGCACAGAAGGGGACGGTATCGGACGGTGACGGCGAGGCGATCGATCTCGGCCAGACGCCCGGCGACATCTGCTTCCTTTCGGCTGCGGACACGGAACTGGCAAGCCTTGCCGGTGCGTATCGGGGCGAGGGGCCGTCGCTGCGGCTGGTCAACCTGCTTCAACTGAAACATCCCATGTCCGTCGACACATGGGTGGAGCGAACGGGCCGGCACGCAAAGCTCATTGTCATCCGGATTCTCGGCGGGGCCGGATACTGGCCCTACGGGCTGGAGGCGATCCACGCCGCCGCGGCGGAGCACGGCATCCGGCTTGCCGTTCTGCCGGGCGACGACAAGCCCGATCCGGGCCTTGCCGCCTTCTGCACACTGCCGACCGAGACCTGTGACAGGCTGTGGCGTTTCCTGGTCGAAGGCGGAGCGGAGAATGCGCGCGGCTTTCTCGACGCCTGCGGCGACGTGCTGGCTGGACGCGAGATCGAGGGCGCGGCGGCGCCGCTGCTGAAGGCGGGGGTGTTCGGCACCCCGACAGAGGGCGCGGCCGGTACCGCGGCAATCGTGTTCTACCGGGCGCTGCTGCAATCCGGACAGATGGCGCCGGTGGAGGCGCTGGCCAGGGCGCTCTCCAAGCGCGGTCTCGGCGTGCTGCCGGTTTTCGTGTCCAGCCTGAAGGACCCGGTTTCCGCGGCAACGGTGGAGGCGCTGTTCGACAAGCACCAGCCGGACGTGGCGATCAACCTCACCGGCTTCGCGGTGTCCGCGCCCGGCGCGAACCGCACGCCCACCGTGCTGGAGAAGGGCGGAGCGGTCGTGCTGCAGGCGGTCCTTGCCGGTTCGCCGCGGGAGGCCTGGGATGCTTCCCCGCAGGGCCTCAACGCGCGCGACCTCGCCATGAACGTGGCACTGCCGGAAGTCGACGGCCGGGTGCTGTCGCGGGCAATCTCGTTCAAGAGCGCGAACGCGTGGGACGAGGCGACCGAGTGCAACGTCGTGGCGCACGAGCCGGTGGGCGACCGGACGGAATTCGTGGCCGAGCTGGCGGCGCGATGGGTGCGGCTGAGGCGCAAGCCGGTCGCGGACAGACGGGTCGCCATCGTCCTCGCCAACTACCCGAACCGGGACGGCCGGCTGGCCAACGGGGTTGGGCTGGACACGCCCGCCGGCACCGTCGAGGTGCTGCGCGCGATGGCAAGGGAGGGATTCCCGGTCGGCGAGATTCCTGCCGATGGCGACGCATTGATCGAGCACATGAAGAAGGGACCGACCAATGCGGCTTCGGATGCGCGCGAAATCCGCGAAGCCATTTCCCTGAATCAATACAGGGACTTCCTCGCGACGCTTCCGAAAGCGATTCAGGAGCAGGTCGCGGAACGCTGGGGGGCGCCGGAGAACGATCCGTTCTTTCGCGACGGCGTGTTCGCGCTGCCGCTGTCGCGATTCGGCGATACGCTGGTCGGCATCCAGCCGGCGCGCGGCTACAACATCGATCCGAAGGAAAGCTACCACTCGCCGGACCTGGTGCCGCCGCATGGCTACATCGCCTTCTACGCTTACATGCGAACGGTGGCGGAGGTGGATGCGGTCGTCCACATGGGCAAGCACGGCAACCTGGAATGGCTGCCCGGCAAGGCGCTGGCGCTGTCGGAGACCTGCTGGCCGGAGGCGGTGTTCGGCCCGTTGCCGCATGTCTATCCGTTCATCGTCAACGATCCGGGCGAGGGTACGCAGGCCAAGCGCCGCACCAGCGCCGTCATCATCGATCACCTGACGCCGCCACTGACACGAGCGGAAAGCTACGGGCCGCTGAAGGATCTCGAGGCGCTGGTCGATGAGTATTACGAGGCGTCGGGCGGCGATCCGCGCCGGCTCAAGGTGCTCAAGAGGAGGATTCTCGACCTCGTGCGCGACATCGGACTCGACCATGACGCGGGGATCGCGGAGGACGACGAAACCGATGCCGCGCTGGAAAAGCTGGATGCCTATCTGTGCGACCTGAAGGAAATGCAGATCCGAGACGGGCTGCATATTTTTGGGCTCGCGCCGGAGGGGCGGCTGCTGACCGATCTCGTCACCGCGCTGGCGCGGGTGCCGCGCGGCCTCGGCGATGGCGCGGACAACAGCCTGCAACGGGCGATTGCCGACGATCTCTCGCTGGGTTTCGACCCGCTCGATTGTGCCATGGGCGAGACGTGGAACGGGCCGAGGCCGGAGATGCTCCGGGCGGTTTCCGCCGACCCGTGGCGGACGGCTGGCGACACGGTGGAGCGGATCGAGCTGCTGGCGGCTCAACTCGTCGGCGGCGAGGCGGAATGCCCGTCGGAGTGGGCGCGCACGCGGACGGTTCTGGACGGGATCGACGCGGTATTGCGCCCGTCGGTGGAAGCCTGTGGCGAAGCGGAAATCGACGGGCTGATGGCGGCGCTGGGCGGACGGTTCGTCGAGCCGGGGCCGTCGGGCGCGCCGACGCGCGGACGCCCGGACGTGCTGCCGACGGGGCGCAACTTCTACTCCGTCGACAGCCGCGCCGTGCCGACCGAGACGGCTTGGGAACTGGGACGCAAATCGGCCGAACTGCTGGTCACGCGCCATGTGCAGGATCATGGCGAATGGCCCGTCTCGTTCGGGCTGACGGCATGGGGTACGTCGAACATGCGCACCGGCGGCGACGACATCGCCCAGGCGATGGCGCTGATCGGCGCGAAACCGGTCTGGGACGGCATCTCGCGCCGGGTGACCGGTTTCGAGATCATGCCGGTCGCCAAGCTGGGAAGGCCGCGTGTCGACGTGACGCTCAGGATCTCCGGCTTCTTCCGCGATGCTTTCCCCGAGCAGATCGCCCTGTTCGACCGGGCGGTGCGGGCGGTCGGCGCGCTGGAGGAAGACGAGACGGACAACCCGATCGCGGCGCGAATTCGCGCCGAGGCGGCTCGGTTGGTCGAACAGGGCGAGGACCCCGAGACAGCGGCGCGGCGGGCCGGCTACCGCGTTTTCGGTTCCAAGCCCGGTTCCTACGGGGCGGGGCTGCAGGCGCTGATCGACGAGAAGGGCTGGGCCGACAGGGCGGACCTGGCGGAGGCCTATCTCGTGTGGGGCGGCTATGCCTATGGCGCGCAGGCGGAGGGCAGCGCCGAGCGCGGGCTGTTCGAGGAACGGCTGAAAGGCATTCAGGCAGTGGTTCAGAACCAGGACAACCGCGAGCACGACCTGCTGGATTCCGACGACTACTACCAGTTCGAGGGCGGGATGACGGCTGCGGTCGAGACGCTGAAGGGCGAAATGCCGGTGGTCTATCACAATGACCATTCGCGGCCCGAACGCCCGGTGATCCGCACGCTGGAGGAGGAGATCGGCCGGGTGGTGCGGGCGCGGGTGGTCAACCCGAAATGGATCGCCGGGGTGATGCGGCACGGCTACAAGGGCGCCTTCGAGATGGCGGCGACCGTGGACTACATGTTCGCCTTTGCCGCAACGACGGGAGCGGTGCGCGATCACCATTTCGAGGCGGTTTACCAGGCCTTTCTCGTGGACGAGACGGTGCGTGGCTTCATCGCCGAGAAAAACCCGGACGCGCTGCGCGAAATGGCCGACCGCCTGCGCGAGGCGATCGAGCGGGGACTGTGGACGCCGAAGAGCAATTCGGCGATGTTCGAGTTGAACGAGATGGCGGGAGCCGAACATGGGTGATGTCACAATCGAGGCCGGGACGGGCACGGCGCTGAACGAAACGCTGGAAGCTCTCCTGAATTCCCATGCGGAAGATGCCGGGCTCCCGTTTGTCGTCGACAATTTCTACTGGAAGGCGACGGAAAGCAGCGGAGACGTCATCGGCGGCCTTTCGGCCAAGACGATGCTCGGCTGGCTCTATGTCGAGCTTCTGGCGCTCGCCCCGAATGCGCGTGGCAGTGGTGTCGGCGCAAAGCTGTTGGAAAGGGCAGAAGCCCATGCGCGGGACCTGGGGCTGGCGGGCGTCTATCTCGATACCTACGAGTTCCAGGCGCCGGGATTTTATGCCAAGTGCGGTTACACGGAAATCGGCCGGTTGCCTGCGGCGGATGGTGCGCCGCAGCGCATCTGGTATGCCAAACCACTGGCCTGAAGGAGACGGGCGATGAACGACGAGACGAAGCCGGCAATCGACAGCGAGCGCCATGCCGCCAAGATGGCCAAGAAGAAGGCCGCGCGCGACAAGATCATGGCCACCAAGACCGACGAGAAGGGCCTGATCATTGTCCATACCGGCAAGGGCAAGGGCAAGTCGACCGCGGCCTTCGGGATGATCTTCCGGCATATCGCGCATGGCCGGAAATGCGCCGTGGTGCAGTTCATCAAGGGCGGCATGGAGACCGGGGAGCGCAACCTGATCAAGGAGCGCTTCGCCGACATCTGCTCCTTCTACACGATGGGCGAGGGGTTCACCTGGGAAACGCAAAACCGCGAACGCGATATCGCGATGGCGCAGGCGGCATGGGAAAAGGCCAAGGAACTGATCCGCGACGAGACCAACACCATGGTCCTGCTCGACGAGATCAACATCGCGATCCGCTACGACTATCTGGATGTCAACGAGGTGGTCGAGTTCCTGAAAACCGAAAAGCCTTACATGACGCACGTGGTGCTGACAGGCCGCAACGCGGCGGAGGAACTGATCGAGGTGGCCGACCTCGTGACCGAAATGGAACTGGTCAAGCATCCCTTCCGCTCCGGTATCAAGGCGCAGATCGGCGTCGAATACTGAGACTGCAGGCCAGGTCCCGTTTCGTCCGGCCGCGGTCGCGCGCGGCTGCCTTGTTTGCCGGTAGCAAACGCGTTTTTCCGGTTGCAATCGAGCGACCGGGATTCCAGTCTCGCCCTGCCTGATCAACTGCCGCAGGGAAGGAAAGGCGAAGGTGTCAGACCGGAAAGATGTACTCGTCCTTGGCGCGGGCATGGCGGGGGTCGCAACAGCGATTCATCTGCTCAAGCGCGGCTGCGCCGTCACGCTGGTCGACCGGCGCGGGCCGGGCGAGGAAACCAGTTTCGGCAATGCCGGAATAATCCAGCGCGAAGGCATTCATCCCTACCTGTTTCCGCGCGACCTGCGGTCGGTCGTGGAGGTGGCGCTGAAGTTGCGCACCGATGCCGACTACCAGATATCGTCGCTTCCGGCGGTGGCGCCGTTCCTGTGGCGCTATTTCCTGGCATCGAACCGGGAAACCGCACGGCGGACGCTTGCCGCGAACATACCGATATTCGCGCACTGCCTGGAGGCACACCAGGCGTTGATGGAGGAGGCCGGTTCGTCCGACCTCGTGGCAAAGCGCGGCTGGATCCGGCTTTTCCGCAACGGGGACCCGATTCCCGAGGCGGAGGCGGAAGCCCGCGAACTGCGCGACCTGGGACTCGACGCGGGCATGGTTTCCATGGAGGAACTTGCCTCTCTCGAGCCGGACCTGGATACCACTCGCCTGGAAGGTGCGTTGCACTACCGCGATCCGTGGACCTGCCGCGACCCGGGCGCCCTGGTCAAGTCCTACGCGGCATTGTTCGAGAAGCTGGGCGGGACATTCATCCGCGCCGAGATCACCGGCATCACGAGGCGCGCGGGCAAGTGGGTGGTGACGACCAACGGACCCGAACTTTCCACGGAACTCGTCGCGGTCACGCTCGGGCCCTGGTCGAAACGGTTGCTGGACGAGGCGGGTCTCAAGCTGCCTATGGGCGTCAAGCGCGGCTATCATCAGCATTTCGCACCGTCCGGGAATGCCCGGCTCACGCGGCCCGTGCTCGACACTGAATACGGTTTCGTCCTGGCGCCGATGGAGCGCGGCATCAGGCTGACAAGCGGCGCGGAATTCGCGCGCCAGGATGCGCCGAAGACGCCGAACCAGTTGCGCCGCATCCTGCCGAAGGCGCGCGAACTCTTCCCGCTAGGCGACAGCGTCGACGAGGAACCCTGGCTCGGCGCGCGGCCGGTCTTCCCGGACATGCTGCCGGTCATAGGCGAGGCGCCGGGCATGCCCGGCCTGTGGCTGCATTTCGGCCATGCCCATCATGGTTTCACGCTGGGTCCGGCGACGGGCCAACTGACGGCGCAGCTGATGACGGGCGAGACGCCATATTGCGATCCGGCACCCTATAGCGCGCTGCGTTTCATGCGAGGTCAGGGCGGCAGGTGAGGCCGTTTCCCGGCGCAGAGGCGCCACGGCATGAATGCGCGAAATTGCGGGGGAAATCTTAACCGGACGGTGACCGTGGTCGCGTACCGTCGATTCCAGCGAACCTCATTCGCCGGGACCCTAGCGGACATGAACTTTGTATCTCGAATGAAGAGATCCGGTCTCGAAACGGCGAGCGAGGCCACGCTGGTGTTCGGCGAGTTCCCGCGACTGGACCCCGAGGTTCTGATAACCGGTCTCGCTCCCTTCCTGAATGGCACACCGGTCATTCCGCTCAACGATGAAGCGGCCGACGGAACGGGCTGTATCAAGCTGCAAACACGCGGATGCATCGTCACCGTCACTGCAGGCAGGCGCATCAGGAAAGTATCGGCCTGTTTCGAGGCGCTCGACTGGCCGATGCTGCACAGGACATTTCCCGATGCCGAGAGCGTCCTGCGCGCCCATGACGCGCAGGTGGTCTTGCGCGTCGAGACCGAATACGACGCAGTGGCCAAGGGACTTGGCATGCGATCCGCGAATACAAGCTACGGTCGAAATCTCCTGGCCGGCCAGGCAACCGCCGCCATATGCAGCATCGCCATGCCGGCTGCGATCCACTGGAAGGGCTGCGAGATGCTGTACAGGCCCGACATGTTCCTGAGGGCCATGGAGGCGGAACCTGTCGCCTTGTTCGTGCGCGTGACGCCATTTTCCTCCAACCGGCAAATTGAGGGCGTGCGTGCCATCGGAGCGTCGACGCGCGGTGCGTTCGATCTGCTCGGAAAGGAAGTCGTGCTCGAGGAAGCGCCTGTTCCGGTCGACTGGGTCATGCGCACCCTGCACGGTTTCATTGCCCACTGTCAGAACAATGGTGGCTATCCGGCGCACCAGGCGACCTATGCGACGCCGGATGGCGACGCGATCGTCGTCAGGCATCTCACGTCCACACCGGATATCCCGGAAGACCATATCTCGCTGGAGGTACGCCGGGCGGTCGAACCGGGCTACGAGGCCGCTTCTTCGCGCGGTTTCGATGTCCAGCCCAAGGTGGCCAGGCCGGCGTGGGACGGAAAGGAACGTCGCACAAGGCCGGCCACCGCCAAACCGTTCGGCCGGCGCGGGCTGCGCTAGAATCCGATCCAGACTCGCAGCGGGTGGGCGGGATCGCTCGCCAGTTTCGCGGCGAGCGCCAGACAGACGATCACCAGCAACGGCCTAATCACCCGGGCGCCGCCTTTCATGGCGACGCGGGAACCGAGATTCGCGCCGGCGAATTGCGCCGCGCCCATGAGCAGGCCGGCTTTCCAGTAGACCGCTCCCGCGACGGCAAACAGGACGAGGCCTCCGACATTGGAGGCGAGGTTCAGGAGTTTCGTGTGCGCCGTCGCCTTCAGCAATCCGAAGCCGGCGAGCGCGACAAAGGCGAGCATGAAGAAGGAGCCTGTCCCGGGTCCGAACAGGCCGTCATAGTAGCCGATCAATGGCGGTATCGTCATGGAGAACAGGGCCGGGCGCATTCGCTCGGCGCGGTCGATATCGTCGAGGCCGGGGCGCAACAGGAAATAGGCCGCAATGGCGACAAGCAACAGAGGCAGCACCGCGCCGAAGATTTCGCCCGGCAGGATTGTTGCGGTCAGCGCGCCAAGGATCGAGCCGGCGAAGGCGAGAACGGCCGGGAGAATCTGCTGAGCGAGCCGGACATGACCGTTGCGGGCGTAGCTCCATGTGGCCGACGCCGCGCCGAACATGCCCTGAAGCTTGTTGGTGCCGAGCGCGGTAACGGGCGGCGCCCCGGCGAGCAGCAGCGCCGGGATGGTGATCAGGCCGCCGCCGCCGGCAATCGAATCGACAAAGCCGGCCGCGAATGCGGCGATGACCAGAAGGGCGACGATGTCGGGGGCGAGTTCGAACATTATGCGTATCCTCGGCCGCTAGATCACAGGGACGCGATTTGCGCAAGCGCCGACTCGCTATAGTGTCGGGAGAAACGGAGACGAATTCGATGGTCTTTGCCTGGCTGGATGCCCTGAAATCGCGGCTGGAGAATGAGCGGATGGCCCGGATCGTCGCCGACGATCCGGCCATGACTGCCGAACTGCTGCTGTTGTTCCGTGTCATTCTCGCCGATGGTGCGGTGGAACAGAGCGAACTCGACACGTTCAAGCGGATATGTCGCGACGGGTTCGGCCTCGATCCGGATGCCATGGAAGGTGTCTACCGGTACCTGCAGGACTTCGCCTACGAGACCTCGGCCGAACAGGCCGCGGCGGTGTTCAAGAACTTTCCGCAGGAGCGCCGGCAGGCCTTGCTGGATCACATGATCGCCATCGTGCAGGCGGACAAGGAAATCGACATTCGCGAGGAGCGCTTCCTGACGCGCGTTGCCGACATGCTCGGATTCGACATAAAGCAGGTCTCGAAGTCCGGGTGAGGCCGCGGCGGATACGACCGTCGCATTTTCTCTCCGCAACGTCGCGCTGTGAATTGACCGGGCGCAGCCGGATGCCTAGTGTGCCAGCCGTTATCGGCAGTGCCCCGAACAGTCCGGGGCCGGAAAGGTGTCAATTGCAGCCGACCCAACCAGGGGGCGTCGCAATCGAACTGCCGCAAGGTCCGGACGCCCGCCCGCGGGCGCGCGGCGCATTGGCGATAACCACAATGCGGACCTTGAGGACGAAGACCATGAAAACTGCCATCCGGGTGCCGGCTTTCGGTGCATTCCTGCTGATTTCGTCTCCAGCCCATGCCCATTTCGGCCATGTCGGCGAGGTGGCGGGCCATAGCCATTGGATCGGCCTGGCTGCTGCCGGTGCGGCGACAGCGATCGCGATCGCGGTCTCCGCGCTCGGAAGGAAGAAGGACGCGCAAGCCGAGGATGTCGAGACCGATTCCGAGGACAGCGCGGGCGACGAAACGCCTGCAGAGGCGTAGGACATGGCTATCGGATCAACCGGCGGGACGCGCTACGGAATCATGGTGTGCGGCCACGGCAGCCGCAACCAGAACGCAGTCGGGGAGTTCTCGAAGCTCGCCACCAGGCTGCGCGAGCGCTTTCCGCAATGGCCGGTGGAGTACGGCTATCTCGAATTCGCCAATCCCGTCCTGCACAAGGGGCTGGACGCGTTGAAGGCAAAGGGCGTGGACCGCATCCTCGCCGTGCCGGGCATGCTTTTTGCGGCCGGGCATGCAAAGAACGACATCCCGTCGGTGCTGAACAGCTACCAGGCGAAAAATCCCGACGTCAGAATCGATTACGGGCGAGAGCTCGGAATCGACCTTAAGATGATCCGTGCCGCCGGCGAGCGGGTGCGCGAGGCGCTTGCCGCCTGCGAGACCGACGTGCCGATGGAAGAGACCATGCTGGTCGTGGTCGGGCGCGGCGCATCGGACCCGGACGCCAATTCCAATGTCGCCAAGGTCATGCGCATGCTGTGGGAAGGCATGGGTTTCGGCTGGGGCGAGACGGCCTATTCTGGCGTGACGTTCCCGCTGGTCAAGCCGGCGCTGGAGCATGCCGCCAAGCTCGGCTACCGGCGCATCGTGGTGTTTCCCTATTTCCTGTTCACCGGCGTGCTGGTCAAACGCATCTATGCGCAGACCGACGAGGTGGCGGAGGCGCATCCGGATATCGAGTTCGTCAAGGCGCCCTATCTCAACGACCATGACTTGGTGATCGAGGCATTCGTCGACCGCGTGGGGGAGATCCTCGAAGGCGCGAACAACATGAACTGCCAGATGTGCAAGTATCGCGAGCAGGTGCTCGGCTTCGAAGCGGAGGTCGGGCAGGCGCAGGAAAGCCATCACCACCATGTCGAGGGCGTCGGCGGCGCTCCGGAAAACTGCCCCTGCAACGGCGATTGCGACGGGCGGTGCCGTGACGAGGACTTCTGCAGGGAGCATGGCATCGAATGGACGCCGGTGCATTCGCACGCGCACGACCACGAACATCATCACGGTCATGACCATGACCATGACCATGACCACGGTCATCATCACCACCACCATCCCTATCCGCATGCCGATCACCCGCTCGGGCCGAAGAGCATGGAGAAGGGCAAGGGCTGAGCGATGCTGGACTATGTCCGCGAGCCGGAGGCCATCTACGCCCGGTCGTTCGAGCTGATCGGCGAAATGCCGGAACTGCAAGCCTTGCCGCAGGCTGTCCGGCCGGTGGCGACGCGGATCGTGCATGCCTGCGGGATTCCGGAAATACTCGGCGATCTCCGGTTCTCGGACGACATCGCGGCGGCGGTGC
The DNA here is from genome assembly GCF_013358405.1 of Oricola thermophila. NCBI lineage: Bacteria > Pseudomonadati > Pseudomonadota > Alphaproteobacteria > Hyphomicrobiales > Ahrensiaceae > Oricola > Oricola thermophila. Next base: position 529,017 of record NZ_CP054836.1, read on the forward strand.
CGGCGGCGCTGGAGGCGGGTGCGGATATTTACTGTGACGTGGATACGCTTCGCCACGGCGTGATGAAGCGGCTGTTGCCGGCCGGTTGCGCGTTGCACTGCGCGATCGGGAACACGGAAACGGCGGTACATGCAAAGGCCAACCGGATGACGCGGGCGGCGGCGCAGATCGACCTGTGGGGCGAGCGGCTGGACGGCCAGATCGTCGCCATCGGCAACGCGCCGACGGCGCTGTTCCGCCTGCTGGAGTATGTCGACGCGGGCGGGGCGAAACCGGCGGCGGTCATCGCGCTTCCCGTCGGTTTCGTGGGAGCGGCGGAATCCAAGGCCGAGCTGGCGGGCAATCCGCGCGGCATTCCCTTCATCACGCTTCTCGGGCGATGGGGCGGGGTCGGCATGACGCAGGCCGCCGTCAACGGGCTGGCCGGAGGGCTGAACACGTGACCGAACCCTGGCTGCATATCATCGGCATCGGCGAGGACGGCATGGCCGGGCTTTCGGCGGAAGCGCGCCGGCTGGTCGAGGAGGCCGAGGTGATCGTCGGCGGCGACCGGCATCACAACCTGGCGCCGAACGTGACGGCGGAGCGCATTGCCTGGCCGTCTCCGTTCGACGCCATGATCGGCGAGATCAGGCGCCAAAAGGGCAGGCGGGTGGTCGTGCTGGTTACGGGCGATCCGCTCTGGTACTCGGTCGGTGCGAAGATACTCAAGGGCATACCGCGCGAGGAAATCGTCTTTCACCCGCAATTGTCGGCCTTCCAGTTCGCATCCTGCCGGATGGGCTGGTCGCTCGCCGATGTCGAGACGCTGACGGTGCACGGACGCGCGGCGGAGCAGATCGTGCCCTGGTTCGCGCCCGGCGTGCGGATGCTGCTGCTGACGAAGGATGCGACTTCGCCGGCCACCGTGGCGAAACTGCTTGTCGACCGCGGCTACGGACCGTCGAAGCTGACCGTGCTGGCGGCGCTGGGCGGGCCGCAGGAGGCCCGGTTCGAGGGCGTGGCGGAAAGCTGGGACCAGGCGGTGCCGGACTTCCACGTGCTGGCGGTCGAATGCGTCGCCGGCCCGAACGCGCAGCTGCTGCCGCGCACGGGGCTGCCGGACGATGCCTTTGTCCATGACGGCAAGATCACCAAGCGCACGGCACGCGCGCTGGCGCTGGCCAAGCTGGTGCCGGTGCGCGACGGCGTGTTGTGGGACATCGGCTGCGGCTGCGGCTCGGTCGCCATCGAGTGGATGCGGGCCGGGCGCGAGGCGCTGGCCATCGGTATCGAGCCGCAGGAAAAGCGCCGCGCGCTGGCGGAAGAAAACGCGCTCAGGCTCGGTACGCCCAAACTGAAGCTGGTGGACGGGACCGCGCCGGAGGCGCTAGGCGGTTTGCCGGAGCCGGATGCGGTGTTCATCGGCGGCGGGATTTCGCGAGTCACCATAGGGGCTTGCATCGATGCGCTGAAGCCGCACGGCAGGCTGGTCGCGCATGCCGTGACGCTGGAGAGCGAGGCGGTTTTGCTGGACATGTATGCCGAGCACGGCGGCGAGTTGCAGCGCATTTCCGTGGAGACGGCAGAACCGGTCGGTCCTTTCAAGGGGTGGAAGCCGTCGATGCCGGTGACCCAATGGGCATGGGTGAAGAAATCGTGACGGGAAAGCTCCACGGGCTGGGCGTCGGGCCGGGCGACCCGGAACTCCTGACGCTCAAGGCACATCGCATCCTGACATCGGCGCCGGTGATCGCCTATCCCGCGCCGGACAGCGGGGGAAGCTTCGCGCGGGCGATCGTCTCCGGATTCCTCAGGCCGGAGCAGACGGAGATCCCGATCATCGTGCCGATGCGGACGGAGCGTTTTCCGGCTGCAGAGGTGTACGACAAGGCAGCGGCCGAGATCGCGGCTCATCTTGATGCCGGTCGCGACGTTGCCGTGCTGTGCGAGGGCGACCCCTTCTTCTACGGATCCTTCATGTACCTGTTCGAGCGGCTGGGCCGGCGGTATCCGACCGAAATCGTGCCGGGCGTTTCCTCGATCATGGCCTCGGCGGCGGCGCTGGGCCGGCCGCTGGCGGCGCGCAACGACGTGCTGACCGTTATCCCCGGCCCACTGCCGGACGGGGAAATGGAAGTGCTGATCGGAGGGGCCGGCGCGGTGGCGATCATGAAGGTCGGCCGGCATTTCGCTCGCATTAGGGCGCTGATCGAGCGGCTCGGCCTGCTGGATGCAGCGGGCTATTGCGAGCGGGTCAGCCTCGCGGAGGAGCGCGTGGTGCCGCTTGCAGCGGTACCCGGCGATACCGCGCCCTATTTTTCCACGATCCTGATCTACAAGGGCGCGGAGGCGTGGATCCACGCGCTTCCCGCCGGAAAGACCGACAATGCCTCCTGAACGCCTGTCCCCGGCAATCGTGATACTGAGCGACGCGGCGATGCCTGTTGCCGAGACGATCCGCAACACCACCGGTGGCGTGATCCATGGCGCGCGCAAGCGCGTGACGGCGCACAAGGACGTGGTGCTGTTCGACGATGCGAAAGCGCATCTGCAAGCGCTGTTTCTGGACCGCGTTCCAATCGTCGCCGTGATGGCGTCCGGCGCGGTGATCCGCATCCTGGCGCCGCTGCTGGCTGCCAAGGCCGACGAGCCGCCGGTTATCGCCGTCGCCGAGGACGGTCATTCGGTGGTACCGCTGCTCGGCGGGCATCACGGTGCAAACGGACTCGCGCAGGATATCGCCTTCGCGCTCGGTGGAATGGCGGCCGTGACGACAGCCGGCGATCTGCGTTTCGGCGTTGCGCTTGATGCGCCCCCGGAGGGCTACGTGCTGGCGAACCCCGCCAATGCGAAAGCCGTCATGGCGGAACTGCTTGCGGGTGCGCGGGCCGTCCTCGACGGCGAGGCCGCGTGGATCACGGGGAGCGGGTTGCCGCTGGCCGGCAATGGCAGTGTTGCGCTCTCGGTGACGGATGAGCGGCGCGAGCCGCACGAGATGGAGCTTGTCTATCATCCCCGGCGCCTGGCGGTCGGCATCGGCTGCGAACGGGGCTGCGATCCGGAGGAAGCCGTGGCGCTTGCGCGCAAGGCGCTGGCGGATGCCGGACTGGCGGAAGATGCGGTCGGCGTCGTCTGTTCGCTCGACCTGAAGGCGGACGAGGCGGCGGTGCACGATGTCGCGGAGCGACTGGGCGTGCCGGCGCGCTTCTTCGATGCCGCCACGCTGGAGGCCGAGACGCCGAGGCTGAAAAATCCTTCCGACACGGTGTTTGCCGAGGTCGGTTGCCACGGCGTTGCCGAAGGCGCGGCATTGGCTGCGGCGGGGCCTGACGGCGAACTGATCGTCGCAAAAAGGAAGAGTTCACGGGCGACGTGCGCCATTGCGCGGGCGCCACAGCCCTTCACGGCGGCAAAGCTGCCTGGGCGTGCCAGGGGAACTCTCCACGTGGTCGGCATCGGGCCCGGATCGGAAGGCTGGCGCTCCCCGGAGGTCAGCCGCATGGTGACGGCATCGACCGATCTTGTCGGCTACTCGCTCTATCTCGATCTGCTCGGGCCGCTGGCTGCCGGCAAGCAGCGGCACGATTTCGACCTCGGCAGGGAAGAGGACCGGGTGCGCCATGCCATGGAACTGGCGGGGCAGGGGCGCGAGGTGGCACTCGTGTGCTCGGGCGATGCCGGCATCTATGCCATGGCGACCCTGGTGTTCGAGCTGCTTGACAAGGGCGGCGTGTCCGACGCAGCGCGGCGCATCGACATAAGGGTCTCGCCGGGCATCTCGGCACTGCAGGCCGCCGCCGCACGCGCCGGGGCGCCGCTGGGGCACGATTTCTGCACGATTTCGCTGTCCGACCTGCTGACGCCCTGGGAGGACATACAGCGGCGCGTCAGGGCGGCGGGCGAGGGCGATTTCGTCGTGGCTTTCTACAACCCGGTATCGAAGAAGCGCCGTACGCAGCTTGCCTGGGCACGCGACGAGTTGCTGAAACATAGGCCGGCCCAAACGCCGGTGATCCTTGCCACCAATCTCGGGCGCGAGGGCGAGCATCTGCGGATCGTGCCGCTGGGGGAACTCGATGTTGATGACGTGGACATGCTGACGGTCGTGGTCGTCGGCTCCTCCGACAGCCGGACTGTCGAAACCGGCGACGGCAAGAGATGGGTCTACACGCCGCGCGGCTATTCCGGGAAGACCGGCACGAAAATGGGAGACGGGCAATGACGGTCCATTTCATTGGAGCCGGGCCGGGCGCCCCGGACCTCATCACCGTGCGCGGATTGCGGCTGATCGAGCGCTGCCCCGTCTGTCTTTACGCCGGTTCGCTGGTGCCGGAGGAAATCGTCAAGGCCGCACCGGCCGATGCGAAGGTGATGGATACCGCGCCGATGCACCTCGACCAGATCGTCGAAGAGATGAAGAAGGCGCACGAAGCCGGGCAGGACGTGGCGCGGGTGCATTCGGGCGATCCATCGATCTATGGCGCGGTGGCCGAGCAGATGCGGCGGCTCGACGCGCTGGGTATCGATTACGACGTGGTGCCGGGCGTGCCGGCCTTCGCGGGTGCCGCGGCTCGGTTGAAAACCGAACTGACCCTGCCGGAGATCGCGCAGACGATCATCGTCACGCGGACCGGCATGAAGGCATCTTCTATGCCCGAGGGCGAGCAATTGGAGGTGCTGGGACAATCCGGCGCGACGCTGGCGATCCACCTCTCGATACGCAATCTCGATTACGTTCGCCGCGCCCTGGAGCCGTATTACGGCGCCGATTGCCCGGTGGTGATCGCCTATCGCGCGACATGGCCGGACGAGCTCTATATCCGCACGACGCTGGCAGAGATGCGCGAAAAGGTGCGCGAGGCGAAGATCACCCGGACAGCGCTGATCTTCGTCGGCAGGGTATTCGGCGAGGTCGATTTCGGCGAGTCCGACCTCTACAACGCCGAGTTTTCCCACGTGCTGCGCAACCGGGGAAAGAAGAAGGCCGGTTAGGGCGGACGGCAGACTAGGCCGCGAAAATCAGCCCGGAACCGGCGATCACCAGCCCCGAGCCGATCCAGGCCATCGCCGCGGGGCGTTCGCGCGTTTTCAGCCAGATGAGCGGCAGGATCCATGCGGGCGTCGTCGCCGACAGGGTGGCGACGATGCCGACCTTGCCGCCGGACAGGCCGAACAGGACCAGCGTCATTCCGATGCCCATGGCAGCGATGCCGGATATCCCGATGATGACGGCGGTTTTCATGGTGAGCTTCGCCTTCGGCTGAACCTGCCTGATGCCGGTTGCCATGAGAAGCGACAGGCAGAGCACCGAGACGCCGACACGCAGGGCCGAAGCGGTTGCCGGATCGACGCCGGTCTCCATCACCGGGCGCGCGATCAGCGATCCGACCGACTGGCACAGGGCAGCGAGGAGACCGAGGGTGATGCCGACGGCAAAGGATCCCTTCACCGATTCCCAGGTGTCGAGCTGCGAGCGGCGCTTGCCGAAGACGATGGCGAGGACGACGCCGGCGAAGACCACGGCAATCCCGAGGATTTTCTGCGCAACGATGGTCTCGCCAAGGAACATCCAGCCAAGGATGGCCGACATCGGAGCGTTGGTGGAAAACAGGATGTTCGTGCGGCGGGGGCCTAGCCGGTTCATTGTCACGAACAGGCAAGTGTCGCCCAGAAAGATGCCGATGAAACCGGACAGAAGGAGCGGCACGACGTGTTCAGCCTGGATGCTTTGCCAGCCGCCGGAAACTGCGATGTAAAGCGCGAGCATGACGAAGACGATGCCCATGCGCACGCGGTTGAAGGCGATCGCGCCCAGTTCGGCGGACGGGCCGGCGGCGATCACCGCCGAAAAGGCCCAGGTCATTGCCGCGGCAAGTGCCGCCAGTTCGTATATGCTCATGCGATCCTTCCCCTGCCGATCAGGCCGCCATGCCTGGACGAGGAGCCGAACGCAGGGTCGCAACCGCAAGGACCAGCGCAGTCGTGGCGCAGAATGCAATGGAAGCGACCATCGGCAGCGACGTGCCGTCGAAGAACGGGCCGGTAGCGACGATCATCAGCCCGCCGGCCAGCATCTGCAGCGTACCGCCAAGCGATGAGGCGAGCCCTGCCTTGTCGCCGTGGTCGTCGAGCGCCATCACCATCACCGGCGCCATGACTAGGCCGAAGAAGGAATTGGTGACGAAAAGCATTGCGATCAGAAGGAACAGCGCATCGAAACCGGCCAGCGTCAGTCCCAGCAGGATCAGCGCCGACACGGCGAAGCCCGTGGTGGCGACCAGTACCATGCGCGCCATCCCGAAACGGTCTCCAAGATTAGGTGCGACCTGCGAAGCACCGAAAAAGCCGATGGCGTTGACCGCGAAAGCGAGGCTGAAACCGACAGGGCTCAGACCGTACTGGCCAGTGTAGACGAACGAGGCCGAGGACAGGAAGACGAAGAAGCTGGCCATGCCGAATCCTCCGATCAGCGTCAGCCCGACGAAGCGCGGATCGCCCAGCAGGTTCCGGATACCCGAAAGCAGGGCACGCGGACGGACCGGGACCCGGCGTTCCGGGGGCAGGGTCTCCGGGAGGCCGAATGCCGTCAGCAGGATCGAAAGCAGGGCGGCAACGGCAAGGAGCTGGAATATCAGCCGCCAGTCGCCAAGCGCGATCAGTCCCGCGCCCGACAGTGGCGCCAGCATGGGCGAGACGGATATCACCAGCATGATCAGCGCCATCATGCGGGTCGCCTGAGTGCCGGTATAGAGATCGCGGACAATCGCGCGCGGCACCACCATGACGGTCGCGGCACCGAGCGCCTGTACCGAACGTCCGGCGACCAGCCAGCCAATCGAGGGAGCGAGTGCGCAAGCAAGCGAACCCGCCATGAATATCCCGAGTCCCACATAGATCGGCCTCTTGCGCCCGACCCAGTCGGCCATGGGGCCGTAGACGAGCTGGGCGATGCCGAAGGCGATGAAATAGGCCGTCAGCGTCGCCTGGGTCGCCGTGACCGAGGTGCCGAAATCTTCCGCGATCGCGGGAAGGGCCGGGAGGTACATGTCGATGGCGAAGGGGCCGACCCAGGCCAGCAGGCCGAGCACGATGGCCGAGCGCAGAAATCCGGGCTGCATGAGAGCCTCCAAGGCGAATGCGGAGATGCGGAAAGCAGGGCAAGCCGAACCGGCCCCGCCGAATCTCCTACTATGTTTGAACGGGCAAAACCAGAGGCCGGGGCGGCTCCTGCTGACAGCCTGTTGGCAGGAGCGCCGGCCGGAATTGCACCCACCGGCGCACCTGTGTCGGTCGCCGCGACGGAATGGCTCCGGTCCCGTGCTACCTGGAAATCATGATGACGGGGAGACCGAGGTCGCGCGCCGCCGCTATCTTGGCATAGGCGCCGCTGCCGCCGGAATTGCGGCAGACGATGTGGGTGATGCGGTATTTCCGCAAGAGCGTAGCCTCCTCGTCCGGGGTCTTGCCGGGCAGGCCAAGGACGAGTTGGTGAGCGGGCAGGGGAAACGGTTCGGTGGGCGGATCGACCACGCGGACGACGAAATGCACGTCCGCGCGGGACGCGAATGGCGCTATGTGCTGGCTGCCGAGCGCCAGCAGAACGCGGGCGCCGGGCGGGATGGCGTCGCGCGCAGCTTCCAGCGTCGCAACCTCGGTCCACAGGTCGCCCGGCTGGCGGTGCCAGGGCGCGCGGATGCGCTCTTCCAGGGGGATGGCGGTCATTTCGGCGGCCATGCGGGCGTTGGCGGATATCTGCCGCGCGAAGGGGTGGGTGGCGTCGATCAGTCGTGTGACGCCTTGTTCGCGCAGGTAGCGGGCCAGGCCGGCGGCGCCGCCGAAGCCGCCGATGCGCAGCTCGCCGGCGACCGGTTTCGGCTCCCTCGTCCGCCCGGCAAGCGACGTTACGACACGCCAGTCCGGATGCCGGCGGACGATCTCTGCGGCCAACTCCGCCGCCTCCCTAGTGCCACCGAGTATAAGGATAGTCTCGGTCATGCGAAGTCGGTCCGCGCAAGGATCTCGCCCTGGCGGTCGGTTATGATCACTTCTACCGCGACCGGGGCGTCGCGCAGCGTCTCCTTCGCCTTGGCACGGGCCATCTCGGCGATCGGCGGGGCAAGGGCAACGCCGTTTTCGCGAGTCAGTTCAAAGACTTCCTTCGCCGTGTTCGCGGAGAGAATCCGGTCGCTCAGATTTCGATTCAAGCCGTTGGCGAGAGCCTGTTCGAGCAGGAAATGCATGTCCACCTGGCTGCGGCCGGAATGAAGGTCCAGCGCGCCTTGCGCCAGCTTCGCCATCTTGGCGAATCCGCCGGCGATGGTGAGCCGGGGCAGGGGATGGGCGCGGAGATATTTGAGCAGGCCGCCGGCAAAGTCGCCCATGTCGAGCAGAGCGAAATCCGGCAGATCGTAAAACCTCTGTGCCGCGGCTTCTGATGTCGATCCAGTGGCACCCAGGACGTGATCGATGCCCGCCGCACGGGCGACATCTATGCCGCGATGGATGGAATGGATCCAGGACGAGCAGGAAAAGGGATGGACAATGCCGGTCGTGCCGAGAATCGATATGCCGCCGACGATACCCAGCCGGGGGTTCCAGGTCCGGCGGGCAATCTCGTCTCCGCCGGGCACGGTGATGGTGATCTCGATGTCGGCCGGAATCCCGTGCCGGGCACAGAGCGCCTCGATCTCGCCCGCCATCATGGTACGCGGCACGGGGTTCACGGCCGGTTCGCCGGGAGGGATCGGCAGGCCGGCCCGCGTCACCATGCCGACGCCGTCGCCGGCGCGAAAGACAATGCCGGTCCCGGGGGCGCCGCGGGTGACACGGGAAATTATGGTCGCGCCATGGGTCACGTCCGGGTCATCGCCGGCATCCTTGACGATTCCGGCTTCCGCGAAGCCGTCGCCGAGAGTTTCGCGTGCCAGTGCGAAGGACGGGGTTTGGCCCTTCGGCAGGACGATGGTGACGGGATCGGGGAACTCCCCGGTCAGAAGCGCGGTCAGGGCCGCCTTCGTCGCTGCGGTCGCGCAGGCGCCGGTGGTCCAGCCGCGACGGAGCGGACCGGACGGCTTGCGGCCTTGCTGTGCGTTTTCGGCTTTGCCCGTGACCATGGTGATCTTATAGGTGACATGACGATTGCGAAAAAGCAGGAAAGACGACGGCATTGAGCGCAGACGGGATCCTTGAAGGTTTGCCGCGTTTCGACGCGGGACAGGTCTGGCTGGTCGGCGCCGGTCCGGGCGATCCGGGCCTGTTGACGCTGCATGCGGTCAACGCGCTGAAACAGGCGGACGTGATCGTGCACGATGCATTGGTCAACGCCGGCTGCCTTGCGCTGGCGCGCGAGGGCGCGTTGCTGGAGTATGCGGGCAAGCGGGGCGGCAAGCCTTCGCCCAGACAGCGCGACATTTCCCTGCGGCTTGTCGAACTGGCCAAGGCCGGCAAGCGCGTTCTGCGGCTCAAGGGCGGCGATCCGTTCGTGTTCGGGCGCGGCGGCGAGGAGGCGCTGACCCTGGTCGAGCACGGCATTCCCTTCCGTATCGTGCCCGGGGTAACCGCGGGCATCGGCGGGCTGGCCTATGCCGGCATCCCGGTGACTCACCGTGACATCAACCACAACGTGACCTTCCTGACCGGGCATGACGCGACCGGCGTGATGCCCGATGCCGTGGACTGGGCCGGCGTGGCGCGCTCTTCGCCGGTGATCGTCATGTACATGGCAATGAAGCATATCGGCACGATCACGTCGCGGCTGATCGCCGAGGGCCGTTCTCCCGACGAGCCGATGGCCTTCGTCTGCAACGCGACGACACCGCAGCAGCAGGTGCTGGAAACGACGCTCGGACGCGCGGAAGAGGACCTGGCGGTGGCCGGGCTGTCGCCGCCGGCCGTCGTGGTGGTGGGCGAGGTGGTCAGGATGCGCGTGGCACTCGACTGGCTCGGTGCGGAAAGCGACGGGCGTGTGCTCAGGACGGATTCGCTGGAACGGCGGACCAGGGACAGATCGGCATGAAGGGCTTTCTCGTTGCCGCCCCGCATTCGGGGTCGGGAAAGACGACGCTGACACTGGGCCTGCTGCGGGCCCTGAGGGATCGCGGCATGGCGCTTGCGCCTGCCAAGGCGGGCCCGGACTACATAGATCCGCAGTTTCACGCCGCTGCGAGCGGCGAAACCTGCATCAATCTCGATCCCTGGGCGATGCGACCGGACCTGATCCGCATTCTCGCGGAGCGGCACGCGTCAGGCGACCGGCTCCTGGCGGTCGAGGGCATGATGGGGCTGTTCGACGCAGCGGCCGACCGGCGCGGCTCGCCTGCGGATCTCGCCGCAATGCTCGGTCTGCCGGTCGTCCTCGTTGTCGACTGTGCCCGAATGGCGCATTCCGTTGCAGCGCTTGTCGAGGGTTTCAACGGGCATCGCGCCGATGTCCTGATTGCCGGAGTGATACTCAACCGGGTCGCCGGTGCCCGGCACGAGGAGATGCTGCGCGAGGCGCTCGAGCCGAGCGGCGTGCCCGTGCTGGGTGCCGTTCGGCAGGACAAGATGCTTGCGCTGCCATCGCGGCATCTCGGGCTGGTACAGGCGACGGAACACGAGCGACTGGAGAGCTTCATAGCGGATGCCGCATTCGCGGTGACGGTGGGCGTCGACCTCGATCAGCTCGCGGCATTGACGACCGTGTCCGGAGACCGGGACGTGAGGGCGGCCGTACCGCGCCTTCCTCCGCTCGGACAGCACATCGCGGTGGCGCGCGATGCCGCCTTCGGCTTCATCTATCCGCACATCCTGCAAGGCTGGCAGCGACAGGGCGCGGAGCTGTCATTCTTCTCGCCTCTTGCTGACGAGGCGCCGGCGGAGGATGCCGATGCGGTCTACCTGCCGGGCGGGTACCCGGAACTCAATGCCGGCAGGATCGTGGCGGCGGGGAATTTCCTTGCCGGCCTGAAGCGTGCCGCGGAGACGGGCAAGCCGGTCTTCGGCGAATGCGGCGGCTACATGGTGCTGGGCGAAGGGCTGATCGATGCCGACGGCGCGCGGCACGAAATGGCGGGTCTTCTCCCCCTCGTCACGTCCTATGCCAGGCAACGCCGCCATCTGGGTTACAGGCGGCTGGCGCCGCTTGCCGCGTCGCCCTGGCAACTGCCCCTGACCGCGCACGAGTTCCATTATTCGACGGTGGTCTCGGAAGGCGAGGGCGAACGGCTGTTCGCCGTGACGGACGCGCGCGGCGCGGCGCTGGACAATGCCGGACTGCGACGTGGCACGGTCTGCGGGTCCTACATGCACATCATCGACAGGGCGGACCCGTGAACGGAATCCGGCATGGCGGAGCGCTCGACCGGGCCATCGCGCGCCACGGCGGGAAACGTGAGGACTGGCTCGATCTCTCGACCGGCATCAACCCCGTTGCCTGGCCGGTGCCCGAACTGACGGCTGATGCGTGGCAGCGTTTGCCCGACGAAGCGCTCGAGTCCGAGTGCATCGAGGCGGCGCGGGCCTACTACCGCGTTCCCGACGAGGCGGGCATCGTCGCCGCGCCGGGCACCCAGGCGATCATCCAGTGGCTCCCGGTGCTCTTGAACTACCTCGACCGGGCGACGATCGTGTCGCCGACCTATGGCGAGTACGAGCAGGTTCTGCGTGCAGCGGGCGTCGGGGTGGAAACGCCGATCGATCTTCCGGATGCGGGCAATATCAATCCGCTTCTGGTGATCGGCCAGCCGAACAATCCCGACGGACGGGTCTGGCCCGAAAGGCAGGTCGCGGAGCTTGCCGGCGGACGGGGCGGTGTGCGCATGGTCGTGGTCGACGAGGCATTTGCCGATGTGGCGCCGGAACATTCGATCGTGCCGCAAACCGGCGGACCGGGGCTTACCGTGCTGCGCTCGTTCGGCAAGTTCTTCGGGCTGGCAGGGGTGCGGCTGGGATTTGCTATCGGCGACAGGGACGTGGTCGACGCGCTCAGGCGGATGATCGGTCCCTGGGCGGTATCCGGCCCGGCGTTGGCAATAGGGGCGCAGGCTATGCGCGATTCGGAATGGATCGCTGCCACGAGGGAAAGGCTGGCCCGGGACAGCGCGCGCCTGGCGGAGATGCTTGAGCGGACCGGCATGCGAATCGCAGGGCGGACGGACCTGTTTGTTCTTGTCGAAATGGACGAAGCGGCGGAAGTGGCCGAAGAACTGGCGAAACGGCGCATTCTCGTGCGTAGTTTCGACAGCAATGCACGATGGTTGCGGTTCGGGATACCCGGCAACGAGCAAGAATTCACAATGCTAGATTCGGTGCTTGCCGCGATTGCCGGAGCGGTGCACTCTCCGGATCAATGTATACTGGGGGCCACTTCACGATCCTGTTGATCGCCATCATCGTCGACCGGCTGGTCGGCGATCCCGATATCTTTTGGCGGCGCATATCACATCCTGTCGCCTGGTTCGGTTACCTCATCGACATTTTCGAGCGGACCTTCAACCTGGAGAGCCATTCGCCGCGTGCGCGCAGGCTGCTCGGCACCTTCGCCATCGTGATCCTGGTTCAGTTTGCCGTCGTGGTGGGACACTGGATGAGGATGGTACTGGACTTCCTGCCGATTGTCGGCGTGATCGCGGAGATCGCCGTTGTTTCGATCCTGATCGCGCAGAAGTCGCTGGCCGATCACGTGTGTGCGGTGGCGGAGGGCCTGCGCGAGAACGGTCTTTCCGGGGGCAGGTCGGCGGTGTCAAGGATCGTCGGGCGCGACCCTGAAACCCTCGACGAATTCGGTGTCTCGCGCGCCGCGATCGAAAGCCTTGCGGAGAATGCCTCAGACGGCGTGATCGCGCCGGTCTTTTGGTACGCGGCCGCCGGCCTGCCCGGCCTGCTCGCCTACAAGATGCTGAATACCGCGGATTCCATGATCGGTCACAGATCCGAGCGCTATCGCTGTTTCGGATGGGCCACGGCGCGGCTGGACGATCTGGCGAACTGGATTCCTGCGCGGCTGACGGGTGTGCTCATCGCGCTGGCCGCGGCGAGCCTCAGGGGACCGGCGCGGGCGAAGCGGGTGATCACGGTCATGTGGCGCGATGCCCGGCTTCACCGGTCCCCGAATGCCGGTTGGCCCGAGGCAGCGATGGCTGCTGCCGTGGGCGTCGCGTTGGGCGGGCCGCGCATTTACGCAGGCGACGTTGCGGACGAACCGTTCATGAACGTTTCCGGCGGTCATTCCGCTGACGCGAAGGATATCGACGGCGCGGTCAGGATGTTCTGGCGGACGATGACCGTGGCGGCGGTAGCGGTTGCCGCCCTGGCGATCTTGCTGTCGATCTGAGGTTCAGGCGCGCAGCCGTCTTTCGATTGCCTTCTGCAAGTCCGGGGCGGCGGTGATCAGGCGACGGGTCACTTCCGATTGCGGACGGTCCAGCACATCCGCGGTCCTGCCCGTCTCGACGATCCTTCCGTGATCCATGACAAGGACATCATGGGTGATCGCCCGAGCTACCGTCAGGTCATGGGTGATGAAGAGGAAGGCGAGGCCGAGGTCGTCGTTCAGTCTGGCGAACAGATCGAGTATCTGGGCGCGGATGGATACATCGAGGGCCGAAACCGGCTCATCGGCGACAACCAGCTTCGGCCGGGTGATGATGGCACGGGCGATGGCGAGGCGCTGGCGCTGTCCGCCCGAAAACTCATGCGGATACTTCGCCGCGTCGGAGGGCTGCATGCCGACCTCGATCAGGGCCTCGGCGATGCGTTCCCGGCGTTCCGGTTTCGTCAGCCTGCGGTCCAGCAGGTGAAGCGGCTCGGCAACCGAGTGGCCGATCTTCTTTCGCGGGTCAAAGGAGCCATAGGGATCCTGGAAGACCACCTGCATCTCGCGGCGGGCAGGGCGAAGCGCGGTTTCGTCCAGCGCGGACGTCTCCATTCCGTCGAAGGTGATCTTTCCGGCGGTCGGCTTGTCCAGGGCCAGGACAAGCCGTGCGAGCGTCGATTTTCCGCAACCTGACTGGCCGACGAGCGCTACCGACTGGCCGGCGCGGACCGAGAACGACACCCGGTCGACGGCCCGAACGGGTTCGGCGCGCGAAAAAAGTCCCCGTCGATGGCCGCGGAAATGACGCGAGACGTTCTCGACCTCGAGCATGCCATGCGCCTCGACGGGTGGCGTTGCCGCGTTTGCCCATGACGGCACGTGGGTCGAGGCTTCCGCCAGTTGGCGGGTATAGGGGTGCTTCTGTTCACGCAGAACTTTCGCCGTCTCCCCGGTTTCCTGTATCTCGCCGCTGCGCAGGATGGCGATGCGGTCGGCCATGTCGGCGACGACGCCCAGGTCGTGGCTTATCAGGACGAGGCCCATCCCATCCTCGGCTACGAGTTCGCGCAGGAGATCGAGTATCTGCGCCTGCAGGACGACGTCGAGCGCGGTTGTCGGCTCATCGGCGATCAGCAGCCCGGGACGGAGTGCACAGGCAATGGCGATGACCACACGCTGCCGCTGGCCTCCCGACAGCTCGTGCGGGTAGCGGGACAGGGGAAAGCGGCTTTCCGGCAGGCCGACGCGGGCGAGGATGTCGCGGGCGCGGGCCTCGGCGTCTGCCCTGTTCGCGCCGGTATGGAAACGGATTCCTTCCGCCACCTGCTCGCCAATGGTCTTGACCGGGTTCAGGGCTGTCATGGGCTCCTGGAAAACCATGCCGATGTCGTCCCCCCGCAGCGCGCACATGCGCTCCTCGGAGGCGGAAAGCAGGTCTTCGCCGTTGAAGGCGATGCGACCGGAGAGCCTCGCTCCATGCGGCAGCAGGCGCATCACCGATTGCGCCGTCATCGACTTGCCCGAGCCGGATTCGCCGACAAGACCGACGACCTCGCCTTCATTCACCGACAGGTCGATGCCCTTCAGGATCTCGTGGCGGCCGATGGTCAGCGACAGGCCGGAAATTTCGAGAACAGGTGTGCTCATCTCTGCCGCCGCAATCTCGGGTCGAGCACGTCGCGCAGCCCGTCCCCCAACAGGTTGAGGCCGAGGACGGTTACAATGATGGCGAGGCCCGGAACGATCGCCATGTGCGGTGCAATCGCCATCATGGTCTGCGCCTCGAACAGCATGCGTCCCCAACTCGGCGCCGGGGGCTGGGTGCCGAGCCCGACATAGGACAGACCGGCTTCGGCGAGGATGCCGAGCGAAAACTGGATCGTGCCCTGCACGAGCAGCAGGTTGGCTATGTTCGGCATAATGTGCTGCGTGGTGATCAGGACGGCGCGCTTTCCGCTGGCGCGGGCGGCGAGGATGAATTCACGCGGCCACAGCGCCAGCGCGCCGCCACGGGCGACCCGGGCAAAAACCGGTATGTTGAATATGCCGATTGCGATGATCGCATTGATCGCCCCGGGACCGAAGATCGCGGTTATCATCACGGCCGACAGAAGCGCGGGAAAGGCGAAGACGATGTCCGACATTCGCATCAGGATCTCGTCAGCAATGCCGCGTTTCGCCGCTGCCCAGCAGCCGAGCGGAACGCCGACGGCCATGCCGATGCCGACGGCGACAAATGCCACGGCGATGGAATTGCGCGACCCCACCATTATCATCGACAGGATGTCCCGACCGAAATGGTCGGTGCCGAGCCAGTGTGCAGCATTCGGCGGCTGCAGCCGGTCGGAGATCGCCAGTTTGGTGACGTCGTAGGGCGTCCAGACGAACGATGCCAATGCGACCGCAACAACGAAGGCGGTGATCATGGCGCCGGCGAGGAAGGACCGGTTTGAAAGCGCCTTTCGCGCGAAGTGGCGCCAGTCCTCGTGTTCGGTCGCGATCAGTTCCGTTTCCATTCCGCCATCCGCCATGTCACCGCCTTCGCAGTCGCGGATCGGCCCACGCATAGGCGAGATCGACGAGGAAATTGACGATCACGACCGTTGCGACCAGCAGCAGGACGACGCTCTCGACGACGATCAGGTCGCGCTGCGTGATCGCCTGGAAGACGAGGCGGCCGAGGCCGGGAAGGTAGAAGACGTTCTCGATGATGATGGTGCCGGCAAGCAGGAAGGCGAATTGCAGGCCGAGGATGGTCAACACCGGTATCAGCGCGTTGCGCAGGGCATGGTGGCGCAGGACGAGGCCGGCAGGCAGACCCTTGGCGCGGGCGGTGCGGATATAATCCTCCCCCAGCACGTCGAGCAGGGAGGAGCGCGTGACGCGGGCAAGGATCGCGGCCTGCGGCAGGGCAAGCGCGATGGCGGGCAGCAGCAGCGATTGTAAACCCGGCCAGAGCCCTGATTGCCAACCGGGAAAGCCGCCGGCAGGCACCAGCCGAAGCGTGACGGCGAAAAGATAGACAAGCAGGATCGCGAACCAGAAATTGGGAATCGCAATGCCGAGCTGGGTGGCGGCCATTATGCCCGCATCGGCTGCCGCTCCGCGCCGGGCGGCGGAGAAGATGCCGACGGGAATGGCAATCGCGGTCGACAGCGCCAGCGCCATCAGTGCCAGTGGCAGCGAGACCACCAGGCGTTCGCGCACCAGATCGATTACCGGGACGGAGTAGGTGTAGGAACGTCCGAAGTCGCCGGTCAGCATGCCGCCGATCCAGGTGAAATAGCGGACGATCACCGGCTCATCGAGACCCATCTGCCGGCGCAGCGCGTCGATCGCGTCCTCGGTGGCGTTCATGCCGAGCATCAGGCGTGCCGGGTCGCCGGGAACGATCTCTAGCACCGCGAAGACGACAACGCTTGCAGCGAACAGCGTGACGAGGACGATGACGGTGCGGCGCAGCAGGTAAGACAGCATGAAAGTGGGCTACCTGTCGTTTCGGCAGGAAAGGTGGCGGGCGCCGACGCCCGCCTTTGGAAAGCGGTGCCTGTGCTTCACTCCTTCCAGCGGACCTCGGTCAGGTCGTTCGCCTGCACGGGCGCATTGGCCCACAGCCCCTCGACTCGGGCATCCCAGATGCCGTGCTTGGCGAGCTGGAACAGAAAGCCGTTGACGGCGTCCTGCGCTATGATTTCCTGGGCCTTGCGCATCAGGGCGTACCGGGCGTCGGTATCGGCGGTCGCGTCGAGCTCTGCCATCACTTCGCCGAAGGCCTTGTTGTGGTAATCGAAGTAGTAGTCCTCACGGGCATAGATGCCGATGTCGTTCGGCTCGGTATGCGAGACAATGGTCAGGTCGTAGTCCTTGGCCTTGAAGACCTGATCGAGCCATTGCGCCCATTCGACCGGGATGATTTCCAGATCAATGCCTATTTCGCGCAACTGCGCGGCAACGATCTCGCCACCGCGGCGTGCATAGGACGGCGGCGGCAGCTTCAGCGTTGCCTCGAAACCGTCGGGATAGCCCGCCTCGGCGAGCAACTGCTTCGCCCTTTCCGGGTCGTAGGGGTAGGTCTCCACCAATTCGACATAGGCCGGATGGTGCGGGGCAAAATGCGAGCCGATCGGCGTGCCGAGGCCGAACATGGCGCCGTCTATGATTGCCTGACGGTCGATGGCATGCGCGATGGCCTGACGCACCTTCAGGTCGTCGAAGGGCGGCTTTCCGTTGTTGGTGGCCAGGATCGTTTCGCCCTCCGTCGAGCCTATGACCACTTCGAAACGCGGGTCGGCCGCGAACTGGGGTATCGCCTCGGGGGCGGGGAAGTTCGGAAAGGCATGGACATCACCGGCGAGAAGGGCAGCCGTCGCTGCGGCCGGATCGGCAATGAAACGGAAAGTCGCCTTGTCGAGCGCGACAGGATCGCCCCAGTAGTCGGGGTTCTTCACGATCGTGACCGCGGAACCCTTGGCCCAGCCGTCGAACATGAAGGGGCCGGTGCCGACTGGCCGTTCCTTGTTGGTTTCCGCAGATTCGGGCGCGACGATCACCGCATCGCCCCAGCCCATGTTCCAGAGGAAGGCGCCAGAAGGCTGTTTCAGCGTGACCCTGACGGTCAGGTCATCGACGGCCTCGACTTCGTCGATTGCCGCGAAGAGACCCTTCTGCGCATTGGTCGAGTCGTCGGCACGGGCGCGGTCCAGCGAGAAGACGACATCGCCGGCATCGAGCGTCGTGCCGTCGTGAAACTTCACGCCGTCATGAAGCCTGAAGGTGTAGGTGAGGCCGTCATCGGACAATGTCCAGCTCTCGGCAAGCGCCGGGCGCACCGAGCCGTCGGGGCCGATGCGGGTCAGTCCCTCGAAGATGTTGGCATAGACGATCTCGTCGATCGCGGCAGCGGCGCCGGCTGTGGGATCGAGGTGCGGCGGTTCGAGCGCGACGCCCAGCGTCAGGTCGGTGCGCGCGGCGAGGGCCGACGTCGTGAGGGCAAGCGCGAACGCGGCGCCGGCCAGAAAGGTCTTCAAACTGGGTTTCATTGCGAGCCTCCCGGTTGTCCGGGACAACTCTAAGCAGTAACCGCCGGGCTTGTCAGCACCGAACCGCATTCACACCGCAATCGCGCCGGCTCCCGCCGCCGGCACGGCGGGGCGTGAAGGACATCGTTTCAGGCGACGTCGCGGATCGTGTCCCCGGCTTCCGCTTCGAGGCGGAAGGCAGCAATGCGTTCGGAAAGGGCACGGGCATCGTTCAGGAGTTCGTCCGTCGCGGAGTTGGTCTCGTCCGCCATGGCCGCATTCTGCTGGGTGTCGCGATCCAGATGGCTCACGGTCGTGCTGATCTCTCGCAAGCCGTCCGCCTGCTCGGTTCCGGCGATTGCAAGCGCCTCCATCTGGTCGGCGATCTCGTCGATGCGCTCCGTTACCCGGGCGATCGTCTCAACCGTTTTCGAAACCAGACCGACACCGGCGCGGACTTCCTCGCCGGATCGTCCGATCAGCTCCTTGATCTCCTTTGCGGCGTCGGCCGACCGGGTCGCGAGTTCGCGAACCTCCTGTGCAACCACCGCGAACCCGTGGCCCGCCTCGCCCGCGCGCGCCGCTTCGACGCCCGCATTCAGGGCAAGCAGGTTGGTCTGAAAGGCGATCTCGTCGATCACGCCGATGATCTGGCCTATCTGGGTTGCCTGCTGCTCTATGCGGTTCATGGCGGCTGCGGCATCCGAAGCGGTGGCGCTGGCGTCCGCACTGTCACGGCGGGCCTCGCCGGCAAGCTGGTCGGTTGTCGTCATGCGTTCGGAACTGGCGGTCACGGTCGCCGAAATCTGCCCGATCGCGGACGCTGCCTCCTCGATCGCCGCCGCCTGGCTTTCCGTGCGTCGCGAGAGCCTGTCGGCGGCGGAATGCAGCTGCGTGCTCCGGTGGTCTATAGACCGGGCATTGTCGCGAATGTGAATCAGCGTTTCGCGCATGCGCTCCATGGAAGCGTTCAGGTTCAGCCGGAGCCGATCGAGCTCGCCGGCAAGCGGCGTGTCTATCGTCGCAGTGAGATCGCCGCCGGCGAGCCTGTCGAGGCTGGAACCGATCGCCTCGACCGCGGCTTCCAGCTCGCTTTGAGCAATCGCCTTCTGGCGGTCGGCCTTCTCCCGCTCCATGGCCGCTGCCTCGCGGGCCCGTTCGCTCTCCTGCTCGACACGGATCTTGTCGATCGCATTGTTCCGGAACACGGCGAGCGCGCGTGCCATCTCTCCGATCTCGTCGCCGCGGTCCTCGCCTTCGACATCTGTCGAAAGGTTTCCGGAAGCAACGTCGCTCATGGCAATTGTCAGGCGGCGAATGGGACCCTTCAGGGCCGCGATCAGGAGCAGGGATGCGAGGGCGCCGAACAGCGTGAAGAAGACGGCGCTGACAATCGAAAGGGCGCGAGCTTCATTCTGCACCTCAGCTGCTCCGCTGCTCTGGCTCCCGGCGAAGGAGACGATATTTGCCCAGGCCTGGTCGATTCTGGCGGCGGCATCGGCGAATGCGGCCTGGCGCGCCTTGAATGCGTTCACGAGGCCACCGGTATTCTCGTGCAGCGCGGAAAGCAGCGGACGAATTTTCTCGATTGGCGCAAGCGTGCCGACGCCATCTCCCACGGAACTGACATATCGGCCGAGGGAGCTGTCGAGGAGATTGAGCTTGATGACCAGCTCGTCCCTGGCCTCCGGGGTCTTGTCGCCAAGCAGTCTCATCGCGGTGACCTGCACGGCATTGATGTTGTCGAAGATGCTCTGCGCGCTCTTTGCGACAAGTTCCGCGAACTTGACCGAATTTTCGAACTCGGCGAAGCGGGCTGTCGCCTTGCGCGCGAATTCCAACGCAATGCCGCGAAGTTGTGTCCCGCCATGCTGCAAGTCATTCGCGTGGCGCTGGATCTGCACGACGACCGCATCGTTGGCCACGCGGCTCTTGCCCAGCTCGATGATCGCTGCAAGATTTTCGGTTATCGTTTCCTTCAGCGCCTGCCTGTCTTCCGGTATGGCGGACTGAAGGCTTTCCAGGGCCTTTTCATAGTCGCCGCTGCGTTGCCCGACGAGGTCCAGCATCGCCCGCGGACCATCCACCATGTTCAGTTCGCTGGCATATCCGGTGATCAGCTCAGCGCCCTCGAACAGATCGTTGGCGGTGAGCAAAAGCGTTCTGGCCTGCTTTTCGATCTTCTTGGTCTCGCGCTGAACGCGGACCGTGTTGCTCACGAGAAGGAGGCGGGCTCCGATCATCTGCGCCACGTCATTCTCGATCGACTCGCTGAGCTGGCGTTCCGTTTCGTGGATGTTCCAAAGTTCCGAGGTCTGCGCCTGCAACTCCGTCACCGTCTTGCGGGCCGCTTCCAGCGCGGTCCGCTCGGCATCGGTGCTGGCGAACCGCATGCTGTCGGTCAGGCGCGCGATCTGGTTCTCGAGACGTTTCATGACAACGTCGCGACGTTCTTCGGTCGCCGTCGCGAGAAAAGCGTTCATTTCAGAATAGGCGCTCTTGAATCCGGAGAGCGATACGATGCTTGCGCTGGTTCCCCCCAACCCCCGGCTGAGCATCGCGCCCGAATACTGGTTTATCAGGGCCAGACTGATAATTCCGCCGATCAGCGGGACAATGAACACAAGGACCTTTGACTGTATGGAGAGACGGGCAATCAGTTTCCGGAAAGGCATTGCGGAACTCGCATGGAGACATTCAGAAGGGGGGACATCGTGTCGGCGGCCCGTGCCGGGGCCCGTTCTGTCACCGTCATGGTGACTGCGACGCTGGCCTCAAGGATCGGCCGGCGAGCTGACGCTGGTCCTACCTTGGGAGAGAATTCTCAAGAATGCGTGAATTTCAGGGGCTCAGGAGCCGGCATACAGCAACTTTTCCAGCGCCAATGCCATCACCTGCGCCGACTGGACCATGTCCTCGATGCCGACCCATTCGTCGGGGCGGTGGGCAAGATCCAGAACGCCGGGGCCGTAGGCGACGCAGTCGTATAGATGACCAAGGCGCGCTATGTGCTTCTGGTCATAGGTGCCGGGCGAGATGACGTAGTCAGGCTCACGATCGAAAATCTGCCGAATGCCATGGGCGACGGCGCTCGCAACCGGCGCGTCCTTTTCGGTCATCAGCGGCATCACCTCCATGATGTCACGTATCTCGTAGTCGAAATTCGGCCGCTGCGCCTTCAGGTCGTCGAGGATCCCGACAACCTCGCCCTTGACGTCGGCTATTGCCTCCTCGAGCAGGAACCGGCGGTCGATCGTGAGCTTGCAGGAGTCCGGCACGTTGGGCGAGGGCAGGCCGGTAAAGTCGTCTGCCTGGCCGCCGCGTACGGAATTGATGTTCATGGTGGAACGGCGCGCTCCTTCCGGAACGACAGGCATGCGGGTCTGCCTGCGGTCGAGGGCCGGGAACAGCTTCTCCTCGAAAGCCGCGAGAAGGGCGCCCATGTGGCGTATCGCGCAATCGCCGAGGAACGGCATCGAGCCATGGGCGATCTCGCCCTTGGTCTCGATTTCCGCCCACCAGACGCCGCGATGGCCGAGGCAGACGCGATCCTTGTTGAGTGGTTCGGGAATGATGACGTGATCGACGCGGGGGTGCGAGAAGTATCCTTTTGCCGCTAGGTAGGCGACGCCTCCGAAACCTCCTGATTCCTCGTCTACCGTGCCGGAAATCTCGATCGCGCCGGGATGGTCCGGATATGCTTCGATGAAGGTCTCGACCGCGATGATGGACGCGGCGAGGCCGCCCTTCATGTCGCAGGCGCCGCGACCGTAGACCCGTCCGTCGCGAATCACTCCCTCGAACGGGTCCATGGTCCAGCCTTCTCCGGGCTCAACGACGTCAATATGCGAGTTGAAATGCACGCAGGAACCGGGGGAGGTGCCTTCCCGACGTGCGACGACATTGATGCGCGGATAGCGGTCGGTATCGCCCGGCTCACCTTCGCCGCGGACATACTCGACCGCAAAACCGGACTTCTTCAACCGTTCGCCGATGAATGCCGCGCAGGGACCGTAGGCGTCTCCGGGTGGATTGACCGTGGGGAACCGGACGAGGTCGCGCGTCAGTTCGGCAAGGTCTCTCCTGCGAGCGGCAATCGATTCCAGCATCCGGTCCATCCGGTCATTGAGGACCAAAACGCTCCCTGCCGCAAGATGTGTCCGTCGTCACGGGCTTACTCAACCCAGTGTTGCAAATCCGCATCAATGTGAAGAACATCACACTGCGAATGCAACCCCGGGTTTATCCGCGGTAGGTGCAGTGCTATATGGGCGCGGGGCATCAAGGACATCGTTGGTTGTTTACTTGGCAGTGGAAGTCTTCCCTGCCTACCGAGGAGGTCGATCTTGAAAGCCCACCTTGTCGTTGCGATAATAGCTGCTTCCGCCGTTCCGGCATATGCAACTGATCAAGTTGCGAATATTGATAATTCGTCCGCCATTACATGTTCCGGCCATGTTGAAGCGTATTACGGCGAACTGGCCGTGGACGATGGTATCGGTCGCGCCGAGGCCAAGTCCCATGGCGGCGATATACGCGCGAATTGCAATTTCCATCAGAGATGGAATGCGCAGGGCGATCTGTTTGTGGATGCCGTAAGCCCTCCCGCCATGTCGGCCATCAAGAATTACGGGGCCGCAGTGCATGTCTACTGGCGGGATCCGTCGACTTTCGCCGCCGGCGGGTTTGCAAGGATCGAACGTTTCGACGAGGTCGGGCCGTTCGATGATAACCCGAGGTATAGTTTCGGCCTGGAGGGGCAGGCCTATCTCGACAGGGTCACGCTCTATGGTCAAGCCTATACAGGTCGACAGTCGTTCGGCGCTACGGCCCTCGATATGGATTTCTGGGGCGTGCGCGGAATGGCACGCTATTTCGCAACCGATAACCTGCGTTTCGAGGGAGAGGTCGGCTACCGGGACATGGGCAATTCGTTCGGTCGGCTGAATACGGTGACGTACGGAGCCGAGGTTGCATACAGGTTCGAAAACACGCCGGTCTCGCTGTTCGGGCGTTATCAATTCGATCACATGACGGATGATCTCGGTATCGAACTCGATACACACAAATATGCTGTGGGTCTGCGTTTGAGTTTCGGCTCGCGGACGCTCCTCGAGGAAGACCGCCATGGCGCCACCATGGATACGCCGCGGATGAACAACTTCATGTACTGATCACAACGGCCGGTTCCGGCATTGGATTGATCGGATGGCCGCGGGGCTTGGCCCGCGGCCTTTTCATTCGCGAAACTCGTCATCTTGGCGGTAGCCGCCGGTTTGCCGTGCGCCGGGTTGTCGGTGTGCGATGCCTCACATCACGCGTGGTAACAACTCGTTACGTTCGGTGTGACAATCTTGTCCCAGGGGCAAGGCGAGATGCCGTCATCATGAACGACGGACGGTCTCGAAGCAGAGGAGTAGCCGGAATGAAACGCGTGTTTGCAACAATCGTTCTCGCGGCGACGGTATTCGTTTCCGGGGCGACGACAAGCCTGGCTAACCGGCTGGTCGCCCATGTGGACATTTCGAGCCAGACCATGACCGTCAAGAAGGACGGCAGGGTGCTGTACAACTGGAAGGTTTCGACGGCGCGCCCGGGATACCGCACGCCAACGGGCCAGTGGAAACCGACGCGAATGCACGAGATGTGGCACTCGCGAAAGTATGACATGTCGCCGATGCCGTATTCGATCTTCTTCTATGGTGGCTACGCCATCCATGGCACGAACTCGGTGAGCAAGCTTGGCAGGCCTGCCTCGCATGGGTGCATTCGCCTGCGTACGGAAAACGCGCGCAAGCTCTACAACCTGACGCGGAAGATCGGTCCGCGGAACATGAAGGTGGTGATCACCAACTGATACCCGGAATTCCGGGCGCGGCAGACTTGCGTCGCGTCCGGTGTCCGTCTGGTGCCGGCGGGCACGTTACGGTTTGCCGATATCCCAGCGGCGGTGGAACCACATCCATTGGTCGGGGTATTCGCGTACCCAGCGCTCCACGATGTCGTTGAGCATTTGCGCGGAGGCGGCGATATCTATCTCGCCGTCATCGGTGCGGGGCAGTTCGATAGCCTCTTCCAGTTCGAGACGGAACCGGCCGCCGGGAAGCCGGACGCAACGTGCGGGGTGAACCGGTCGTTCGAACTGTCGCGCGAGCTTCGGCAGCAGCGGATTGGTCTTCACCGGCCGTCCGAAGAAGGTGCCGAGCATGCCGCGATGAAACTTCTGGTCGACCAGCACGCCGACCGACCCTCCGTCTTCAAGCGCCTTGGCGAGGCCCCAGGCTGCTCCGGCCTTGGAGGGTACCAGGTGCCCCATGGCCGTGCGGCGCGCGGAAAGAAGGCGCTTGGCGATGTATGGGTTGTTGGGTGGACGGAAGAGGGCGGTCACGTTCAGGCCGAATGTTGCGGCGCAGACCGGCAGCAACTCGAAATTTCCGGTATGGGCAGTGAAGAATATGCAGGACGCGTTTTCGGCCTGCAGGCGGCGGAAGATGTCCTCGCCCTTCACCTCGATCAAGCCCGGCTCGTCGGCGTCGGGGTCGAAATCGAACAGTTGCTCGAGGTAGACATACTCGGCACCGAGGCGGAACATGTTGCGCCACATTTGCCGCGCGATCTGCTGGCGTTCCTCCTCGTTCTTTTCGGGAAAGGCGGCGCGCAGATTGTCGAGTGCGATCCGGTGGCGCGAGGAAAACGGGCCAAGCGCTTGTCCGAGCGCGGCGGCGAGTTCGATGGCGGTGCGTGCAGGCAGGAGTCGAGCCAGTGCGAGCAGGGAGAACGTCAGCTGCGCGACCAGCCACAGGCGCAGCCGGGACGTGTGCTTAAGCAGGCGCAGTATCGGCTGGGGCATGACGCGTTCCGTCAACCTACGTTGAGGATGATCTTGCCGAACACGTCGCGGGTTTCCATGCGCTCCAGTGCCTTGTCGATACCGTCGAAATCGACCTCGGTGTCGACCACCGGGCGGACGAGGCCACGTGCCATTTTCTGCATCGCATCGGCCATGTTCTCCATCCGGCAACCGAAGGAGCCAATGATGCGGAACTGTTGCTGGAACAGCATCATCAGGTTCATGTTGGTGGAAACGCCCGATGTCGAGCCGCAGGTGACGAGGCGGCCGCCGCGCTTCAGAGACAGCATCGATCCTGCCCAGGTGTCGGCACCGACATGCTCGAAAACGACGTCAACGCCCTTCTTCTTCGTAAGCTTGCGGACCACTCCCTCGAAGCGGTCCTCACGGTAATTTATTACATGATCGGCGCCCAGTGCCTTCGCGGGTTCGATCTTGGCATCCGAGCCGACCGTGGTGATGACCGTGCAGCCCATCTTCTTGGCCAACTGGATGGCTGCTGAGCCGATTCCCGATCCGCCCGCGTGAACGAGTACCGTCTCGCCGGGCTGGAGCGCGGCATTGTCGAAAAGCATGTGCTCGACGGTGCCGAAGGTGATCGGGGCGAGCGCGGCGCCGGTGGCGTCGACGCCCGGAGGGGCCGGTATGAGGTTGCGCGCCGGCAGGTTGATCAGCTCCTGGGCGAAGCCGTCGAGGTGAAACCCGTGCACGCCTGCGACGTTCTCGCACAGATTGTCTCGGCCCTCGGAGCAGGGGCCGCAAAGGCCACATGTCTGCGCGCCGAATATGGAGACGAGCTGGCCGGGATTGATGCCGGCAACGCCGGGGCCCACAGCCTCGACATGGCCGGCGGCTTCAGCGCCGATGACGAGCGGCATCTTGCGCTTCGCGAAGGCCATGCCGCGCCAGCCCCACACGTCGATGTGATTGAGCGCGACCTTGGCGATGCGCACTGTTACCTCGCCATGGCCTGGAGGAGGAGGGGCAGGCAGATCCACCTCAACGAGTTTGCGGTCTTCCACGAGCTGCAGCGCGCGCATGGCTCTTCCTTCTCGAAATCCGGTTGGTAGGTGGCCTTAAGCGGGTTCCGCCGCGATGACAAGGCAGGTGTTCTGGCCGCCGAAACCGAAGGAGTTGGACAGCACGCGCCTTACATCGGCATTGCGGGCCACGTTGGGCACGACATCGAGTTCGATCGCGGGATCCGGATTGACGTGGTTTATGGTCGGGGGCAGGGTGCCTTCGCGGATAGAAAGGAGCGAGAACACTGCCTCGATGGCCCCTGCCGCAGTCAGCGTGTGGCCGATCATCGACTTGTTGGAAGAGATGGGAACGGAGGCCATTCGCTCGCCGAATACGGTGGACAACGACAGGTATTCCATCTTGTCGTTCTCCGGCGTCGAGGTGCCGTGGGCGTTGACATAGTCGATGTCTTCCGTCGACAGCCCTGCATCGTCGAGCGCGGCGCGTACGGCGGCGATGGCCGGCGATCCGTCCGGCTTGGAACGGGTGCGGTGGAAGTCGTCCGCGCGTTCGCCGCAACCCTCGAGAATGCCGAGAATGGTGGCGCCGCGCGCCTTCGCGCTTTCCAGCGATTCCAGCACCAGGGCGCCCGCGCCCTCGGCCATGACGAAGCCGTCACGGTCCTTCGAGAAGGGCTTCGACGCCTTCTCCGGTTCGTCGTTCTGGGTCGACAGGGCCGACAGCAGCGAGAAGCGGACCAGCGCCTCGGCGGTGACCGAACCGTCGGTGCCCACCGAGATCACCCGGTCAGCCTCGCCGCGGCGGATGGCCTCGACGCCGAGCTGGATCGCGGTGGCGCCGGAAGCGCAGGCGGTCGACAGCGTGACGGGCAGCCCGCGCGTGCCGATCCGCTCCTGGAGCTTCTGGCCGACGGTGCCGAATTGTGTCGCACGGAAGAAATCGGGATTGTCCCGGCTTCGCGCGGCACGAAGCAGGCGGTCGTACCCCGCCTTTCCGTCGTCGCTTGCACGTGCGGCCGCGTCGAGTTCCAGGCGCTGCCACCATTCGAGTTCCACAGGCGGAGCGGCAAGGAAAAGCGGGCCGCCGAAGTCGTTCCCGGGCAAGCCGGCCTCGCCGATCGCCTCCAGCGCGGCAGCCTCCGCCAGCGCGTAGGTCAGGGCAGCGGACCCGGCCTCGACCGGCGTCATGAAGTCCACGGTGCCGGCGATGGTGGTGCGAAGGTGCTCGGTCGGAAAGCGCGTGATCCGGTGAATGCCGGAACGGCCCGCCGTCAGCTTTTCCCAGTTTTCGTCCTTGCCGGCGCCCAGCGGGGAAACGACGCCCGCGCCGGTGATGGCTATAACCGGCCTTCCGGCATGATCGAGATAGCTCATGGTCATGCTCCTTCCGGTCTCGATATGACGGCCATGCCTTCGCCGGCATTGAAGCCAACGGTAAGCACGCCGATCGAGGAGGGCATGTCGGACACGGCCTCGAACGGGGAGCCGAGCGGAGGCAGCGCCTCGCCGCGGCCGAGCGACAGCGCGGCGACGGCCACCGCGAGCGGGAACTGCGCGTCGCGCATGTGGCCGAAGGCGCTGGTGATGCCGCGCACCGGGACGCCCGGGACACCCGCCTGGAGGAACGCCTTCTCGTCGGCCGTCCGCGCGTGACCGCCGGAAGCGGAGGAAACGACCATGCCGACATCCGCGAGGCCTGCTTCGCCGGCGAGCCTCTCAAGCCGCTTCCGGGTCTGTTCCGCGGCGACGGGCCCCTGGTCTGCAACGACCGGGCCGAGTTCGGCATGGATGGTCGCGCCGCGTCCTTCGGCATGTTCCCGGCTTTCCAGCACGAGGAATGCGCCGCCGGAGCCGCTGACGATGCCTCCGCCTTCCAGTGTCTCGCGATCCCACACCGGCGCCCAGCCTCCGCGCGACAGGTGATGGCCAAGCTCGTAGCCCAGCAGCATGTCCGGATGCTCGGTATTGTAGGCGCCACCCACCAGCGCATGGGTGCTCTGGCCGGAGCGGATGCGGGCCGCCGCCGTCTGGACCGCGGAGATGCCCGAACCTTCCTCGCCCATGAAGGTGCGTGACGATCCGGTCACCTTGTGGACAATGGAGATGTTTCCCGCCAGCAGGTTGGAAAGCTGGGCCAGGAAAAGAGTCGGGCGAAGTTCCGTCGTCAGCACCTCGTTGATCGCAATCCCCGGATCGACCGCGCCCTCGGCGACCCGCGACAGGATCATCGTGTCAACGTCGACGTCCCGCTCGCCGCCCGAGGCGGCGACGATCATGTCCATCGAGGCGCACAGGGCTTCGTCGCCCTTTATGCCGGCATCCTCGAGCGCGAGGCCGGCGGTATAGGTGCCGATGCGCTGCCAGGCTTCCATCTGGCGCTGATCGCCGCGACGCGCAATCTGCTGCGACCAGTCGACGTCGGCCAGCGGGTGAATGGTGTAGGGAGCGAAACGTTCGCTGTCGAGCACCGGGGCTTCAAATCCGAGCAGGGCGGACCAGTTCTCTTCCGCGCCTTCGCCGAGCGAGGACAGAATGCCGATTCCCGTTATGACGACGTCGTTTGGATTGGGCATCTAGGCAGTGCTTTTCCGTATTGGGGCCGGGCGTTCAGCCCTGCTTCGCCGCGACGAGACCGTCGATCTTGGCGCAGAGGTTCTTCAGCACGAAGTATTCCTCGGTTGCCACCTTGCCGTCGTTGACGTCCTGCGTCCACTGCTCGAGCGGGATCTTGATGCCGAATTCCTTGTCGATCGCGAAAACGATGTCGAGAAAATCGAGGCTGTCGATGCCGAGATCGTCGATCGTGTGGCTTTCCGGGGTGATCGACTCGCGCTCGATTTCGCTCGTTTCCGCGATGATGTCGGCGACTTTTTCGAATGTGGTTGCCACGCTTCAGTCCTTCGTATGCTCGTGCATCACCAGGCGGACCGATGATGCATCAAATCAAACATTCAGTGTCTTGCGCGCTCTCTAGCGTGTTTGTACGCCAAGGGAAAGGCCGTTGTCTTTCCCGTCTGCGCAACCGTTGCGTGTGAAAAGCGGGGATGCACGGCAGGGAATGCCGCGAGACACTCGGCAAGGACGCAGGACAGGAGCCACGCATGGAAGAATGGGGAGAACTGGCATCCGGCGAAACGGTCGAGCGGGTGACGATATCGGGGGGCGGGCTGACCGCGAAAATCATAACGCGCGGCGCCGCGATACAGGACCTGAGGCTGGAGGGGCATGACGCGCCGCTGGTTCTCGGGTTCGAGAGACTGAGGGATTACGAGTTCCATTCGCCCTATTTCGGCGCGACCGTGGGACGTTTCGCCAATCGCATCGCGGGCGGGCATTTCGTCCTGAACGGGGTCGGCTACCACGTCGACAAGAACGATCACGGGCATTGCCTTCATGGCGGCCGGAAAGGCTTTTCGGAGCGGCTGTGGACCATCGAGGATGCCGGGGAGAGCCACGTCGTCATGCGGATCGAAAGCGCGGACGGCGACATGGGGTTCCCCGGCCACCTCATCGCGCGCTGCCGGTACGAGGTGGCGGACCGGGGGGAGCTGCGTGTCATCCTTACCGCGGAAGCCGATGCCCCGACCGTTTGTTCCATGGCGCATCACAGCTATTTCAACCTGGAGAACGGCGGAGCCGGTCCGGTCACCGGGCACGAGCTCATGATTGCGGCGGACAGCTATTTGCCGGTGGACAACACGTTGATCCCGGTCGGTCCGCCGCAGCCCGTTGCCGGGACAAAATTCGATTTCAGGGAGATGAAACCGATCACCGCATCCGATCCGGCGGCGGCCTACGACCACAATTTCTGCCTCGGCGGCAACGGGCGGGTACGCGAGGTCGCGCAGCTGTGGTCGCCGCGCACTTCGGTGTTGATGAAGGTGCTTACCACCGAGCCCGGCCTGCAATTGTTCACTGCGCCGGGCATGGCCATGACGGTGCCCGGACTGGGCGGACGACGCTACGGTCATCACGCCGGACTGTGCCTTGAAGCGCAGGCCTGGCCGGACGCTCCCAACCGTCCCGACTATCCGAGTGCGACCCTCAATCCGGGCGAGGTACAGGCGCAGCGCACGATCTACATCTTTTCGAAGGCCTGACCGGACAGGATGTCGCCCGGAAAACGCAGATCGGAGAATCCTTCCATCGGGACCAGCGCGCCGTGGTGGCGGATAACGCGACCGGCAACGGAATGGGCGAAAAGGGCGGCCTCCTGCGGCGTGCGCCCGGAAAGACGGGCAGCCAGGTAGGCACCGTTGAAGCTGTCGCCGGCGCCGGTGGTGTCCAGCGGTTCAACCGGCTGGGGCGGTGCGACCGGATGGGCCGCCATGCCGACGGCCACGAGGGCATCCTTGCCGCCGGACTTCACCACGATTTCTCCCGGGCCATGCTGGCGGATCCGTTCCACGGTATCGGCGGGGCTCTCGTCGTCGAACAGCGCCTGCTCGTCGTCGAACGTGGGCAGGACGATCGTCGCAGCGCGGTAGCCGGCGTTCACAGCCGCCCGGGCGGCGTCGCGATTGGGCCAGAGGCGGGGCCGGTAATTCGGGTCGAATGCGATTGCCGTGTCCGCTTCGCGGGCCTTTTCCACGATCGCCAGCATGGCGGATCGCGCATCTTCGTCGAGAATGGCGAGGGTAATGCCGGAGAAGTATACGAGGCCGGCATCGGACAGGCTGGCCGCCAGCGCATCCCGGTCGTCGGCGAGGCGGCGCGCGGCGGCATCGCTGCGCCAATAGGTGAAGGAACGTTCGCCCTTGTCGTCGAGCGAAACCGCATACAGGCCCGGCGCCTTGCCGGGGATGACGGGGCTGTGCGAGATGCCGATTCCGTTGCCGCTCAGAAACGCGATCTGTTCCTGCGAGAACGGGTCGTCTCCGAACGCGGTCACATAGTCGGTCGCAATGTCTTCCGGCAACAGGGCGCGCAGATACCAAAGGGTATTGAGGGTGTCGCCCGCAAATCCCTGTTTCCAGGTCGCGCCATCGCGTCCGGAAAGTTCGATCATGCATTCACCGATGGATGCGATTCGCGTCATGTCTGCTCCGAGGCTGCGGGTAGGTGGCCGACCCTGTCCGGGACAACCGACGTTTTGGAGGCGGGCATTTATCGGTTTTCCGCGTCGGGATTTCAACTGTCGTATGACTGTCATCTGTCGCGGTACAATAGGCTGTTCGGGAGAAGGGTACGGTCGGTCGGGCATGCAGGTGAGGGCGGTCATATTCGGTTGGGCTGGAACGCTGGTGGATTTCGGTGCGCTTGCGCCGGTTCTCTCGATGCAACAGGTCTTTGCCGAGGAGGGCGTTCCCGTGACTGCCAGGGACGTGCGCGCCCACATGGGGCTGGCCAGGCCCGATCACATACGCAGTCTCGCAACGAGGGAGAGCGTTGCGCGCGCCTGGGAAGACGCTCACGCCGGAACGATTTTCGGCGAGAGCGATGCGGAACGCATCCATGCGACCTACCGAGAGGTCAATCGCCGCATGGCCAGCGAGCGCGGGAAGCTGATCGACGGAGTTCTCATGACGTTCGGCTTTTTGCGTGCGCGGGGTGTGCTGATCGGTTCCACGACCGGCTATTCGCGCGACATCATGGAGCACGCTATTGCCGCCGCACGCGCCCAGGGCCTTGAAACCGATGTACTGGTCTGCGCCGACGACGTTCCCGAAGCGCGACCGTCGCCCTTGGCCATGTATCATGCCATGGTAACGCTCGGCGTCTATCCTGCATCAACGGTTGTCAAGGTCGACGATACCGTGCCCGGATTGATGGAAGGGAAGGCTGCCGGCTGCTGGACCGTCGGCATCAGCGAGACGGGGAACGAACTCGGACTCGATGAAAATGCGTTCAGGGTGCTGCCGGCGGGGGAAAGGCTGGAACTGGTGAATGCGGCAGCCAAGCGGCTGACGGATGCCGGAGCGGACTACGTGATCGGATCCGTCGCGGAGCTCCCGGCAATCATCGAGGATATCGAAGACCGACTTGTCGAAGGCGACCGGCCGGCAGTCACGGAGTACGCAGCGTACGCCGCCTGAGCAACGGATTTCCGGCAACTTCCGGTATGGCGGCATGGTCGTGCCGATAGAATCCGCTTTCCTTTTTCGCATGGTTGTCACAAGCAGGGCGTAGCAGGGGCAAACCTGTCGAGAACCGTGATTCGTCATCATGCGCTACGCCATCTATTTCACGCCGCCGCGCGATCATGAACTTGCCCGGGCCGCCTCGACCTGGCTTGGCCGCGACGCCTTTTCCGGTCTCAGCCTGCCACATGTCGAAGGGACGGGGCTGGCGCTCGGCGAGATTGCCTATTTCACCGCCGTGCCTCGGCGCTACGGCTTTCACGCCACGCTGAAGGCGCCGTTCAGGCTCGCGGATGGCGTGAGCGAGGACGAGCTTCTCTCGATGGCCGAACGCTTCAGCCGGGAAAGCGACCCGGTAATCGTGCCACGTGCGACGATATCCAGGCTGGGGGGATTCTTCGCGGTGGTTCCGGAGCAACCCAACACCGCGCTGAACGATTTTGCCGCCCGTGTTGTCGCGTTCTTCGACAAGATGCGCGCGCCGCTTACTGAAGCGGAGTTTCAACGGCGCAATCCGGAGATGCTAACGCGGTCTCAGCTTCGAAACCTGCAGAACTGGGGGTATCCCTACGTATTCGATGATTTCCGCTTTCACATGACCCTGACCGGCCATGTGGACCCGGCGGACCGGCCGCGAATCCGGTCGGCGCTTGAACGCCACTTCAATGCTGTGCTGGAAGGGCCGCTGGCGGTCGACCACCTGGCGGTGTTCGTGGAGCGTGAGCCGGGCGCACCGTTCGAGGTGCACTCGCTTTTCCCGATCGCATCCGGCAAGCGGCGGCGATCGGCCTGACCGCTACTGTCGACCGTATTTCCTGAGTATGCGCTCATAGTGAATGGCGCTGGGAGCGCCATCTTCGAGCGCATGTACGAATGCGTGGGTGTAGAAGAAGCAGGCCCTGTCGACGTCACCCTCCGCGGCAAACCGGTCTGCAGCCTCCCCGTAAAGACGGGCCAGTTCGGCGCGATCATTCGCGGCATGTGCCGCGCTCACCGCCTGTTCCGCTGCATTCGGCGAATGTTTCGCGTTCATCGGTGTGCGAGCCGGGTGGCGACCCATTGGTGAAACAGGTGCGTCGGGCCGTCCATCGCAGGCGAGAATCGACCGCCGTCGAAATGCACCGCATGCCTGCCTCGTTGCATGCCCTCGACAACGAAGATGTCCTCCTCGAATACCGTCTTCCAGAGCTTCGTGTTCCGCTCGCGCAGGGCCGCGTAATCCGGCGTCATCGCGCTCTGCGCATGGTAGTATATCCCGACATGCTCGACGGTGGTGTCCGGGCCGTCCGGCTGCAGCACGATCGCGAATGAGTGGTCACGATGAACGCCGAGCAGGACGTTCGGATAGAGCGCGATGTATTCCGCTGCCGTTTCCCATCTGTCGTCCAGACCCGGAGCGTCCGGAAAGGTTTCGCCGCAATCTCCCTGAAGCCTGCGATAGACCCTCGTTCCCTGCCCGGAAAAGAAGCCCGGCTCCTCGATATGGTAGTGGTCCTCGAGGCGCGAATAGCTGTTCAGGCCCGGATGAACCCAGGGAAGGTGATAGCTCTCGCAATAGTTCTCGACCGCGAGCTTCCAGTTCGTTGCCGCTTCCAGCGTGAAGCACGAGTCGGCACCGGAATGGAAAAGCGGCGTCTCGAACTCCTGCCAGCGACCGATGGCCTTGGCATGCGCTTCCTCGAAGGGCGGGGCCTCGCCGGAGATGTTGACGAACACGACGTCGCGCCAGACATGCGAGCGGACCTCGAACAGGCCAAGTTCGTCGCGGCGGATCGCATCGTGGATGTTGCGGCCGGGCCCGCCGACGTGCGGTGTTGCCTTCAGCGTGCCGTCGAGATCGTAGCACCAGGAATGATAGGGACAGCGTATGGCGCCGCGAATGCGGCCCGGTTCCCTGACAAGGATCATGCCGCGATGGCGGCAGATGTTCTGGAAGACGCGAATCTCGCCATCGCGTCCGCGGATAATCACAAGCGGCTGCCCGAGGAAGTCTATCGGCTTGGCGTCGCTGTTCTCCGGCACATCCCTGGCAAAGCCGATCCCGGTCCAGTTGTCGAAGAAGAGGCTTTGCTTTTCGGTTTCATACCAGTCCGGATCGACATAATGCCGGTTCGAAAGCCCGCGCGCTGCCTCCAGCGGTTCAAGGACGCATGACAGATCGTCATCCACCGGGCGCTGATCCATGCCGGTCTCCCCCTGCTAGCCGCGTTCGCGTGAAAAGCGATCTTGTTGAAGCAGGCCGGCTTTGCCCATGCCGAATTGAGAAATCGGCATGTCCAAACGCGACATCGAAGCGCGTCATAGTCGGGCGGTGCGCAATTGACGCAGAAACCCGTTTGCCATACTCCGAACCGCGCAAGTCCGTCTTGAATGCGCGAAGGCGCCAACCGTGTTCCATTTTCCGCTGAAATCGCTTGCCTGGGTCGGAGCCGGGTTGTGCATCATCCCGATCACCGCCGTAGGTGTGGCTGCTGTAGGGGGCACATTCGAGACATGGTCCGCGCTGTGGGACACGGTCCTGCCGCGCTATATATGGAACACAATACAGCTTTCCCTGATGGTTGCCATCGGCACCGCGGCAATCGGAACGGGGGCGGCCTGGCTCGTGACGATGTGCCGCTTTCCCGGCAGCCGGGTGCTGGAGATCGTGCTGGCGCTGCCGCTCGCCTTTCCCGCCTATGTGCTCGCCTATGCCTATACCGATCTGCTCGATCATCCCGGGGCGGTGCAGACGGCCCTGCGGGCTGTGACCGGCTGGGGACCGCGCGACTACTGGTTTCCCGAGATCCGCTCGCTTCCGGGCGCCGCCCTGATGCTGATTTTCGTGCTTTACCCCTACGTCTACCTTCTTGTCCGTGCCGCCTTTCTGCGCCAGTCGCCGACGGCCTACTTCGCGGCGCGCACGATGGGCCACGGGCCTTGGAGCGCCTTCTTCCGCGTGAGCCTTCCGGTGGCGCGGCCGGCAATCGCCGGGGGCACGATCCTGGCGCTCATGGAAACCATTGCCGATTACGGGACGGTGGCGCATTTCGGCGTGCAGACCTTCGCCACCGGTATCTACCAGGCATGGTTCTCGATGGGCGACCGGGCGGCCGCTTCCCAGCTTGCGTTCTGCCTGATGCTGACGGCACTCTTTCTCGTCGTGCTGGAGGCCCGGCAGCGCGGCGGGGCGAAACATCACCAGGCCGGCAACCGGATAGAGGCCATGACCGTGCACCGTCTTTCCGGCTGGCGGGCGATCGCGGCCATTTTCGCCTGTCTCGTTCCCGTGCTGGCCGGATTCGTCATCCCGATCGTCGTGCTCCTGGAAATGGCGATTTCGTCGGGCCAGAACCCGTTTGCGCCCCGCTATATCGGTTTCGTGCAGAACTCGCTCACCCTGGCGGCCATTGCGGCGGTGCTGACCGTGGTCGGCGCGGTGATCGTCGGCTACCGGGTGCGGCTGGCTCCGGGCAAGGCGGCGACGATCACCAAGACGCTGTCGGGCATCGGCTATGCGCTTCCCGGCTCGGTCATCGCCGTCGGGTTGCTGGTGCCGTTCGCCCGCCTGGACAATGCGGTGGACGCGTTCATGCGTGAGCATTTCGACATCTCGACCGGCCTCGTCTTCACCGGCTCGATCGCGCTTCTTGTCATGACCTATATCGTCCGCTTCATGGCCGCGGCCCTGTCCTCCTTCGACACGGGCATGAGCCAGATCAGGCCGAATGTCGATGCGGTGGCGCGAACGCTGGGCGCCACG
Organism: Oricola thermophila; assembly: GCF_013358405.1. Classification (NCBI taxonomy): domain Bacteria; kingdom Pseudomonadati; phylum Pseudomonadota; class Alphaproteobacteria; order Hyphomicrobiales; family Ahrensiaceae; genus Oricola; species Oricola thermophila. The sequence goes on from NZ_CP054836.1 coordinate 564,966, forward strand.
ACGCTTGTGATGCTTGTGAGGGTGCACCTCCCGCTCATGCGCGCCAGCCTCCTGACAGCCGTGCTAATTGTCTTTGTCGACACGATGAAGGAGTTGCCGGCAACGCTGATACTGCGACCGTTCAACTTCGACACGCTGGCCGTGCAGGCGCATCGCCTGGCATCGGACGAGCGGCTGGCCCAAGCCGCGGTGCCATCGCTTGTCATCGTCGCTTTCGGACTCTTGCCGGTGATATTGCTTTGCAGGACGATCGCGCGGACACAGCAGATGCGGGAGCCGCTTCAACCGCAAATTCCGCTGCCGATCGAGGCATGAAAAAGCCCGGCGTGAGCCGGGCTTCTCCTTCAGCCTCTGAGCGTGGCCCTACTTGAAACCGACCGCGTTGAAGATCGCCTGAGCTTCGGCCTGGAATTCGCCGAGTGCGGACAGGTTCAGGTCGTCGCGTTTGAATTCACCGAGCTTCGTGACCGAAGCAGACAGGCCGACATCTTCGACGACCGGGTATTCGTCATTTCCGGAAGCGAAATATTCCTGCGCCGAATCCGAGGCAAGATATTCCAGAAACTTGATGGCATTCTCGCGGTTGGGTGCATTGGCCAGGACGCCCGCCGCAGAAACGTTGACGTGGGTGCCGTTGCCGTCCTGATCGGGGAAAATCCAGCCAATGCCATCGGCATGATCGGAAAGACCTTCGACCTCGGTGCGCAGCGCCCGTGCGAAGTAATAGGAATTGGCGACCGCAATGTCGCACTCGCCGGAAACAAGGCCTCGCAATTGGTCTGTGTCACCGCCCTGCGGTTCGCGGGCGAGATTGGCCTTCAGACCTGCCGCCCACTCTTCGGCCGCTTCCGGCCCATATTCAGCAATACGTGAGGCCAACAAGGAGAGGTTGTAGATATTTGAACCGGAGCGGATGCAAATCTTCCCCTTGTATTTCGGGTCAGCGAGTTCTGCGTAAGTTTGAGGCGGCTCGTTCACGCGGTCCTTCGCATAGAAGATGAGCCGGGCGCGAGTCGAGAAGCCGAACCAGAGATTGTCCGGATGCTGCAGCTCCGCCGGAATGCGTTCTTCCAGGATTTCGCTTTCGACGGGGGTAAGCAGATCGGCGTCGGCAGCGCGCCAAATGCGCCCGGCATCGACGGTCAGCAGCACGTCGGCTGGGCTGTTGCGACCCTCTGCCTTGAGGCGCTCGATCAACTCGTCCGCATTGCCTTCGATGCGGTTGATGCGAATGCCTGTCAGTTCCTCAAAATCGGAATAGAGTTTCTCGTCGGTGTCGTAGTGTCGCGACGAGTAGAGATTGACCTCCTCCGCTGCAATCGCAGACCCGGCAAAGGCAGCAGATGTGGCGAGAAGGAGGGCGAAAATTGACAAGCGCGGTTTCATGAGACGCTCCCGTTGGGATAGTTTATTATGACAGTCATTGTCATGTTTGCTTGTGGCATTCGCCGTTTCCTGTCAAGAAGAAAGTTGACAAATCGGGTTCGGTTATCTGGAATGATTCCAAACAAGGCGCTATATAGGTGCCCTTAGGAGACGATTCGCCATGCGCCTGACCAAGCAGACCAACTACGCTTTTCGCATCCTGATGTACTGCGCCGCGAATGGCGGCGAACTCAGTCGGGTTGCGGATATTGCCAAGGCCTACACAGTCTCCGAGCCCTTCCTGTTCAAGATTCTGCAGCCTTTGACCGAGGGGGGGCTGCTTGAGACCGTGCGCGGTCGCAACGGTGGCATCCGGCTTGCCCGTCCTGCCGGGGAGATAACGCTGCTTGACGTTATCCGTCTAACCGAGGACAACTTCTCCATGGCGGAGTGCTTCAACGAGGATGTCTCCGGCTGCCCGTTGGTCGACATGTGCAGGTTGTCGGCTGCGTTGCGCGAGGCGCTCAATGCGTTCTTCGCTGTGATGGCCAAATATACGATTGCCGATCTGGCGCGTCCGCATGGCGACATTGGCGTGCTTCTCGGCCTCGATTCTGACGGGACGGCCGCCGTCGCCGTCTAACGGTTACTGACGCTCCCTGCCAGCCTGACTACCGAAACCCCGAACCGGCGATCCCGTCGGAGCGAGGTTTTTCGTGACACCTGCAAAATCTTGCCGGTATGCTCGCTGCGAGCGGATATCGGTGTCGAGTAGTAGTGCAGGGGTATGTCGTCATGGGTGGCATTTCGAAAAATCCGAAGCCGCAACAGGCGGGTAGAGGGAAATTCTTGGAAGCCGATTCTTGTGCTGCGTATTTCCCCATGTTCGTGCGTGCCATTGCAGGAGCGTTTGTCATCTCGCTGGCAGCCGCGGGGCAGGCATTGGCGACAATAGACAACTTGGCGATGGCAAGCGGCAAATATGGTGAAAATCTGGTCCAATCCGAGGCCGCTTTCTTGGAACTTCCGGTAGAACCGGCAAGCGGTGCGCTGTCGGTAGCGTTGGAAGCCGCGCTCGACGTGACCGGAGGCATGGATCCGCAAAATGCAGATGGCGGAGACCAGGTGAAGATTGCGGCCACTGTGAGCAATACCGGGAATATCGCGTTGAGCGATGTGCGGCCCGCAGATTTCGTTGTCATGGTCGGCGGAGTCCGGAGCACCGTTAGTAGTCTCGCTATCATCGAACCGGAAGTACTGGCAGAGATCGGACCCGGCGCGTCCGGCGAGTTCGCCATCACATACGTGCTGAGCGACGAGGATGTGTACCGCGCTGCCGGTACGGAAGATGGACTGGTGGTCCGGGGTTCGGCGACTGCGAGGTGGGCTGTCGGTGAGATCGCGGCCGAATTGGCCGAATATCGGGTACAAGTTCCGGCCAATCCGCGGTTGACGATAGCGAAGGGCGCGGCGATTGCGAAGGCCGAGGGCAATCGCGGCGCCGGTCTCGAGGCCGGCGATATCGTCACCTACACCTACACGGTGACGAATTCCGGCAATGTCGCGATCAGCGACATAACGATCACCGACGAGCATGAAGGCGTCCTGCTGAACTCGGCGGAAGCGGCGAGCATCGACGAGGGGCCGTTTGCGGAGACCGAGAGCGTCGCCGATCCGCTTGGCGTCAGCGCGGACGAGAGCGGCCCGAACGGCGTTTGGGACCTGCTCGGGGCCGGCGGAGCGGTGACGTTCACCTACCGACACACCGTCACCCAGGCGGAATTCGAGGCGCAGTAGAGGTCATGGCAGGAGGCAAGCCATGCCGGCCCGTTCGCAGGATCGAGTGAACAGACCGGATCGTTGCCGGCTGGTCGCGTTCTTGCTGTCGGCGATTGCGTTGCTGGCCTCGGCAGGTCCGGCTTGGGCCGAAATAACCTCCTCCGCCGCCGCCTCAGGCCGCTATCGCGGCGAAAACATCGTCTCGAACCGCGCCGCGTTGTCGATCGAGGTCGAGCCCGCATCTCCGGCGCTCGCCGTGCGGGTCGATGGCAGCTACGACGACGGCGACGGCGTGGCCGGCAAGTCGGTCGGCGATACGGTCCAACTGGATATCACGGTTGAAAACACGGGTGATACAGGCATGGACGGCATCGCGGTGACGCTTGCATTGGAGCAGGACGGCGAGGCACTGGGGCTTGTCGAACCGCCCCGTCTCGTCGCGGGAGACGACAGCAATCCGGGCGTGCTCGACCGCGACGAAACCTGGCACTTCCAGGCGCATTACCCCATCGCGTTTCCCGAATTGCGCCGTTCCGGTCCTATCATTGCAAGCGCAGCAGTGTCGGGTCTTGGAAGCGGCCGCAGCGTGACGGCGTCATCCCAGACCAGCGTGGAGTTGCCGCCATTGCAGGGCATCGATCCGCACCTGATTTCGCTTTCACACGCCGCCACCAGATTGGAGGCGCAACCGGGAGAGCTTGTCGAATACGCGCTGACAGTCGGCAATCGCAGCGATCGCGTACTGGCGGTGCGCCTGTCGGCCCAACTCGGCGACGGGATCGAATACGTGGCGGACGCCGGCGCCGAAGGCGAGGCGCGCCCCGTTCCGTCCGAAGATGGAAGGGGGCTGGATTTCGGCACGGTACAGGTTGCCTCGGCCAGCAGTGTGACCATTCGGTATGCCGGAAGGGTGTCGGGGGATGTCGCGGATGGCTATCGCGTCAACGATGCCGCGATTTCCGATCCGCGTACCGGGCTGCTGCTTGCACCGACGGCGCGGGCAACTGTGGGTACGGGCAGTGTTTCGAGGAGCAATTGCCGGGGCATTGCCGTTCATGTGTTTGATGACAGGAACCGGAATGGCGTTCATGATGCGGGCGAGGCAGGGATTCCGGGCGTTCGAGTGCTTATGGAGGGCGGGCCGACACTGACGACCGGCCCGGACGGGCGCTTCGTCTCGCCTTGCGAACCGGTGTCGCCGCTGGCCTCGGTCGAAATGCGGTTGCTGCTCGACGAACGTACCTTGCCGAAAGGCCATTACGCGACGACCGCCAATCCGGAGCACGTTCGCATCGGGCGCGGCGAAACCGCGCGCATTGCCTTCGGTGCCGCAGCGGCGCGCGTCATCCGTCTCGATCTCAATGCGGCGGCATTTCTCCACGAAAGCAGCAGGCCCGACCAGCGGACGATCGACGGGATCGCCCGTCTGATTTCGATTCTTGGGCAGGAACGGTCGATCCTGCGGCTGACATACCATGCCCATCGCGAGCCCGTGGAACGCGTCGAAAGTCGCTTGGCGGCCGTCCGGAAAACCGTGCTGGACTACTGGACCGCATCGGGCGGCGCCTATGACCTGGATATCGATGCGAGGATCGTGCTCAACGACGGCTGACGAGCAGGATGTTCGTCACGCCGGTTTGCAAAGCGCCCGGCACGGGTTGAAGCGGCTTCTCCGTTCTGCTTCAAATCGACGTCCGAACCCAGCTGAAGGGAGGATAAGGACGTGGGCGGATACATTCTGGCGATCGACCAGGGCACGACATCGTCGCGAGCCATCGTATTCGATGGAGAACAGCGAATCGCCGGAGTGGGGCAGAAGGAGTTCTCGCAGCATTTTCCGAAGTCCGGCTGGGTGGAGCACGACCTCGAGGAAATCTGGGAAAGCGTGGTCGAGACCTGCCGCACAGCGATCGACCGTGCCGGGGTCCGGCCGTCCGACATCGCGGCTATCGGCATCACGAACCAGCGCGAAACAGTCGCCATGTGGGACAGGACGACGGGCAAGCCCGTGCATCGCGCCATCGTCTGGCAGGATCGGCGAACCGCCCCATTGTGCGATGAGTTGAAAGATAAGGGCCACGAGCCTGATTTTACATCGAAAACAGGACTTCTTCTCGATCCTTATTTCTCGGGCACGAAGATTGCCTGGCTGCTTGACAATGTCGAAGGATTGCGCGGGCGCGCCGAGGCGGGCGATCTCGCTTTCGGGACCATAGACAGTTTCCTGATCTGGCGCCTTACGGGCGGTGCACGGCACGTCACCGACGCGACCAATGCATCGCGCACGCTGCTCTACAATATTGCAGAGAACTGCTGGGACGACGACCTGCTGGCGATCCTCAATATCCCTGCATCGATCCTGCCGGACGTGCTCGATTGCGCTGCCGATTTCGGCACCGCGAAGGCGGAAATCCTCGGCGCGGAAATTCCCGTCTGCGGCGTCGCCGGCGACCAGCAGGCGGCGACCATCGGGCAGGCCTGTTTCAAGCCGGGCATGTTCAAGTCGACATATGGCACAGGCTGCTTCGCATTGCTCAACACCGGGTCCGACATGGTCGGCTCGAAAAACCGGATGCTGACGACGATCGCCTACCGCCTGAATGGTGAAACAACCTATGCCCTTGAAGGCTCGATCTTCATGGCAGGCGCTTCGGTGCAATGGTTGCGTGACGGGCTGGGCATCATCGGGAACGCTGCTGAAACCGGCGCGATGGCCGAAAAGGCCGACCCCGAGCAGGATGTCTATCTCGTTCCGGCATTTGTCGGTCTCGGCGCTCCGCACTGGGACGCCAACGCGCGCGGTGCGATGTTCGGCCTGACGCGCGGCACCGGGCCGAACGAGATCGCGAAGGCGACGCTGGAAGCCGTCTGCTACCAGACGCGCGACCTGCTCGAGGCGATGTACGCGGACTGGGGCAGGGATGCCGGTGCCGGAACGACGCTGCGCGTGGACGGCGGCATGGTGGCATCGGACTGGACCATGCAGTGCCTGGCCGACATTCTCGACGCGCCGGTGGACCGGCCGCAGGTGCTCGAAACCACGGCGCTGGGTGCGGCCTGGCTTGCCGGGTCGCATGCCGGTGTATGGCCGGACCGCGGCGGCTTCGCGAAGACATGGGCGCTGGAGAAACGCTTCGAGCCGAAACTGGATGCCGCGGAGCGGGACCGCAAATATGCCGGCTGGAAGGACGCGGTCAAAAGGACGCTAAGCAGGAGCTAGCGGAAATGTGCGGAGACAATCGACCTTCCGCTTATGATTTTCGCCGAATAATTGTACCAAGGTGATGCGCGCCGTGCCCGGGCTCTCTAGGCCGTCAGCTTCTCAAGGATCGACATTGCCTGCGCAACGGTTTGCAACTGGTCCGCACTCAGGCGCTCCAGCATTTCCTCTTCCCGCGCCTTCAGGATGCCGACCAGCTTGTCATACTCCGTCCGTCCGCGGGCGGTCAGGGCGAGATGCTCGATACGTCTGTCCGCGTCGTCGCGGTCGCGACAGAGCCAACGCCGGCTTTCCAAGGCGGCCACCGCCCGCGAAACCTTGGTCTTGTGCAGGCCGGTCCGTTGCACGATCTCGCGGGCAGTCAGCGTCCTGTCCGCCTGTCCGAGATGGGCAAAGACCTTCCATTCCGGGCGCGTCATGCCGTGCTGGTCACGATAAACCGGCTGGAAATGCCGGCTGACGGCATCCGATATGCGGTCAAGCCGGTAGGGCAGGAAAGTTTCGAGTTCGAAGCTCACAGTCCGCCCCGCTTTCTCACGAATTCAACGATATCCTGCGTACCCTTGCCGTGGCGCAGGTCGGCAAAGACGAACGGCCGTCCGGCGCGGCCCTTCTCGGCGTCGGCGCGCATGCGGTCAAGGTCGGCGCCGACATGAGGGGCGAGATCGGTCTTGTTGATGATCAGCAGGTCGGAGCGGGTGATCGCCGGGCCACCCTTGCGAGGAATGTCGTCGCCCTGGCAGACCGAGACGACATAGAGGGACAGGTCGGCGAGATCGGGCGAGAAGGTGGCTGCAAGGTTGTCGCCACCGGACTCGATGAAGACGATATCGAGATCCTGTACGCGTTCGCGCAGCCGCTCGATGGCGCGCAGGTTGATCGATGCATCCTCGCGGATCGCCGTGTGCGGGCAGCCGCCCGTCTCCACGCCCTCGATCCGCTCGGCGGGAAGTGCCTGCATGCGCACGAGCGCCTCGGCGTCCTCGGCGGTGTAGATGTCGTTGGTGACGACGCCGATGGAATAGTCGTTGCGCATCGCCTTGCACAGTTCTGCGGTCAGGGTCGTCTTGCCCGAGCCAACCGGGCCGCCGATACCGACGCGCAGGGGGCCGTTGGGAGAGAGGGTCATGACAGGAACAGCCTCGGTTCGAGCGTTTCGTGTTGCATGGCGGCAATGTCGGCCAAAACCGTGCTCGTGCCAAGGTCATCGAGCGTCGAGGATGCGGCATGCGCGGCTGTCTCGGCTATTGCCGGTTCGAGATCGGCCAGGAGGCTTGCCGCACCACGCTGGCCGGTGATCGACAGGCGGATCGCGGCCTGCAACTGGTTGGAGACGAATGCGTGGAGAAAGGCGGCGAGGCCATCCTCGAGTGCAATACCCTGCAATCCGCAGGCCGTGCCGACCGCGGCGCAAAGGGGGGTGTCGCGCGGGGGCAGCGCGTCCTGCTCAAACCAGCTTTCCGCCGCTTCCAGAAACCCGTTTCCCTGGTCCGTGGTCTCGCGGAGCCGTTCGGCGGATCCAGTCATCGCGCGCGCCAGTTCCGCGATCGACAAGACGGCCTCGCCGTCGCCGGCAGAACGCCAGGCGGCGGCAAAGAACACCGCGTCGTTCCACTGCGGCCCGGCACGGAGAAGGCATTCGAGCCAGTTTCCGAGCGTGTTCCTGTCCATGACGGTTCCGGCCACCGCCGCCTGTTCCAATCCGCTCGAATAGGCATAGCCCCCGGTCGGGAATACCGGCGAGAGCCAGGACATCAGGCGCAGCAGTCCGGCAGTGCTGTCCATCAGTGCGATACCGAACCGGAAAACAGGTTCACGATGACCACCCCGGCAACGATCAGGGCCAGCCCGAATATTGCCGGCAGGTCAAGGCGCTGTCCGAAAACCAGCCAGGCGGCAAGCGTGATCAGCACAATGCCGGTGCCGGACCAAATTGCGTAGACAATGCCGGCGGGTATTACGCGGATCGGGAAGGATAGCAGCCAGAACGAAACCGAATAGGAGACGACGGTAATGAGGCTCGGCCACAGCCGCGTAAAACTCTCCGCGCGCACCAGCGCGGTGGTGCCGATCACCTCCGCCACGATGGCCGCGCCAAGGAGGAGATAGTTGGTGAGCAGGTGTGGATGCATGAGGCGTATCTGCGGATATGTCGGTTTCAATGCTCGTGGCCATGATGGCGGTCATGGCCGTGCGGTGCCCGGGCGTCGCCATAGGCACCGCCCTCAGGGTCGAACGGTGCCCGCGTGTCCGTGACGGTGGCGCCGAGGCCCTCCAGCATGTCGCGGATGACGTGATCGCGGCGAACGAGGATGCGGTCAGGCAGGATCTGTGCGGCGAGATGGCGGTTTCCGATCTGCCAGGCGAGAGCCAGCAGATGGCGGGCATCGCGGCCTCGAACCTCCATCAGGTCTTCAGGTTCGGCCCTGACCTCGATCACCCGACCGTCGTCGAGCACGAGGCCGTCGCCGTGACGAAGCAGGCGCGCCTCGGCCAGGTCGAGCAGGAAATCGATGCCGCTGTCGGAGGTCATTCTCACGCGACGCCGGTGGCGCGCGGTCTCGTCCAGAGTGATGGTATCTGCGGGATGGTCGAAATGACGGGTTACGGAAGATGCAGTCGGCATGGCGGCGATACTACATCGGATCATCCGTCATGTGCCAGCGCGGAAATCGGCAACCGGGAAATGTGGTGCCTGCCGGAGCATGCGGGCTTCAGAGCCGCTTGACCGCAGCGCGAACCGCCGCGTCACGAGTGGTGCCGCGGGCGCGGAAGGCCGATTCCGGGGTGTTGTAGATCCGGTTCACTTCGCGGGCGACGGAGATGGATGCGCCAACACCCGCAATCATGTTGCCAATCGTGGAGATAAGGGTGTGATTTCTTTCAGCCATTGGCCTTGTCCTCGTAGTGCCTTCGAAGATCATAGTGTTTTTGCTGCGTTGCAACAAATGCAGTTTCCGACTGGCAGCCATGAAATTTCGGGGGGGCGAGGCGGAGGAGGCCGCGGCGCAGTCGCGTATGCGCCGGAAGCCGCGGGGCCGGGCCGGTTGCCCGAATACCGCGCTGTCCGGAAAGGGGCGGGGAGGACGGGGTGCGCAAGGGGGAACCGACGCCGTCGCGCGGAGGATGAAGGCAGGCAGTCCGCAGGCCCCTTCGTAATCGCTCAGTCGTCCTTTCCGGACATCGGCCGGCAGTCGCCGAGCATAGCGGCGACCACCGGCCAGAAGGGGCGGGGTGCGAGCGGAAGCCGCATCCCGGGGGCTATGCGAGCACCAGTTTCTCGATCTCGTGGACCGGATGCCCCGTCAAATCCTTGTCCACCTCGCCGATGACCTTGTCGGCAACCTCCTTATGCAGTTCCTTGCGCAAGGTGCCGAGGACGCCCGGGGCGGCGACAAGGACGATTTCACTGAAGCTTCCCTTGTGTGCGTGCTTGTAAAGAATGTCGGCCAATTCCTTGGCAAACCTTTCCTTTTCCAACTTGTGCCAGTCGGTTTCCTGGACCGCGCTGCGGTGTGCGTTGGCACCTGCCGGGGCGGAGCCTTCAGCGCCTCCGCCATCGTTCAGGCGACCGGGCTTGTCCGTCCCCTGTTCGCCGGTTCGCGGATTTTCATGTTCGATTTCCCGGAAGACCGTCAGGTTGGGGAACTTCTCGTCGCCGTCATTGCGGAGGAACAGCGCCTTTTCGCCGTCCGCGATCACCAGCCAGCCCTTGTTCTTGAGTTTCATGTCAGACATCAGGTCCTCCAGTCTTGCGAATTGAAATCACTAACTCGCAGAATGTGGCGGGGTTGAAATTGATCCCGCTCAATTTGCCGTCGGGAACGCGGCAATAGAGGGGCGTCCGAAAAAAAAGCCCCGGCGGGAGGCCGGGGCCGGGGACATTTCGTGCCGGGAGGCGCGATCAGGCCGCGACGGCCTCCTTCTCGTCGAGATTGGCGAGAATGTTCTGCGGCGAGGAGACACCGTAGGGATCGGTCTCGCAGTTGTCGGAGAAACCTTCTTCCTCGAACCATTTCTCGACGACGCCATCGTTGATCACGGCGCCGTAGCGCCAGGAGCGCAGGCCGAAGCCGAGATTGTCCTTGCGGACCAGCATGCCCATCTTGCGGGTGAATTCTCCGGACCCGTCGGGGATCAGCCCGACCTTCTCGATGCCCTGCGCCTTGCCCCATGCATTCATGACGAAGGCGTCATTGACGGAGATGCAGTAGATCTCGTCGATGCCCTTGGCCTTGAACTCGTCGTACAGCTTCTCGAAGTCGGGCAGCTGGTAGGTCGAGCAGGTCGGGGTGAAGGCGCCCGGCAGAGAGAACAGGACGACGCGCTTGCCCTTGAAGTAGTCGTCCGTGGTCTTGTCTTCCCAGCGATACGGATTCGGGCCGCCGACGGACTCGTCGCGGACCCGCGTGCGGAAGGTGACGAAAGGAACTTTCCTGCCGATCATGGTTCACTCCATCTGTCTCGGTTTTCGGGCGGAAGGCACCGTTCACGAAGAGGATGCGGACGGCGCCGACAAGAGAATTTCGGGCCGCAACTAGCAGCATGTGTACATTTTTGTCCAGCCGGATTGCTGCATTGCACATGGAAAATCCGGTGCGTTGCGGTACCCGTGCAGCGGGAGTCAGAACAGGAAGTATCTTTGCGCCATCGGCAGTGTGTCGGCGGGTTCGCAGGTGAGCAATTCCCCGTTGGCGCGAACCTCGTAGGTCTCCGGGTCGACCTCGATATCGGGCGTGGCATCGTTCAGCACCATCGATGCCTTGGAAATGCCGCCGCGGGTATTTTCCACCGCGACCAGTTCCTTGTCGGTCTCGAGCCGGTGGGCAAGGCCATCCTCGATGGCGGCCTTCGAGGTGAATACGACGGAGGAAGCGGTGCGCGCCTTGGCGTAGGCGCCGAACATGTATCGGTAGTGCACAGGCTGCGGCGTGGGAATCGAGGCATTCGGGTCTCCCATCGGCGCGGCGGCGATGGAACCGCCGATCAGGACCATGTCGGGCTTGACGCCGAAGAAGGCGGGGTTCCAGAGCACGAGGTCGGCGCGCTTTCCTGCCTCGATCGAGCCGATTTCCCCTGCCATGCCATGCGCGATGGCCGGGTTTATGGTGTATTTCGCGATGTAGCGACGGACGCGATAATTGTCGTTGTGCCCCTTTTCCTCCGGTAGCCGGCCGCGCTGGCGCTTCATCTTGTCGGCGGTCTGCCATGTGCGGATGATGACCTCGCCGACGCGGCCCATCGCCTGGCTGTCGGAGGCGATGATCGAGAAGGCACCCATGTCGTGAAGAATATCCTCGGCCGCTATGGTCTCCTTGCGGATACGGCTTTCGGCAAAGGACACGTCTTCAGGGATGTTGGCATCGAGATGGTGGCAGACCATCAGCATGTCGAGATGTTCGTCCACCGTGTTGGTCGTGTAGGGACGTGTCGGATTGGTCGAGGAGGGGATGACATTCGGCAGGCCGCAGACCCGGATGATGTCCGGCGCATGACCGCCGCCGGCGCCTTCCGTGTGGAAGGCATGGATGGTGCGGCCCCTTATCGCCTCTATGGTCGATTCCACGAAGCCGGACTCGTTGAGCGTGTCGGTGTGGATCATCACCTGAACGTCGTAGTCGTCGGCAACCGACAGGCAGTTGTCGATGGCCGCGGGCGTGGTGCCCCAGTCCTCGTGCAGCTTAAGCGCGCAGGCGCCGCCGAGGATCATCTCCTTCAGCGGTTCGGGCAGGGAGGCATTGCCCTTGCCCGCAAAGGCGAGGTTCATCGGAAATGCGTCCGCGGCCTGGATCATGCGGGCGATGTGCCAGGAGCCAGGCGTGCAGGTGGTCGCCAGCGTGCCGTGCGCCGGGCCGGTGCCGCCGCCGAGCATGGTGGTCAGCCCGCTCATCAATGCCTCTTCGATCTGCTGCGGGCAAATGTAGTGAATGTGGCTGTCGAAACCGCCAGCGGTCAGGATCTTGCCTTCGCCGGCAATCGCCTCGGTGCCCGGGCCGATGACAATGTCCACTCCCGGCTGCGTATCCGGGTTGCCGGCCTTGCCGATGGCGGCGATGCGGCCGTCCTTCAGGCCGACATCGGCCTTGTAGATGCCGGTATGGTCGACGATCAGCGCGTTGGTGATGACCGTGTCGACCGCCCCCGAGGCGCGTGATGCCTGGCTCTGGCCCATGCCGTCGCGGATGACCTTGCCGCCGCCGAATTTCACTTCCTCGCCATAGACGGTGCGATCCTCCTCGACCTCGATGAAGAGCTCGGTGTCGGCGAGGCGGACCTTGTCGCCGGTGGTCGGCCCGAACATGTCGGCATAGGCGGCACGGGATATCTTGGCGGGCATTTTACAGTCCTTAGGTCAGTATTCCTGCATGAGCTGGAGCAGTTCCTCGGTGCGCTTGCGCGTCATCGAGGCAAGGCATGAATTGATGATCAGCGGCTGTATCGAGCCGCCGGTGAACTGTGCTCCTTCTGCCGCACATTGGCCGTCGCGATAGTCGATCCAGGCGCGCTGGGCCTTCAGCAGGTTTTCCTCGCCATCCGCCTGGTCCGGATAGTATTCGCGGTTCCCCTCGTCGAGGGACTTCATGTATTCGCGGGCCTTCTTCCAGGTGGCATTGAGGGCGCTGTCCGCGGCCTGCCAATCCTGATGGGCGCAGAAGTTCATGCCCTGCTGCGGCAGGTCGTCGGCATTGGAGCAATCCCAGTCCTGCGAGAGGGCCGGGGCAGATGAAAGCCAGACCAAGCCGAGTGCTGAAATGAAACGCTTCATAGTTCTCCCATGATCTCCTTGCGAAAGCCGTATACCTTCCGGTCGCCGCGCAGCGGCACCAACGTCACATCCCGGGACTGGCCGGGTTCGAAACGCACCGCCGTGCCGGCGGCGATGTCGAGGCGCATTCCGCGTGCCTTTTCCCGGTCGAAGGACAGTGCCGGATTGCATTCGGAGAAGTGGTAGTGGGAGCCGACCTGCACCGGTCGGTCGCCGGTATTGGCGACGGTCAGCGTGACCATGGTCGCGCCTTCGTTGAGGGTGATTTCGCCCTCTTCGGTGATGATTTCGCCCGGAATCATGGTGGCCTCCTAGCCCGCAACCGCTAGCGCGACGCCATATGCGGCCGTGGCACCGCCCGCAACGCGCAGTGCCAGGCGTCCATGCGCATTGTCCAGCGATTTCAGCATTGCGATACCCGTACCCGCGCCAACTGCGTGTAGCAGGGCTGTCGCTGCAATGAAGCCGGCACCGAAGGGAAGGGCACCGGCCGCGCCCAGCTCGGAACCATGCGCATAGCCGTGGAACAGCGCAAAAAATCCGGTCACGACCAGCACCAACTCAACGGGAACCGGTGCGGCCAGCGCTATCAGCAGGCCGAACGCGACGATGGAAGCGAGGATCGCCGGCTCCACGAAGGGCAGCGGCGCGCCGGCGAAGGAGGCGGCAAAGCCTGCCGCCATTACCGCCACGAAGGTTACAGGCGCAGCCCAGACGGCCCGGCCGCCGATCATCGCCGCCCATACTCCAACGGCGACCATGGCAAGGATGTGATCGACGCCGTAGAGCGGATGGGAGAAACCGGCGGCGATGGAGCCGTGCTCGCCCGGATCAAGATGCGCGAAGGCGGGCACCGCTGTGGCGAGGAGCAGGGCGGCGGCGGTGGCAATTCTTCTCATGGCGGTGTCCTTTCATGTCATGTGCCGCATGGCGGGGCGTATTCGAAGGCCTGCTCGGCCGGCGGCGGGCCTGTCAGCGGATCGGTTCGTGCACGGTCACCAGCTTGGTGCCGTCCGGAAATGTCGCCTCGACCTGTATGTCGTGGATCATCTCGGGGATGCCTTCCATGACCTGGTCCCGTGTCAGCACATGGGCGCCGGCTTCCATCAGGTCGGCAACGGAGCGTCCGTCGCGCGCGCCCTCAACAACAAAGTCCGTTATCAGCGCTATGGCCTCGGGATGGTTGAGCTTGACGCCGCGCGCCAGCCTCTTTCGCGCAACTTCTGCCGCCATGGCGATCAGCAGCTTGTCCTTTTCCCGTGGTGTCAGGTTCATTTCTTTCCCCGGCGAGGCGACTCAGGATAGGCGCGGATTCGTTGGTTCCCGCGTTCGCTGCATGGTGGAAAAAAAGGCGTGGAAGTGCAAGCTCGTTGTGCAAAAATTTTGCAATGCGATTTGTCGCATATTTTTTGTGCAGGGCGTGCTGCCCATCGCGGGCGCGAATTATTTTACCTCTTGAAGAAATTCGATCGGGCGGTTTAACTGCATTCCGGGCGCATTGTCCGCGCCCGTGGAGGAAGCATCATGTATCTCGGGATCGACCTGGGCACGTCGAGTGTCAAGGCGCTGCTGATGAACGCGGAACAGGCAATCGTCGATTCCGCGTCGGCTCCGGTTGCGTTGTCGCGACCGCATCACGGTTGGTCGGAGCAGGATCCGGCGGACTGGATCGCCGCCACCGAAAGTGCGCTGGCCGAATTGAAGCGGGACCATGCTGAGGCGATGGCCGCTGTTCGGGGCATCGGCCTTTCGGGCCACATGCATGGTGCGACATTGCTCGGCGCCGGTGACGAGGTGCTGCGCCCCTGCATCATGTGGAACGACGTGCGCTCCCATGCCGAGGCGGCCGCGTTGGATGCCGATCCCCGCTTCCGTGCGATCACGGGCAATATCGTCTTTCCCGGATTCACGGCGCCAAAGCTTGCCTGGGTGAAGAACAACGAGCCGGAGATTTTCGACAAGGTCCGCAAGGTGCTGCTGCCAAAGGACTACCTGCGGCTATGGCTGACCGGCGAGCACATTTCCGAGATGTCCGATTCGGCCGGCACAAGCTGGCTCGACACCGGAGCGCGGGCATGGTCGTCCGAATTGCTTGCCGCTACCGATCTTTCCGAAGACAACATGCCGTCACTCGTCGAAGGCTGCGAACCGGGTGGGCGCCTGCGGGCAGACATCGCCTCCCGCTTTGGCATGAGGGCGGGAATCACGGTCGCTGGCGGGGCAGGGGACAATGCCGCCGCAGCCATCGGCATGGGCACGGTTCGCAACGGGCAGGCTTTCGTGTCGCTGGGAACATCAGGCGTGCTGTTTGCTGCCAACAATGCCTATCTGCCGAATGCTGAAAGCGCGGTGCATGCCTTCTGCCACGCGCTGCCGAACACATGGCACCAGATGGGCGTCATCCTGGCGGCGACAGACTCGCTCAACTGGTACGCAAAGATAGCGGGATCGGACCCCGCGACGCTAACCAAGGCGCTGGGCGACAATCCGGGTGCGCCATCGGGTGTGATCTTCCTTCCCTATCTGGGCGGCGAGCGCACGCCGCACAACGATGCGTCGGCCCGCGGCGCCTTCGTCGGCATGGGGCACGAGAGCGGCCGCGACGCGCTGACCCAATCGGTCCTTGAGGGGGTATGCTTCGCGTTCCGCGACTGCCTCGAGGCTCTGCGGGAAGCCGGCACGACGCTGGAGCGCGCGACAGCGGTCGGTGGCGGTTCGCGCTCGGCATACTGGCTGAAACTGATGGCGACCGTTCTCGGCATTCCCGTCGAGGTTCCGGCTGAAGGCGATTTCGGCGCCGCATTCGGAGCCGCCCGGCTAGGCTTCATGGCTGCCGAGGGAGCCGACCCGGCAACCGTCTGCACGCCGCCCGGGATCGAGGCGGTGTACGAACCGAACAGTGAACTCGAACCGGCGTTCGATACCGCCTACCGGCGCTATCGCGCGCTTTATCCAGCCATCAAGGGAGTGATGACATGAGCACCGGCTTTTTCGGCGACGTGACGAAGATCAAGTACGAGGGGCCGGACAGTACCAATCCGCTGGCCTTCCGCCATTACAATCCCGACGAAGTCGTCATGGGCAAGCGTCTCGAGGATCACTTGCGCTTCGCGGTGGCCTATTGGCATTCGTTTGCATGGACCGGCACCGATCCCTTCGGCGGGGATACGTTCCAGCGTCCCTGGTTCCCGGCCGACACGATGGAACTGGCAAAGCAGAAGGCCGATGTCGCATTCGAAATGTTTTCAGCCCTCGGCGTGCCGTTCTATTGCTTCCATGATCAGGACGTGCGGCCGGAAGGCGCCAATTTTGCAGAGAACACGCGCAATCTGGAGGAAATCGTCGACTACCTGGCGGCAAAGCAGGAGGCGACAGGCGTGAAACTCCTGTGGGGCACGGCGAACCTGTTCTCCAATCGTCGCTACATGGCGGGTGCGGCGACCAATCCCGATCCTGAGGTGTTCGCCTTTGCTGCGGCGACGGTGAAAACCTGCATCGACGCCACGCACAAGCTCGGCGGCGCCAACTACGTGCTGTGGGGCGGAAGAGAAGGCTACGAAACCCTGCTGAATACGGACCTGAAGCGCGAGGATGCCCAGCTTGGGCGGTTCCTGAATCTCGTCGTGGAATACAAGCACAAGATCGGCTTCGACGGCACCATACTGATAGAACCGAAGCCGCAAGAGCCGACCAAGCACCAGTACGATTACGATGTTGCCACGGTCTACGGTTTCCTCAAGCGCCACGGGCTGGAAAACGAGGTGAAAGTCAACATCGAGCAGGGGCACGCGACACTGGCCGGGCATTCCTTCGAGCACGAAATCGAGCTGGCGCAGGCGCTCGGCATATTCGGTTCCATCGACATGAACCGCAACGACTACCAATCCGGCTGGGATACCGACCAGTTCCCCAATAATGGGCCTGAAGTCGCACTTGCCTATTATGCCATTCTCAAAGGCGGCGGATTTACCACGGGCGGAACCAATTTCGACGCCAAGCTGCGGCGCCAGTCGCTCGACCCGGAAGACCTGCTGTATGCTCACATCGGCGGCATGGACACGTGCGCGCGAGGCCTGAAGGCCGCCGCGAAGATGCTGGAGGACGGGATACTCACCAGCTTTGTCGAGGAACGTTACAAGGGCTGGGAGCAGGCCGGTGCCAAAGCGATGCTCGGCGGCGAGCGCTCGCTGGAGCAGATTGCCCAGTGGGTCGAGGAATCGGACATCAATCCGGAGCCGAGATCCGGTCGCCAGGAATATCTGGAGAATGTCGTCAACCGCTACGTGTGATGACGTTTCGCCGCCCGCATGCGCGGGCGGCCATTTCTCCTGATTCCGGGTGCCGCTAGGAAAGCATTCGTGCGACGAGATACCCGGCCAGCGCCGCAATGGCGGTCAGGAGAGTGCCCCAGACCATGTCGACCGCGACAACGGAGAGCGGCCAGTTCTTCAGCGTCGCGTAGTTGGTCATGTCATACGTTCCGTAGGCAACCAGTCCGAGCAGCGCTCCCAGCATCATGACCATTCGGGCAGACTCCGCTCTCAGTCCGGGCATGACAGCGAAAACCACAATGCCTACCCCGTACAGAAGATAAAAGCCCGCTGCCATGCCGAGACGAGGCTGCTCGAGGAGGAGGGCGCCGAGCCGGTCGGCGTAGAAGCTGCGTGCGACGCGCGACAGCCATATGTAGTCGATCAGCAGAAACGCGATCATTGTCGCGCCGTAGGCGAGGGCATATTGCAACATGTCATTGCTCCGGTTCCGTCGTTGATACGTTGCCGGGCCCGTGACGGATCACGGCCCGGAAAGATGCGCTTCCGGTGATCCGCGCCGCCGCGTGCGGCGTATCATCCGGAAAGCAACTTCGGACCGCACATGACCAGAATGAAAATTGCCGTCGTCGGGTCGGGCATTGCCGGGCTATCCGCAGCCTGGCTGCTGTCCCGGAAACACAATGTCACCCTCTACGAGGCCAATGACCGATTGGGTGGACACACCAACACCCTCGATGTCGACACGCCGGAAGGCCGGGTTGCCGTCGATACCGGATTTATCGTCTACAACCGGCAGAATTACCCTAACCTGTCGGCCTTGTTCGATCGTCTCGGTGTTGCAACCAACGAAACCGAGATGAGCTTCGCATTTTCGCTCGGGAACGGGGCATATGAGTATTCAGGCTCCGGCGTGCACGGCTTCTTCGGCCAGTGGCGCAATACCGTCTCGCGGCGCCATTGGCGCCTGCTGCGCGATATTTCACGCTTCTTTTCCACCGCGCGGGCGCGTATCGAAACGCTGCCGTCCGACATGTCCTTGGGAGATTTCCTGCATTCCGAGGGGTACAGCCCCTGGTTCGTCACCGATCATATCGTCCCGATGGGCGCGGCGATCTGGTCGACCAATGCCCGGGACATGCTGCGGTTCCCGGCCCGAAGTTTCGTCGATTTCTACGATAATCACGGCATGCTGCAATTCGCACAGCCGGCGTATTGGCGCACGGTGACCGGCGGCAGCCGCAACTATGTGGCCAGGTTGATCGCCGACAGCGACATGGAAATCGTTTCCGGCGCCGCCGTCCGGCGTCTCGTTCGCCATTCCGACTATGTCCTCGTTTGCGACGAACGAGGCGTGTCGCGTCCGTTCGACCATGTCGTGATCGCCAGCCATGCGGACCAGGCGCTTGCCATGCTCGACCGGCCAGACGACGCGGAAGCCAAAATACTCTCCGGTTTCCGCTACCAGGACAATCTGGCGGTCCTGCACCGGGACCGGCGATGGATGCCGCGCCGCCGGCGGCTGTGGTCCAGCTGGAACTACATCGCCTCGGCCGATCCGGGCGAGGGCCTGTGCGTAACCTACTGGATGAACCGCCTCCAGAGGCTCGATACAAAAACCGACCTGTTCGTGACGCTCAATCCGACTGCGCCGATTCACGCCAAGGCGGTGGACGCGGAAATACCCTATCGTCACCCCGTGTTCGATGGGCGTAGCGCACGGGCCCAGCGGGAAATGTGGTCCATACAGGGCAGCCGGCGAACCTGGTTCTGCGGGAGCTATCTCGGATACGGTTTCCACGAGGACGGCATCCAGAGCGGCCTCGCGGTGGCCGAGATGCTCGGCGGCACAAGGAGGCCATGGGATGTCGAAAACGAGTCCGGCCGGCTGTCCCTGCCTGCCGGACGCGGGCTGGAGGCGGCGGAGTGATGCGGCCCGGCGAGGGAATCTACCTTGGCGACGTCGTTCACACGCGCGTACGGACAGTTCACCACAAGCTGCGCTACCGCGTGTTCGCCGTCCTGTTCGATTGCACGACGCTTGACGCGCTGGACAGGCGGCTGCGGCTGTTCTCTCGAAACCGGTTCAACCTGCTTGGCCTGTACGACCGCGACCACGGCGACGGCACGGATATCGCGTCGTATCTCGATGACCTGGCTCGGCAGGCGGGCATGGAGGGAACCGTGTCCCGCTTTCTGATGCTATGCTATCCGCGCGTGCTCGGCTATGCGTTCAATCCGCTGACCGTCTACTACGGACTCGACGACGAGGATCGTGTCTGCCTCGTGGTCTATGAAGTCAACAACACCTTCGGCGAACGCAAGACTTATGTCCTGCCCGCCGCTCAATCCGACAGTGGAACAATCACTCAGTCCTGCGCCAAGCGGCTCCAGGTCTCGCCATTCAATGGCCCGACAGGCACCTACAGTTTTCACCTGACAGTTCCGCTCGAGGAAATCACCGTCGGGGTTGCGTTGCGCGACGAAGAGGGGCCGGTGCTGAAAGCGCATTTTCACGGCCGGCAGGCACCGCTCACCGACGCGGGGCTTTTGCGCGCGGTGGCGCGAACCGGCTGGATGACGGTGAAGGTCACCGCCGGGATTCACTACGAGGCACTGAAGCTCTGGATGAAGGGGCTTCGTTTGCAGCCGCGTACTGTCGCGCCGAAACGGTCCGTCGATTTGGGTGTTCGACCGGAAAACGCGGATTTTCACAACCGCTGAGTGCCGTTTCAGCGCTTGCTTCTTCCCATAACAAACCGCGATACGTACCAGAAGAATACCCGGTTCGGCAGGATGCGGAGCAGCTTGACGGCGCGAACGAAACCGCGGGGGAATATGATTTCGTATTGTCGCTTCTCAAGTCCGTCCAGCAGGGCGCGTGCCGCGGCCGGCGCCGGCATCAGTCCCGGCATCGGGAACGGGTTCTCGCGTGTCATCGGCGTGTCAATGAAGCCGGGATTGACCAGCGAAACGGTAATGCCGAGGGGAGCCAGTTCGCTTTTCAGAGTTTCCGCCAGATTGATCAGGGCCGCCTTGGTCGGGCCGTAGGCCGCCGAACGCGGTAGCCCCCGGTATCCGGCGACGGATGCGACAATGACGATATGACCGCTGCCGCGCTCTCGCATGCGGGGTACCAGCGCCGCGAGCGCGTTGACGACACCCATGTAATTCACCTCGATACCGGCCCGCATTGCCGCGAGGTCGATGTCGGCCCGATCGAGAAGGGTCCAGGTGCCGGCATTAAGGACGGCAAGATCGATCGGACCGGCGTCGCGCTCGATGGCGCCTATGCATTCGGCAACGGCCTGTGCATCGGTTACATCAAGCGGGACGGGATGCAAACGGGGATCCGTGCTGGCCAACTCCTCGAGCTTGTCGGTCGAGCGTGCCGATATGGCGACCGTTTCGACGCGACGAGCCAGCAACATCGCGAGCTCGCGGCCGATCCCGGTACTTGCGCCGGTGATCCACGCTACTTTCCAGGGCGGGGCCCCGCTGCCGGACATGTTCATATTCCGATGAAAGGCTGGAGCAGCCGGCCAAGGAGACCCGCGAAGCGGAGCGGCGTGTCGGTGGCCACGAGGCAAATGCAGGGTTCATCACCCTCGACACATGGCTGATGCTCAACATGTTCATCGAGATCCGCAATGTCGCCGGGACCGAACAGGCCGAGTTCGTCCCGGTAGGCGCCGGACAGGATCAGAGTCATCTCCGATCCGCCATGCCCGTGTTCCGGTACGGCGACCCCCGGGGCGACCCACAGCATGTATAGCGCGGAAGACGTTGCGGTATCTGTCCTGATCACATGTTTCTTAACGCCCGGTGCGATCCGGCGCCAGGGTATGGCGTCGAGTCGGCCTCCGATCTTTCGGTTGAGCGGCGGCGGCAGGTCTCCCACACGCCGTGACGACCTTTTTGCGGCAGGACGCGCGATGTCCGCCTGTCCGCCGGCGCCTTCTATCCGGTTCCACAGGGAACTCAGCGCGTTGGCACCCAGGTCCGCAGGTTCGCAGGCGAACAGCATCTCGCCGCCCAATTCCTCGGCATCATGCGCTGCCTTGCGACATCGGTCGCACATGGCCAGATGCGTCGCGACAACAACGAGAAATGCTTCGTCGAGGTCGCCGCTAGCATAACGGACCAACGTCGCTTCATCGAGATGATGGGCGATACTCATCGTGCTTCTTCCAGTTTCAGTTTCAGTTTTGCGTAGGCGAGGCGCATGCGCGATTTGACCGTGCCAAGCGGCAGCGACAGGCGTTTCGCGATTTCGGTCTGTGCCATGTCGTGCATATATGCCAACTCGATTATCTCGCGTTGTGTGCCGGGCAGATCTACAATGGCATCTGCAACCTTGCTGTTGCGTTCGGTCGTCGCGAGGACCTGTTCCGCGTCCGGCTCCGGAGACTCGAACTCCATTTCCATGATGTCGTCATACGGCCGTGAAGACATGCGCCTGAGCTTGTCGATACGGCTGTTTCGAGCGATCGAAAATATCCATGCGCTTACCGTTCCGCGCCCCGGAGAGAAATAACCGGCCTTGCGCCACACGGCCATGAAGACGTCCTGTACTATGTCTTCAGCCATGGCATGACCGGACCCGCTTTTCAGCATCAGGGCCTTCACACGTGGTCCGAAATGGACGAACAATTCCTCGAATGCGGCGCGGTCGCGCTCGCGAACGCGGATCATGAGGGCTGCAAAGTCCTTTTCGCCGTCCAACTGTCCCAACGTTTTCACCTGCGTAGCGCCGAGCGCCATGTGATCACTTCTCCCTGTAGGCTACGTTATTACGCAGGCGGGAGCCAATCGGATCAGTTGCGCAGGTCAGACGGCTTCCTGACGCCAGGGTTCCAGGATCGCACGGGCTTCGACGCGCCCCCTTTCGGTCAATGCAAGAGCGTCGCCATCGCGGACGACCAGTCCCTGGTCGATGGATTGACGCAAGACGTGACGGGCGCGGGTCTCGTCCCAATGCAGGTGGTCGTGCAGCGCGGCAGCGACGTTCTCTTCATCCTGTGCCGGCCCGCCCTCGTGATTGTAGAGATGGACGGCGAGCGTACGGCACTCGTTGGCGCGCTCGCGGCTACGCCGCCGCACGATCTGGGCGATCATGCCATAGCGCGGGCCGGCCAGGAACGCCGCCAGCAGGAATATGCCGGTCATGACCGCCATCATGCCGCCGATGGAAACGTTGAGCGAAACGGCGAGCCAATAGCCAGCGATGGAGGACATGATCGATATCGCGCAGCCATAGACCAGCATCAGCCAGAGCCGGTCGGTCAGGAGGTATGCCGCCGAGGGCGGAACTATGACGAAGGCAATGAACAGGATGGCGCCGACGGAATCGAAAGCGGCGACAGCGGTGCCGCTCAGTAGCGCAAGCAGGGCGTAGGAAAGGATGCCTGGGGCGAATCCGAGGGCACGGGCCAGCGACCTGTCGAATGTGGCGAGTTTCAATTCCTTGAAGAACAGGATTACGAAGGCAAGGTTTGCCAGCGTCATTGCACCCATCGACAGCAATGCCTGCGGCACCGGGTAACCGGCGATGTCGACCGTATCGAGCCAGACGAAACCGATTTCGCCCAACAGTACGGTGTGCTGGTCGATGTGCACGTTGCGGGCGTAGATGTTGAGCAGCAGCACGCCAATGGAAAACAGCACGGGGAAGACAAGGCCGATGGCCGCGTCGTTCTTTACACGGCGGGTGGATACCAGGAGTTCGGTCAGGAAGACGGTGAAAACGCCGGTCAATGCCGCTCCGACGATTTGCACCGGACCGGACTGCTGTCGCGTCAGCATCCAGACGATCACGATGCCGAACACGATGGAATGGCTGATGGCGTCGGACAACATTGAATTGCCACGCAGCACCAGGAACGTCCCCACGAGACTTGCAGCGGTGCCGACGAGCGCCCCCGTCAACACGATCATCACGGAAGGATTGTCGAAGATGGCCGCGAGCATCGTCATGCCTCCCGCTTGCCGAGTGTCGCCAGGATGCGCTCGGCCTCTGCAATGCCGTCCGGTGTCAGCATCCAGTGCGGCGTTGGCTCCGGTGCATGGACAACGGGCTGCACGAGGCCGCGATCCTGCAGCCTGTGCATGACGGAAACCGTCGCGATACCGTGGTAGGTATCGAGCATTCCCTGTTCGGACGGATAGGCGGAATCCCCGTGATGCGCTGCGAGCCGGTAGAGCGTGGTAAGCACCCGCTGACTGCGCAGGCTGCGGCGGTTCCGGGCGCGACGGATCATCTCCCAGACAATGCCGCGTCCTGGCGCAAACAGCAGGGAAAAGCCGACTGCCGCGGACGCGGCGAGCACAATGAGCGGTCCGGTGGCGAGGCCGCGGCCGAGCGCCGATACGATTGCGCCTGCCATTCCCGAAATCATGCCGATCAGCGCCGAAAGCAGGACCATGACCTCGAGCCGGGAACTCCATTGTCGGGCAGCGACGGCGGGGGCGATGACCATCGCGGCCATCAGCACAACACCCACCATTTGCAGACCGACGACGACGGCGAGGGCGATCATCACCGTGAGCGCGATCTCCAGGACCAGAACGGGAAGGCCGAGCGTGCGGGCGAATACGGGGTCGAAGGTGACGAGCTTGAATTCCTTCCAGAACGCGGCGACCACCGCGAGCGCCGCTGCCGTGATCCCTCCCATGATCCAGAGATCGGAACGCAGGATCGCGGCTGCCTGCCCGAACAGGAAGGAATCGAGGCCGCCCTGGGCGGCGTTGCCGGTGGACTGAATCCATGTGAGCAGAACGACGCCAAGAGCGAAGAAAACACTGAGCGAAATGCCGAGGCCGGCATCGGTCTTCAACCGGCTGTTGCGTGTGAGCAGAAGCATGAACAGGGCCGCCAGAGCACCTGTAATCAGGGCGCCGCCGAGGATGTAGCCGAGATCACGGGTGCCGGCGACGATGAAGCCGAGACATACGCCGGGCAGCGCGGCATGCGATAGAGTGTCGCCGAGCAGGCTTTGCCTGCGCAGGACGGCGAAGGAACCCAGCACGCCGGATATGAGGCCAAGCAAAGCGGCGCCAAGCGCCACGTTGCGGATGGTGTAGTCGGAGAGAAACTCCAGCATCAGCGATTGCCTTCGAGATTGACCACCTTTCCGGCGTCTTCGGGGTCGAGCGTCACGTCCCGTTCCAGCAGGGCAATCTGGCCGCCATAGGCCTTGCGAAGATTCTCCGGCGTGTAAACGTCGGCGACCGGCCCCTGGGCGATGACCCGGACATTCAGGATCAACATCCAGTCGAAATACGAGCGCACGGTCTGGAGGTCGTGGTGAACGACGATCACGGTCTTGCCGTCATCGCGCAGCCTGCGCAGGATACCGACGATGGCGCGTTCCGTTGTCGCGTCGACGCCGGCCATCGGCTCATCAAGGAAGTAGACATCGGCTTCCTGCACCAGTGCGCGGGCGAGGAAGACACGCTGTTGCTGCCCTCCGGACAACTGGCTGATCTGGCGATCGGCAAAATCCTGCATGCCGACCAGCGACAGCGCGTTCATGGCCTTCTCGCGCTCTTTGCGGCCCGGTCTCCGCAGCCAGCCGAGGTGGCCGTAGAGGCCCATCGTGACAACGTCGAGCGCATTGGTCGGGAAATCCCAGTCCACGCTCGATCGCTGCGGGACGTAACCGACGCGGCTGCGGCGGCTTTCATAGGGCAGGCCGTGGATTCGCACGTGGCCCGCGGTGGGCTTCACGAGGCCCAGTATCGACTTGATCAGCGTCGACTTGCCGGCACCATTCGGCCCGACGATTGCCGCCATGACTCCGGGCGGGACATCGAAATCGATGTCCCACAGCACGGGTCTCGCATGGTAGCTGACCGTGAGGTCCTCGACATGGACCGCAAGGTCTGGTTCGTGAAGCTTGTTTGGCAAGGTGCGGCTCCTATTCGCCGACGGGGGAAAGATGCCACTGCTGCGCCCAGCCGGCAAGAGTGGCGGGCAGGGGCGGCGGCGTTCCGCCCAGAGCGCGCGTGATATTGTAAGTGTTCTCGTAGATCATGCCGATATAGGTGCCGCCGGCGGTGCCACGCTCGCCCATGGCATCGGAATAGAGTTCCGCACCGATCTCGATTCTGTGGCCCTGTTGCGCGGCCGCGTCGATGACTGCCTGGATGGTGCGCGGATTGATCGTGCTTTCGACAAAAGCCGCCGGAATTTTGCGTTCTGCCACCATGCGGGCCGTTTCCCGAATGTCGGCGACACCGGCCTCGGACTCCGTGGAAATGCCCTGGATGCCCGCAACTTCCAGGCCATAAGCCCGGCCGAAATAGTTGAAGGCGTCATGCGCCGTGACAAGGATGCGCTGGCCTTCCGGAATGGACGCGATCGCCTCCGCCGCCCACGAGTCGAGCGCGGCAAGCTGTTCGGCATAGGCGTCGGCATTTGCCCGGAACCGGTCCGAACACTCGGGCCGGACCCCGGAGAGTTCGTCGGCGATCACCGGTACCGTTTTCACCCAGAGACCGGGATCCATCCACAGATGGGGATCAATGCCATAGATATCGGCAACGGTGATCAGATCGGACGGCGGGATCGATGCCGGGGAAACGGCGATGGTCGGGGTGCGTTCCGAGAAACGCTCGAGAACGTCTCCAAGCTGGCCTTCCAGCGAGTAGCCCGAATAGAAGATGATATCGGCTGACTGGAGCGTGCGTACGTCCCGGGCCGTCGCCTGGTAGAGATGCGGATCGACGCCCGGTCCCATCAGGGCGGACGAGGCCACGCATTCGCCGCCGACATTGGATACAACATCCGCGATCATGCCCACGGTGGAAACGGCGGTGACAGGTTCCTGCGCCATGACGGAGGTCGGGCCGAACATGGCGGACATGATTGAAGCGGCAATGATTGTTCGACGGAATGGCATTGGGGAGTGTCCTTTGTTGCGTACTTTAGAATGAATATGAAAACGATTTGCAACTGTCAATCCAGTTGCAAATGATTTGCATTTTCATTCTTGTTGCTGGACGACGTCCGATGCCGCGCATAAGCAGGAACAGTCAAGCGAGGGGAGGGATGTCGTGAAGCTGTCGGCCAATCTCGGATTTCTGTGGAGGGAATTGCCGTTGCCCGAGGCGATCCGGGCGGCCAAGCGCGCCGGATTCGACGCGGTGGAATGCCATTTCCCGTTTGACGTGCCGACGGACGAGGCGAGGGCGGCGCTGGACGAAACTGGCCTGCCGATGCTCGGCCTCAACACCCGGCCGGGCGAGGATGGCGAGTTCGGCCTGGCCGCCCTTCCGGACCGCGAGGCGGATGCGCGCGCGGCAATCGAACAGGCTCTCGACTATGCCAAGGCAACCGGCTGTCGGGCAGTTCACGTCATGGCGGGAAAACCCGATGACAGCGCGCGAGCCGATGCCGCCTTTCGCGCCAATCTGTCTCATGCCTGCGAGTTGGCCGGAAACACCACCATCCTGATCGAGCCGATCAACACGCGTGACGTGCCGGGCTACCATCTGGCGACCATCGAGCAGGCGGCGGAAATTGTCTCCGCCCTCGGATATCCCAACCTGAAGATCATGGCAGACTGTTACCACCTCCAGATCATGGGCGGCGATCTTCTCCGGCGCATCGAGAAACATTTGCCGATGATCGGCCATGTCCAGATTGCGGCGGTGCCTTCACGCGGGCGTCCGGACGAGGGGGAGCTGAACTATCCCTGGATCGCTGCCGCGCTCCGCGACATGGGCTATGAAGGCTATTTCGGCGCGGAATACCGACCGGACGGACCGACGGAGGATAGTCTCGGCTGGATGGGCATGCTTCAGTCCCGGTAGCCGGCGGCGAACATCGGCCCGCCTCGGAAACGCGGGAAACCGTAGCCGTGCACCATCGCAACGTCGATGTCCGACGGCTTCAGCGCGATGCCTTCATCCAGAACGGCGCGGGCCTCTGCCTGCATTGAGGCCAGGATACGCTCCATGATTTCTTCCGCCGTGAACGGTTTGCGCGTGAAGCCAAGGCGTGCGCTTTCCTCAAGGATGATCTTCTCGACCGCCGGGTCCGGCTGGCCCGCCTTCGCCCCATCCGCATAGGCGTACCAGCCGGCCGCGGTCTTGCGGCCGAAACGGCCGAGCTCGCAGAGACGGTCTGCGATCCTGGAATAACGTTCATCCGCCGGGCGCGTAGCGGCCCGGCGCTTGCGCATGGCCCAGGCGATGTCGAGACCGGCCATGTCCTGCACGGCATAGATTCCCATGGCGAAGCCGTAGTCGCGCATGGCCGCATCGACGTCCTGCGGCAGCGCTCCTTCTTCGAGAATGAAATCGCATTCGCGGCGATAGGCGGCCATGATGCGGTTGCCTATGAAGCCGTCGCACACACCGGCCAGGACGGGAATTTTCCTCAGCTTCTTCGCCAGCGCAAAGGCTGTGGCCAACGTGGCCGGCGCGGCGGCGTCGGTGCGCACGATCTCCAGCAGCTTCATGATATGGGCGGGCGAGAAGAAATGCAGCCCGACGACGCGGGAGGGGTCCTTCGTTGCATTCGCCAGTTCGTTGACGTCCAGATAGGAGGTGTTGGAAGCGAGAATGGCGTCGGCGCGGCACACGCGATCCAGCTCGGTAAAGACCTCGCGCTTGACGCCCATGTCCTCGAACACGGCCTCGATTACGAGATCGGCGGCGGAAAGCGCATTGTAATTGTCCTGGGCGGAAAAGCGGGACAGCGCGTCCTTCCAGGCGGCGTCGGATAGCAGGCCGCGCTTGCGGCTGCCGTCCAGGATGCCCGCGACGCGTTCCCGGGCCGTTTCGGCTGCCGCTGCATCGCGCTCGGTCAAAACCACGGTCATGCCGGCCAGCAGCATGGCAGCGGCTATGCCCGCTCCCATCGTGCCGCCGCCGACAACCCCGGCAACTCCGAGGCCAAGCGGCTCGACATTCTCGATCTCGGCGGGGCGGCCGGTGTTGCGCTCGGCGAAGAACATGTAGCGCAGCGCCGCGGCCTGTTCGGTGTCGCGCAGGCGCAGAAATCGCGCCCGCTCAGCTGTGAGGGCGTCGGCGACCGGCAGTGTGACGCTGTCGCGCAAAGCATGGAGCGCCTCGACGGGTGACTGTTGTCCGCGTGCCTTGGCGGCGATCCTTTTCTCCTTCTCCGTCCAGAACGATGCGTCCGGCCGGTCGCGCGGCGTCCGCGCCGATGTGGGTTCCGGCTTGCCGGATTGAATCAGTTCTTCGGCGTAAGCCCTTGCTTCAGAAACAAGATCGTTGTTCGAGATGCGGTCGACCAGGCCGATCTCCAATGCCCTGCCGGCACTGACCGGCTTGCCGCCCGTAACCATCTCCATGGCGTTTTCCATCGCGACCAGCCGGGGCAGGCGGACGGTGCCGCCGGCACCGGGAACCAGGCCGAGCGTAACTTCGGGCAGGCCGAGCTTCGCCTTTCCGTCGGCAATGCGGGCATGGCAGGCGAGCGCCAGTTCCAGGCCGCCGCCAAGCGCCGAACCGTGGATTGCGGCTACAACCGGTACACGCGCAGTTTCCACCGCTTGGAGTACGTCCGGCAGGTGAGGTTCTTCCGGTGGCTTGCCGAACTCCCTGATGTCGGCGCCGGCAACGAATGTTCGTCCGGCGCAGGCCAGCACCGCTGCCTGCACGGTATCGTTGGCGTCGATCTCGCGAATGGCATCAAGGATTCCCTGGCGGACCGCCTGCGATGTCGCGTTGACCGGGGGATTGTCGATCAGGACGGTGGCAACGCCGCCATCAACCGAGATGGAAACGGGTGAGGTCATCGGGCAAGCTCCAGCGTGTCGGCCTCGCCCGCGGCGATGCGGTGAAGGCCGCCCAGGATGAAATCGGCCACCAGCCGGGCATAGTCTTCCCTTCCCAGTCCCGTGCCTTCGCGGTGCCACATGTAGAACCAGTTGAGCATGCCGAATGCGGACATGGCGGCGGGCTTCAGCAGTTCCGGCCGCGCGGCGAACAGGTCGGGCGCAGTGGCGCGGATCGTGTCCGCCATGATCGCGACGAGGCGGCGTTGCAGGTCCTTCAGTGTTTGCTGCTGTTCTTTCGGCAAGGCGGACAGTGCATTGAGCTGCACCTTGTGCTCGGCATCGGCATCGCGATAGGCGGCGAGGATCGTTCCTGTCAGCGCGTAGAGACCGCTCTGCGGATCATTGGACGGCGGAACTGCCTCCACCGCTTCAACGAGGTTCGACAGGTGGACATGCACGATGTCGAAAAGAATGGCATCCTTGCTCTCGTAGTAGTGGTAGATCAGCGCCTTGGAGACGCCGCACTCCTTCGCCAGCCGGCTCATGGATGCGCGGTCGTATCCGTTCTCGGCAAAGAAGGCGGCTGCCGTCTTGAGGAGCGCCGCGCGCTTCTCGTCGTGATCCTTGGCGATCGTCCGTGCCAACGTGCAACTACTCCTTCGGCCGGTTGTCCAGGATTCGCTGCGCCTTGCCCTGGCTGCGCGCGACGCCCTCCGGCGTGGTGACGTCGATGCGGGCGGTGATGCCTATAACCTGCTTGATGCGTTCGGCAAGATCGGCAGCGGCCGTTGCGCGTGCGATCTCGTCGGCATGGTCGGCAAGGGCTTCCACATGGACCGTCATCTCGTCCATGCGGCCTTCCCGGGTCAGCTCGATCTGGAAATGCGGGGCAAGGCCCGGAACCTTCAGGAGCTGTTCCTCGATCTGGGTCGGAAAAACGTTGACGCCGCGAATGATCATCATGTCGTCGGAACGGCCGGTGATCTTTTCCATGCGACGCATGGTGCGGGCCGTGCCCGGCAGCAGGCGCGTCAGGTCGCGCGTGCGGTAGCGGATGATCGGAAAGGCTTCCTTGGTCAGCGAGGTGAATACCAGTTCGCCCTGCTCGCCGTCCGGCAGCACCTCGCCGGTCACCGGGTCGATCACCTCGGGATAGAAGTGGTCCTCCCATATATGCAGGCCATCCTTGGTCTCGACGCATTCGTTGGCGACGCCGGGGCCGATCACCTCCGAAAGACCGTAGATGTCGACGGCGTGCATGTCGAAGGCCTGCTCGATCTCCTCGCGCATGGCATTGGTCCAGGGTTCGGCGCCGAAAATGCCGACCTGAAGCGGGCTTTCGCGGGGATCCAGCCCCTGGGCACGATACTCGTCGAGAATCGACAACATGTAGGAAGGCGTGACCATGATGGTCGATGCCTTGAAATCCTCGATGAGCGTGACCTGGCGGGCGGTCATGCCGCCGGAAACCGGGACCACGGTGCAGCCGAGTTTCTCTGCGCCGTAGTGGGCGCCGAGGCCGCCGGTAAACAGGCCGTAGCCATAGGCGACGTGAACGACATCGCCGGGCCGCGTGCCGGAGGCGCGCATCGAGCGGGCGACGACCGTGGCCCAGTTGTCAATGTCGTTGCGTGTATAGCCGACGACGGTCGGCTTGCCGGTCGTGCCGGACGACCCGTGGATGCGCACGACCTGCTCGCGCGGGACGGCGAACATGCCGAAGGGGTAGTTGTCGCGCAGGTCCTGCTTCACGGTAAAGGGAAACCTGGCCAGATCCGACAGGTCCTTCAGATCGTCGGGATGGACGCCGGCCTTGTCGAAGGCTTCGGTGTAGAACGGCACGTTCTCATAGGCATGACGCAGCGACCATTTCATGCGTTCCAGCTGCAGGGCGGCAATCTCGTCGCGCGATGCGATTTCGATCGGGTCGAGCTCGTGGCGTGCCGGTGCGATATCCTTCATTTCTACCTCCTCCCGTGGCGGCGATGCCGCCCGAACTATTGAACTTATTCCTCGCTGAACAGCGTGCCGCTGACCGTTCGTGCCAGTCCGCGAAAAAGGGCAATCACGGTGCCGTCCTGGTTGGTCACGGTCACGTCCCAGGTTCCGGAACGACCCGAGCGGACGACTTCCCGCGCTTCCGCAACGAGCCTGTCGCCGGTTCTCGCCGGCGCGGCAAAGGTGATCGAGTTCGACTGGGCGACCGTGACCTTGTTGTAGCTGTTGCAGGCGAAGGCGAAGGCCGAGTCGGCCAGCGCAAAGATGACGCCGCCATGACAGATGTCATGGCCGTTCGTCTGGCAGTCGCGCACGGTCAGTGACATGGTTGCCGTGCCGGGGCCGACCGCATCGAGCGACATGCCGAACCACTTCGATGCATCGTCGCTTGCCCACATGGCCTCTGCGCTCTTCTCGGCGCGTTCCTGGTCGGTGATCGCCATGACGCTCAGCCCTTTCCGGTGAATTTCGGGGCGCGCTTGTCGAAGAAGGCGATGACGCCTTCCGCATAGTCCGGCGTGCGGCCGGCGCGGCCCTGGTACTCGGCCTCCATCTCCAGGTGGTCATCGAGCGCATTGGCGGATGCCGCGTGGATCAGTTCCTTGGTGAGGGCGTAGCCGACGGTCGGCCCCGCGGCGAAGCTCGCGGCCATTGCGCGGGCTTCCGCCATCAGCTCGCCATCGGGCAGCGCCTTCCATATCAGCCCCCAGTCGGCGGCCCTGGAGGCCGGCAGGGGCTCCCCGGTCAGCGCGAGCGCCTTGGCGCGCGCTTCCCCGAGAAGCCGCGTCAGCATCCAGGAGCCGCCGGCATCCGGGATCAGGCCGATCTTCGCAAAAGCCTGGATGAAGGCGGCGGACTCGGCGGCCAGTACGATATCGCAGGCGAGTGCAATGTTCGCGCCGGCGCCGGCGGCGACGCCGTTGACGGCGCAGACGACGGGCTTCGGCGCATTGCGGATCATGCGTATCAGCGGATTGTAGAAGCGGTTGAGCGTCTCGGAGAGGTCGGGAGCGCCCGTCATCTTGCGCGGATCGCGATCTCCGAGATCCTGGCCGGCACAAAAGCCCTTGCCGTTGCCCGTCAGCAGGATCGCGCGGCAGGTCTCGTCGGCTGCCGCGTCCCCGATGGCAGCGCGCAGGGCAAGGTGCATTTCCTCGTTGAGAGCATTGCGCCGGTCGGGCCGGTTGAGGGTGATCTCCACCCAGCCTTCGTTGCGCTCGATCAGGATTGTGTCGCTCACGCCTTCGCCTCCCACGAATTCGACGCCACGCCGCGCGGCGACCCGGCGGCGAGAAAAGCGTTGCATAAACCGACCGGCCGGTCAATATTGTTTGGAACAGTTCCACCGGGAGGAGAACACCATGACCGCCATGAAGCTGGAGAGCTATGCCGCCGGACAATGGATCGGGCCGGGGCCGGATGCACGGGCGATCGCGTCGGCCGTCACGGGCGAGGAGGTCGCGATCGCGGGATCAGCGCTCGATTTCCAGGCGATGCTCGACCATGCCCGATTTACCGGAGGTCCAAACCTGCGGGCGATGACGTTTCATGATCGCGCCCGCATGCTCAAGGCGCTGGCGATCCACCTCGGAGAGCGCAAGGACAGGCTCTACGAACTGTCGCTGCATGCCGGTTGCACCAAGGCCGACAGCTGGATCGACATAGATGGCGGTATCGGCACGCTATTCGTCTTCGCGTCGAAGGGCAGGCGCGAACTGCCGGATGCGCATGTCTACGTTGACGGCGGGATCGAACAGCTGTCGCGCAACGGCACCTTTCTCGGTCAGCATATCCTGACGCCGCTGCAGGGGGCGGCGGTCCATATCAATGCCTTCAACTTCCCGGTCTGGGGCATGCTGGAGAAACTGGCGCCGACGCTGCTTGCCGGCGTGCCGGCGATCGTCAAGCCGGCGACCGCGACCAGCTATGTGGCGGAAGCCTGTTTCCGCATGATGGTGGAAAGCGGCATCCTGCCCGAAGGCGCCGTGCAGTTCATTGCCGGCGGCACCGGTGACCTGCTCGACCGGCTGACGCCGCAGGATGTGGTTTCGTTCACCGGATCCGCCGCTACGGCGCTGATGTTGCGATCCAGTCCGCACATATTGCAGAACTCGATCCGGTTCATCGCCGAACAGGACAGCCTGAACGCCTCCATATTGGGGCCGGACGCCGGGCCGGGTACGCCGGAATTCGATCTGTTCGTCAAGGAAGTGGTCAGGGAGATGACGGTGAAGGCCGGGCAGAAATGCACGGCAATCCGGCGCATAATCGTACCCCGGGCAGTCGAGGGTGATGTCATAGAGGCGCTGAAGGCGAAGCTCTCGCGGACGGTTGTCGGCGATCCTTCCGCCGAGGGGGTGCGCATGGGGCCGCTGGCCTCGCTCGCGCAGCGGCGGGACGTGCTCGAGAAGGTGGCCGTTATCGGCCAGGAGGCGGAATGCGTCCATGGCGATCCCGACGCGTTTTCCGTCGAAGGGGCGGACGCGAAAAAGGGTGCATTTGTCCCGCCAATGCTGTTCCGCTGCCCCGACCCGGTTGGCGCCGCCAGCATTCACAGCACCGAGGCATTCGGGCCGGTTTCGACGGTCATGGCCTATGACGCTCTCGACGAGGCAGTCGCCCTTGCCAATCGCGGCGGTGGAAGCCTCGTCATGTCACTGATAACGCACGATCCGGACGTGGCGCGCGACGTGGCACGCGGGGCAGGGGCTTGGCATGGTCGCATCTACATCAACGACCGCGATTCCATGGGCGAATCGACCGGTCACGGTTCGCCGCTGCCGCACCTGACCCATGGCGGACCGGGCAGGGCAGGCGGCGGCGAGGAAATGGGCGGTGTCCGCGGCGTGTTCCACTACATGCAGCGTACCTCGGTGCAGGGAAGCCCTAACATGCTTGGCGCGGTGGCGGGCACATTCGTTCCCGGATCGAAGACCTTCGAGACCGACCGCCATCCGTTCACCAAGCCGTTCGAGGAACTGCAGCTCGGCGAGACGCTGCACACGAAACCGCGGACCGTCACGCTGGAGGACATCGAGCACTTCGCCCATTTCACCGGCGACACTTTCTACGCCCACATGGACGAGGACGCGGCAGCCGCGAACCCGTTCTTCCCGGGTCGCGTTGCGCATGGCTATCTGCTTCTGTCGTTTGCCGCGGGGCTTTTCGTCGAGCCGTCGCCCGGCCCGGTGCTGGCCAATGTCGGCCTCGACGGGTTGAAGTTCATGAAACCGGTGTCGCCGGGAGACTCGATTGCCGTGGCACTGACCGTCAAGCGAAAAACGAGACGAACCGACACCTATGGCGAGGTTCGCTGGCATGTCGTTCTGACCAATCAGGACGGGGAGACGGTCGCCGAATACGAGCTGCATACAATGAACGCCTACGCCGGGGCGAGCTGACCGGTGCGCTCCACGATTTGCGGTAGCGTGGATTGAGGGAATATATCCCTCCGGAACAGGCCGATTCGGGGGGGCAATGGACGTCGACATTGAAAAGTGGGATTCGATCATCGCCGGGCTGCAGGGAAAGCAGCGCCTGCGGGTGTGGTCGGTGATCATCACCGTGTTCGGCGATGCCATTGTGCCGCGCGGCGGATCGATCCCGCTGAAGTCGTTGCAGGAAATCCTGGGCCGGCTCGGCATCGAGGCGGGAGCAGTGAGAACCGCGCTGTCGCGGCTGGCGTCCGAAGGATGGGTGATACGCGAGCGCCGCGGCCGGCTCAGCCACTACAGCCTCGACAAGCGGGGGCGGAGCGCCTTCGACGAGGCTACGCAACTGATCTATGCGCCGGGACCGCCGGAATGGGACGGGCGCTGGAGCGTCGCGGTTCCGACGGCGGGCAACGGCGATGCGGGTGCCGAACTCGAAGCGATAGGCTTCGTTTCGCGCGGCGGCACATGGATCAGGCCGGAGGTCAAGGGCGCCAAGCCGTTGCCCGAGCGCCTGGAGCACTACCTCGTTATCCATGATCAACCCGGCATCGCGCCCGTCGATGCGCATAGCTTCTGGTCGCTTGACGCGGTAAGGGCCGCCATCGAGAGCTTTCGCCGGTCGCTCGAACCGCTGGCAGCGGCACTCGATGGTGATTGCGAGCCGGCGCCGCTGGATGCGATCGCGCTGCGAACACTTCTGATCCACGAATGGCGGCGCATTATCTTGCGCTCGCCGGCCCTGCCTGCGGAGCTGTTGCCCTCATCCTGGCCCTGCGGCGACGCTAGGGCGACGCTCAAGGCAATCTACGGCAAGCTCATAGGGCCTAGCGAAGCATGGCTGACCGAGCAGGGCTTGCCTCCGCTCGACGACCCGGACGCCTTTGCCGCCCGGTTCGGAGGCAATCAGTCTTCCAGGTAGGCGAAGGTCAGCATCGCTGTCACCGCGATCTTTTCGCTCCCCGCGGGGACGATCTCGACGCTCGCATAGGCCATCCGCCTGCCGTTCGACAGCACTTTCACCCGTACCTCTGCATCGCCCGGCGGCAGGGGACGCATGAATTTCACCGACAGATCCACGGTCGTGCAGAAGCGGAACCGCCCGTTGACGGCTGCCAATGTTACCACCGCGCAGGTATCGGCAGCGGCAGCGCTTGCCTGGCCGCAGATCACGCCGCCGACATGCACGAGCCCCTTGTTCTCCGGCAGGACGAAACGGCCGCTATCCGGCCCGAATTGCAGCGGCTTCAACCCCAGCGCGACCACCCATGGCGCGAATGCCGATGCGAGTGTCTCCTCCGCTTCCTTCACTCCGAACGACATGCCGTCCCCCTCCTTGTTGTGTTACGGAATATTGCCATGTTATGAGAATTCTGTTACATATTAATCGGCCAATCACAATGCACCGGAGCGAGCGATGTACAGCCAGGGATTGATCGGGGCGCAAACTGAGACCGGGGAGGACGAGGCGTTTCTGGAGCGGTTTCAGGCCCGTATCGATGCCGAGGAAAAGATCGAGCCGACCGATGATATGCCGGAAGGCTACCGTCGTACGTTGATCCGTCAGATTGGCCAGCATGCCCATTCGGAGATCGTCGGCATGCTGCCGGAAGGCAACTGGATCACGCGCGCGCCGACGCTGAAACGCAAGGCCGCTCTTCTTGCCAAGGTCCAGGACGAGGGTGGCCACGGCCTTTATCTCTATTCCGCGGCCGAGACGCTTGGTGTCAGCCGCGAGCAGATGACTGAGGAATTGCTGGCAGGAAAGGCGAAATATTCCTCCATCTTCAACTATCCGACGCTGACCTGGGCCGATATCGGCGCCATTGGCTGGCTGGTCGATGGCGCGGCGATCATGAACCAGATACCGCTTTGCCGGTGCTCCTACGGACCCTATTCGCGGGCGATGATCCGCGTCTGCAAGGAGGAGAGCTTCCACCAGCGGCAGGGCTACGAAATCATGATGACGCTGGCGCGCGGTTCCAGCGAGCAGAAGGAGATGGCGCAGGATGCGCTGAACCGCTGGTGGTGGCCGTCACTGATGATGTTCGGCCCTCACGATACCGACAGCGTGCATGGCGACCAGTCGATGAGGTGGAAGATCAAGCGCTTCTCCAACGACGAGCTGCGCCAGCGCTTTGTCAATGCCACCGTGCCGCAGGCCGAGTTCATCGGTCTGGAGATTCCGGACCCCGACCTGAAGTGGAACGAGGAAAAGCAGGGATACGATTTCGGTCCGATCGACTGGGACGAGTTCTGGCGCGTCGTCCGGGGTAATGGCCCGATGAACCGGGAACGCATCGCCGCGCGTCGCAAGGCACACGAGGAGGGGGCCTGGGTGCGCGAGGCGGCCAACGCCCATGCGGCCAAGCGAAAGGCGCGCGCCGAAGCCAGCAGGATTGCAGCGGAGTAACGACATGAGCAAGGAAACCACGCCCCTTTGGGAAGTATTCATCCGGCCGCGCAACGGCCTTGCCCACCGCCATTGCGGTTCGCTGCACGCGGCGGATGCTGAGATGGCGTTGCAGGCGGCGCGCGACGTCTATACGCGGCGCGGCGAGGGCACATCGATCTGGGTCGTGCCGTCGGCACAGATCACCGCTTCCGATCCCAAGGACAAGGACGCGCTGTTCGAACCGACCGCCGAGAAGATCTACCGTCATCCGACCTTCTACGACATCCCCGACGAAGTCGGGCACATGTAGGAGAGGATGATGAAGGAGGAGCTTTTCGAACTGCTGCTGCGGCTCGCCGACGACCACTTGGTGCTCGGCCATCGCATCTCGGAATGGTGCGGACACGCACCGACGCTGGAGGAGGATCTCGCGCTACCCAACATTGCCCTCGACCTGATCGGACAGGCGCGCTCGCTCTATACCTATGCAGGCGAGATCGAAGGCAAGGGGCGCGACGAGGATCATCTGGCCTATCTCCGTCTTGAGCGCGAATATCGCAACCTGCTGCTGGTGGAACGGCCGAACGGCGATTTCGCGCATACCATTCTGCGCCAGCTCTATTTCTCGGTCTTCATGCAGGCCTGGTGGCGCGAGGCGGTAGCCTCGACGGACGAGACGCTGGCTGCCATTGCCGCGAAGGCCGTCAAGGAATCCGTCTATCACGTGCGTCACGCTGCCGAATGGACGATCCGTCTCGGCGACGGCACCGAGGAGAGCGCCCGCCGAATGGCTGCCGCGGTGGATGCGCTCTACCGCTATACGGGCGAGTTGTTCGAGACCGACCAAGTCACCGACAGCCTGGCAGCCGCTGGCGTTGCGCCGGATCCTGCCTCGCTGAAGGACGAATGGGATCGCACCATCGCCGAGATCTTCGCCGAGGCACGGCTTGAACTGCCGGATCCCCGAACTTGGCAGCAGACGGGTGGCCGCAAGGGCTTCCACGGCGAGGAGATGGGGTACCTTCTTGCCGAACTGCAGTATGTGCAGCGTGCCTATCCGGGGCTGACATGGTAGCCGAAACCGTCCTGGATCACGCCGGTATGCAGGCGAGGGCATGGGAGGCGGCGGCGGCGGTTCCCGACCCGGAAGTGCCGTGCGTCACGGTTGCCGATCTCGGCATTCTGCGCTCGGTCGCAATCGACGATGACGGCGTGGCGGTCGCCAGGGTGACGCCGACCTATTCAGGATGTCCGGCAACACTTGCCATCGAGCTGGCGGTCGAGACCGCATTGCGGGAGGCCGGCTTCGATGCGCGTGTAGAGCGTGTTCTGTCGCCGGCCTGGACCACCGACTGGATCGGAGAGGAGGCCCGCGAGAAGCTGCGCGCCTACGGCATTGCGCCGCCGGCGGAAGCATCGGGCTCGATCCGCTCGCTGTTCGGCGAAACGCAAGTGAGCTGTCCGCGGTGCGGATCGTCCGATACCAGCCGCATCTCCGAATTCGGATCGACGCCATGCAAGGCGCATTACCGCTGCGAGGCTTGTCTCGAACCGTTCGACTACTTCAAGTGCATCTGAGAAGATACGCCCATGTCCTTGCAATTCCATGAACTTTCTGTTGCCGACATTACCCGCGAGACGCCAGATTCGGTCTGTATCGCCTTCGACGTTCCCGATGATCTGCGCAATACGTTCTGCTACAAGCCCGGCCAGCATCTGACATTGCGCGCGAATATTGCGGGCGAGGACGTGCGCCGCTCCTACTCGATCTGCTCGGGTCTCAACGAGGGACGCCTGCGCGTTGGCGTCAAGAAGGTCGATGGCGGCGTTTTCTCGGCGTTCGTGAACGAGAAGTTGAACAAGGGCGACGTCATCCAGGTTCTGCCGCCCCAGGGCCGTTTTGCAGTCGAGGTCAGCGAAAGCGCCGTCCACAACTACCTCATGGTCGCGGCCGGCTCGGGTATCACGCCGATCCTGTCGATGATCCGGTCTACGCTGGAATGCGAGCCATCGAGCGAGGTGACGCTGGTCTACGGCAACCGCGAAACCGGCTCGATCATGTTCCGCGAGGAACTGGAGGACCTGAAGGACCGTTTCCTCGACCGTTTCCGCACGGTGCACATCCTCTCGCGGGAGACGCAGGACGTGCCCCTGTTCAACGGTCGCATAGACGCCGAGCGGTTGGGCAAGCTGGCAGGCGCCGGCCTTATCCAGCCGGCCGAGGCCGACGGCATTTTCATTTGCGGCCCCGGTGAACTGATCGACGAGGCGGCCGGTGCGATCGAACGGCTCGGCGCCGACCGGAAGCGCATCCATTTCGAGCGGTTCACGACCGATGGCCAGCCCCGCCAGGCTTCGAGAGCCACGCGCGAAGCAGCGGAAAGGGGCGTTACGGTCGAAGTCGTGCTCGATGGTGTCTCGAAGAACTTTGCATATGACGATCCGTCAAAGCGGGTGGTCGATGCGGCTGCGGCGAAGGGCATCGAACTTCCGTACTCCTGTGCCGGCGGCATGTGCGCGACATGCCGCTGCAAGGTCGTCGAGGGAACGGCCGAAATGGATGCGAACTATTCCCTTGAACCGTGGGAGACCGAGGCGGGCTATATACTGGCGTGCCAGGCGCGCCCGACTTCGGAAAGGCTTGTACTCGATTTTGACGCCGTGTAACTGACGGCCAGAATCCCCTGCAAAGTGCAAACATCAGTGTGTGCCGCTGTGGTACATCATGGTGCGTTCTCACAGTTGTACCTTAGCTGTTTGTTGTCTTTTCGTAACGTAATGTCGTGTTGATCTGGGTCTTCCGGGCGGGGGGATTCCGGCGCAACGATGTATTTGCAGGGTTTATATGCCTCATTTGTTCCCGTCCCGGGGGAAATTCTTCCGGTCCATTTCGCGCCCGAGTGTAATTGCCGGTGGCATCGCTCTTGCGGTCACAGTGGTGATGGGGCTTTTCGTGGATCAGCAGAATCGCGCGGTGCATCACCAGAGTTCCCGCTCTCATGTCGCCGAACAGCTTGGCATCGTTCGCGCCCGGCTTGAGGGAAGCGTCAATGCCAACATTCAGCTGATACGGGGGCTGGTGGCTGTCATTGCCACGCAACCGGACATGGACCAGGAACGATTCAGCGAAATTGCCAGCGGCCTGCTGGGCGATCACTCCCAGTTGCGCAATATCGCCGCAGCGCCGGGGATGGTGATCAGCATGATGTATCCTCTCGAAGGCAACGAAAAGGCGATAGGCCTCGACTATCGCAAGAACGAATTGCAGCGAGAAGCTGCGCTGCGCGCCGTCGAAACCGGTGACATGGTGCTGGCGGGGCCGGTGGAGCTGCTGCAGGGCGGGCAGGGGTTCATCGGCCGGTTTCCCGTCTTTCTGGAGGTTCCGGGGAACTCCCGAGAACTTTGGGGTCTCGTTTCCGCTGTCGTCGATGCTCCGAGGCTTTATGCGGACAGCGGACTCCTTGCGGACGATCTCCAGATCGACATAGCCATTTCCGGCAAGGATGCCCGGCTCGCGGACAGAACGGCATTCTTCGGAAAAGCGGAGGTTTTCGACAGCCAGCCCGTGCAGTTGCAGGTCTCCCTTCCGAGCGGCAGTTGGCGGATTGCCGCCATCCCGCGGGGTGGCTGGAACGACACGCCGGAAAATGTCTGGCAGGTGCGAGGCATTATCCTGATGGCGAGCATTCTTGTCATCCTTCCGATTTCCGTTGCGGGCTATCTATTCGACCAGCGGAAGGCGCATGTACGCGAACTGAGGTTGCGCCAAAACCAGATGCAGCGCCTGTCCCAGCGGCTCAAGTTGGCCCTCGATACATCCAGGATCGGGGTATGGGAATTCAACCTCGATACGCGGGAATTGAGCTGGGACGCGAGAATGCGGGAGTTGTACGGAATCGACGACGATGCGGACAATGTAGACTTTGATGTCTGGACCGATGCGATCCATCCCGATGACCGGGAACAGGCGCAGGAAGCATTCCGGCATGCCATCGAAACGAGGGGAACCTTCAATTCCGATTTCCGTATTCGGACCGAGGACGGGACGACGCGCTGGATCCGCGCGATAGGCGCCGTGCACAATGATGTCGGTCGGCAAAACTATATAGTCGGTGTCAACTGGGACGTGTCGGCCGATTTCGAACTGAAGATGCGGCTCATGTCCGCGAACCGAAGCACCGAGCTGCGGAATCGCGAACTTGAAGATGCCCGTTCGCAGATGGAGCACAATTCGCTTCACGACAGTCTGACAGGTCTGCCCAACCGGCGATTTCTCGATCAGCGCCTGATGGCAGGCGGAAATGAACCGAAGCCGGCAGCGTTGCTTCATATCGACCTCGACCGGTTCAAGCAGATCAACGATACGTTGGGCCATGCGGCCGGCGACGCCATGCTCGTTCACGCGGCCTCCATTCTGAAGGCGAACACACGCGACACTGATTTTGTCGCACGGGTCGGCGGGGACGAATTCGTCATTGCGACCGTTGCTCCGACCGATGAAGCGCGCCTGTCCTCGCTGGCGAGTCGCATCATCGAAGAAATGCGCCAGCCGGTGGCCTATCAGGACCACACGTGCAGATTTGGTGTCAGTATCGGAATTGCCGTCGCCGACACCAGTGTGAGCGGATATGGCAAGAGACTTCTGG
Organism: Oricola thermophila; assembly: GCF_013358405.1. NCBI lineage: Bacteria > Pseudomonadati > Pseudomonadota > Alphaproteobacteria > Hyphomicrobiales > Ahrensiaceae > Oricola > Oricola thermophila. Next base: position 606,590 of record NZ_CP054836.1, read on the forward strand.
TGGATGCAGACATCGCGCTCTACCGGGCAAAGAGCAACGGCCGCAACCGGTTCGAGTTCTTCTCTTCATCGCTCAAGGCCGAAATCGTGCGCAACAAGCGCGTTGCAGACGACATCCTGGGCGGTCTCGAGGGAAGGGAATTCGTGCCCTGGTTCCAACCCCAGTTCGATGCGGCGACGCTCGAGATCGTCGGCGTGGAGGCGTTGGCGCGGTGGGAGCATCCCAAGGAAGGAATTCTCGCACCGGACGCGTTCATGCGGATTGCTGACGAGCTCAATGTCGTCGCGCTGATCGATCGGACGATTCTTGAGCAGGCATTGTGGGCGTCGACGCGTTGGAAGGCGGCCGGGCTCTCGATCCCGAAAATGTCCGTCAACGTGTCCGCGGGCCGCCTGCATGATGCGGACCTGATGAGCACGCTGGACGGGCTTTCCATCGAACCGGGAACGGTTTCTTTCGAATTGCTGGAATCCATATTCCTCGATGACGAGAACAAGACGATCGCCGGCAATTTCGAGCAGCTGAGAGCGAGGGGAATCGATATCGAGATCGATGACTTCGGTACCGGTTACGCCTCGATCGTCAGCCTTGTTCATCTTCAACCCAAGCGGCTGAAGATCGACCGGCAATTGATAACGCCGATCATCCACTCCGACCGCCAGCGCCGCCTCGTCGCATCCATCATCGATATCGGGCGGTCGCTCGGGATCAATATCGTAGCCGAGGGTGTGGAGACGATGCGGCATGCCGAAATTCTCCGCGATCTCGGCTGCGATGCCCTTCAGGGATATGCCTTCGCGGCACCAATGTCGTCAGGAAGCCTGATCGAGTTCGTCCGCGAGGAACGCTGGCGGCAGGTGGCGTGACGGCGCGGGCGGTCAGGCCGCCCGGCGAGTCGTCCTGTCGAATGGAATCTGGACATCGACCTCGAGCGTCGAGACCTGCAGTCCGCGTTCCAGCTTCACGTAGACCTTGTTGTCGTCGACTTTCACGTGCTTCGAAATGACCGCGAGAATCTCATCCCGCAGGATCGTCACGAGGTCATTGCCGCCGACCGATGCTCGTTCATGGGCGAGGAGCACCTGCAACCGGTCGCGCGCGGTCGTGGCCGTCTTCGGCTTAACGAACAATCGGAAGATATTCATGCCGCCTTCCTTCCGAAGAATTTGCCGAAGAATCCGCGCTTGTCCGTCGGGATGGTGACGGGCACGGTTTCGCCGGTCAGGCGCCGGGCTGCCTCGTAGTAGGCGCGCGCCGTCTCGCTGTTCCTGTCGGCGAGGGTAACCGGCGTCCCAAGGTTCGATGCGCGGAGCACGTCCGTGCTTTCCGGGATGATCCCGAGCAGCGGGATCGACAGGATCTCCAGCACGTCATCGACCTGCAGCATGTCGCCGGCCTCGGCGCGAGACGGATCGTAGCGGGTGAGGAGCAGATGCTTTTCCACGCGTTCGCCGTTTTCCGCCTTCACTGTCTTGGCGTCAAGAAGGCCGATGATGCGGTCGGAATCGCGAACGGAGGAGATTTCCGGATTGGTGACGACGATCGCAATGTCGGCATGGCGCATTGCCAGCGTGGGGCCACGTTCGATGCCTGCCGGGCTGTCGCATATGACCCAGTCAAAGTTCTTTTTCAGCGCGGTGATCACCTGCTCGACGCCCTCGGGGGTCAATTTGTCCTTGTCGCGCGTCTGCGAGGCAGGCAACAGGTAGAGCGTTTCCACACGCTTGTCTCGGATCAGCGCCTGGGCGAGCTTGGCTTCGCCGTGAATGACATTGATCAGGTCATACACAACGCGCCTCTCGGCACCCATCACCAGGTCGAGATTGCGCAGGCCGACATCGAAATCCACCACGACGACCTTGTCGCCGCGCTGCGCCAGCGCTGCGCCTATCGCCGCCGTGGAGGTGGTCTTTCCGACGCCACCCTTGCCGGATGTCACCACGATTGCTTTTCCCATAGAAGTCTCCTTTTCCCGCCGCCGGAGCCGCTGGCTCAGCTCAGTGTTTCCGCCAGAATTGCATCGCCTTCCAGCCAGAACTGCACGCCCTTGCTTCGCAGTCCGGGATCGATGTCCTCGGATGTCTTGTAGTAGCCGCATATCGCGATTAGCTCCGCCTCGAGCTTGCGGCAGAAGATGCGCGCCGAGGTGTTGCCCATGGAGCCGGCTGCCGCACGGCCGCGCAAGGTGCCATAGACATGGATCGAACCGCCCGCGATTACTTCCGCGCCGGATGCCACCGATCCGACGATCGTAATGTCTCCGTCGCATACCAGCGACTGGCCCGAGCGTACCGGCTCGGTAATCAGGGTAGACGGCGCCGGCGGCGGCGCGGGCTCCGCCTTATTGGCAGGAACCTCGGATTCCACATGGTCGATGATCGGCGTTTGCGCGTCCGTGACCTCAATGCCGGTGGCCGGACGACCGCCGCGCATTGCAGGCGGCATGTCGTAGCCGAGCAGCGACGACCGTGCGCCTTCGATGCCCATAACCCGGACCTGCCGTTGGCCCAGTTCGCCGACCAGGTCGCGCAATTGCGGCCGGTCGATTTCGAGGCCCTCGACATTGAGCACGATCGGACGCTGCAGAAAGAAGCCTGCCGAGCGCGCTGCCAGGTCGTCAAGCCGGGCCAGCCAGTCGCTGAACGGCAGCTCGGGGCTGAGTACGAGCGCCAGAAAGGAGCGACCTTTGAGACGGATGGGCTGGGTTGCAGTTAGCACTTCGGTCATCTTGGTGAATATTCCGTTACCCAAGGTCTAGGTTGAACATGGTTAACGAATGGTTACTGCGCGGGGCTTGCGGGAGGATGGAATTTTCGACGCGCGAAAGCATCGATAGAGGCGGGTCGTTGATAGTTACAAATGAAACTATTAGCCTTCCGCACCATATCGGACGCTGAGGAGGATCCCATGCTCGACACCGTCAAGGAAGACCTGAAGTCTTCGGCCGCAACGGCCAATGAATTGCAATACATGCCCGGATTCGGGAATGATTTCGAGACCGAGGCACTGCCCGGCGCGCTGCCGCAGGGCATGAACAGTCCGCAGAAGTGCAATTACGGACTCTACGGAGAACAGCTCTCCGGAACGGCATTCACCGCACCGAGCCACCAGAACGAGCGAACCTGGTGCTACCGCATCCGCCCGTCGGTGAAACATTCGGGCCGCTACGAGAAGATCGAGCTTCCCTACTGGAAATCCGCGCCGCATATCGTCGACGACGTGATCTCGCTCGGCCAGTATCGCTGGGACCCGGTGCCGATGACTGGCGAGAAGCTGACCTGGCTTACCGGCATGCGCACCATGACGACGGCGGGCGATGTCAACACCCAGGTCGGCATGGCGAGCCACATCTATCTCGTCACCGAGTCCATGGTGGACGAATATTTCTATTCCGCAGATTCCGAACTGCTGGTCGTGCCGCAGGAGGGCCGACTGCGCTTCTGCACCGAGCTCGGTATCATCGAAGTCGAGCCGAAGGAGATCGCGCTGATCCCGCGCGGCCTCGTCTACCGGGTCGAGCTGGTGGACGGGCCGGCGCGCGGCTTCGTCTGCGAGAACTACGGCCAGAAATTCGAGTTGCCGGGCAGGGGGCCGATCGGCGCCAACTGCATGGCCAACCGGCGCGACTTCAAGACGCCGGTGGCGTATTACGAGGACCGCGAGGTGCCGTCCGCCCTCACCATCAAGTGGTGCGGGCAGTTCCACCGAACCGAGATCGGCCATTCGCCGCTCGACGTCGTCGCCTGGCACGGCAACTACGCGCCCTGCAAGTACGACATGCGCAACTACTGCCCGATCGGCGCCATCCTGTTCGACCATCCGGACCCGTCGATCTTCACCGTGCTGACCGCGCCGTCCGGCGTGCCGGGCACGGCCAATATCGACTTCGTGCTGTTCCGCGAGCGCTGGATGGTGATGGAGGACACTTTCCGTCCGCCCTGGTACCACAAGAACGTGATGAGCGAGCTGATGGGTAACATCTACGGCCAGTACGATGCGAAGCCACAGGGCTTCGTGCCGGGCGGCATGAGCCTGCACAACATGATGCTGCCGCACGGTCCGGACCGCGAGGCATTCGAGAAGGCATCCAATGCCGATCTCAAGCCGGAAAAGCTCGACAACACGATGAGCTTCATGTTCGAGACCCGCTTCCCGCAGCACCTCACGGAATTCGCCGCGAAGGAAGCGCCGTTGCAGGACGACTATATCGACTGCTGGACGAGCCTCGAGAAGAAGTTCGACGGCACGCCAGGGAAGAAATAGGCGAACGGTTCCCGCGCCATCTCAACTCCTGCATCCAGCAGGCTGAAATTTCTGCATTTTGCGGGCGAGCACTTCGCGGCTCGCCCGTTTCGCATGTCCGCCCCCTCCAGCCGGCAATGCCGGATTGCGTTGAATTCAACTTATTTCCCGCTACACTCTTCCGGTGACGGAGGAGTAGGCAGATGACTGATGGATGCATCACGGTTCTGCTCGGAACCACCAAGGGAGTCTTTCTCCTGGCCAGTGGCGACGATCGCGACCGATGGAAAGTCAGCGGGCCCTTTTGCGATGGTTGGCCGATCAACCACGTCATCGGTGATCCGGAAACAGGGCGGCTCTGGGCTGGCGGCGGCGGCGACTGGCACGGAGCCGGAATCTGGCGTTCCGAAGATGGCGGCGCAAGCTGGGAGCTGACGCGCCTCTCGGGCGGTACCATGGACGAATGGGCAGCCAATGACGAGGATTTCGCGGCGATGATCGGGTGGGCCGGCGAGCCGCTGCCGTTCGAGGGGCAGTTCTCGCAGGTCTGGTCGCTGCACCATGCGCACGGCACGCTCTATGCCGGCACCAAGCCGGCCCGTTTCCTCGCCAGCCGTGACGGCGGCAGAACTTGGGAACATCTGGAGGGGCTCGCCAACCATCCCTCGGCCGACAGCTGGAACCCCGGCGCGGCCGGGCTGACGCTGCACACCGTCGTCTCCGATCCGGTAGACCCGAAGAAGATATGGGTCGGCATATCGGCGGCGGGTGTCTTCGCCACCGAGGACGGGGGAAAGACATGGGAACGGCGCAACCGCCTCTCCAACGCGGGCGCCTGCGACCACCACGACCATCCCGCGGCGCCGCGCGACGGCGAAATCGGGCATTGCGTGCACAACATGATGCGCGCCGCCGGTGACGGGGACCTGCTCTACCAGCAGAACCACCACGGCGTGTGGCGCTCGGCGGATGGCGGGCGAAGCTGGGACGACATCACCGAGGGGTTGCCGTCGACCTTCGGTTTCCCGATCCGCGTCCATCCGCGCGATTCGGAAACGGTCTGGACTGTGCCGCTCAATGGCGACAGCGCGGGCCGCTATCCGCCGGACGCGGCCGCGGCGGTGTGGCGGTCGCGCGACGGTGGCAAGACATGGCAGGACATGCGTTCCGGCCTTCCGCAGGAAGCCTGCTATTTCACCGTGTTGCGCCAGGCGATGGGCGGGGACGGGCGCGATCCCGCCGGCGTCTATTTCGGCACCAACAGCGGTTCGGTCTTTGCCAGTTTCGACGAGGGTGACAATTGGCAAGAGATAGCCCGGCACCTGCCGACGATCCTTGCCGTCGAGGTCATGGACCGGGCGTAGTCGGCGCGCGCGGGGCGCGCCGACAGATCAGAAGCCTTCCAGCACCAGCTTGCCGCGCGCCTTGCCGGTTTCCAGTGTCGCATGGGCGCGCTTGAGGTTTTCGGCGATGATCGTGCCCACGATCTCGGTGGCGGTTGAGCGGATCCTTCCGGCATCCAGAAGCGCCGAAACCTCGTTCAGGATCTCGCCCTGCCGGCCGATGTCGGGGGTCTCGAAGAGCGGCCGGGTGAACATCAGTTCCCAATGCGTCGAGACGGCCTTGGTTTTGAACGGCTTGATGTCCAGCGTCTCGGGATCGTCGATCAGTCCGAAGCGGCCCTGCGGCGCGATCAGTTCGGCGATCTGTTCGATGTAGAGCTCGGTGCGGTTGGTCGAGAACACGTATCCCGGCTGTCCGATGCCCAGCGCCTCGATCTGCGGGGGCAGGGGGCTGGCGTGGTCGATCACGTGGTGGGCGCCCAGTTCGCGCGCCCAGGCCTGCGTTTCGGGACGCGAGGCCGTGGCGATGACGGTCAGGTCGGTCAGGGCGCGCATGAGCTGGATCGCGATAGAGCCGACGCCGCCGGAGCCGCCGATGATGAGGACGGCGGGCGCGGCGCCGGGCACGGGATCGTTCACGCGCAGCCGGTCGAACAGCATTTCGTAGGCGGTCAGGGTGGTCAGCGGCAGCGCGGCGGCCTCGGCGGCCGACACGGATTGCGGCTTGCGGCCGACGATGCGCTCGTCGACGAGGTGGTATTCGGCGTTGGTGCCGGGCCGGTTGATGGCGCCGGCATACCAGACCGTGTCACCCGGCTTGAACGCGGTTGCCCTGTCGCCCGTATCGACAACCTCGCCAACGGCGTCCCAGCCGAGAATGGCCGGGGCATTGCCTTCCGGCGGACGGTTCTGCCGGATCTTGTAGTCCACGGGATTGACCGAGACGGCCTGTACGCGCACGAGCAGGTCATGGCCGGCCGGGGTCGGCCTGTCGGCTTCGAAATCGAAAAGGGCATCGTCCCGGTCGATTGCACCGGGTGTGTTGTAGCCAACGGCTTTCATGGGGGGCTCCTAAATTCGAGGAAAGTGACCGCTGTTCTGCGGTCAGATCGCGACGGACAGCCGCGCGAGTATGTCTTCAATCGCGCTTACGATTGCAGCCGATTTGGCCGGGTCGAGCGCATCCCTGTGGGGCGGGGCAAACCGGCCGGAATCATTGTCGAAGTAACGGCCGGAGGCGGATGCGAAGTCATCCGACAAGGCGGCGCGTACGAGTATCCCGGCCCCGATGCCGATATCGCCTCCGGCGACGCCGAAGCCATCCTTCACCATCTTGGTGCCGAGCATCGAGCCGGGATTGACCGCGACGACCACGGGACCGTCCTCGCCCAGCGACCGCGCCAGTTGGCCGGACCACATGGTCAGCGCGAGCTTGCTCTGCGCATAGGCGTCCATGTCCGACAGCCGGAGGTTGCCGGCGAGCGCGTCCGGATAGACCGGGGACTGCGCCGCAGAGGACAGGTTGACGATCCGGGCGGATGCGCCCAGCAATGGCAGCAGGCGGCGGGTCAGCAGGTAGGGCGCGATGGTGTTGACCGCGAAGCGGACGTCCAGCCCGTCGGGCGTTACCGTTTCCGGCGCCTTGAGGATGCCCGCATTGTTGATCAGCACATCGAGCGAGCCGTGTTTGGCGGCAACCGCCTTGGCGAGCGCCTCGACATCGGCCATGCGCGACAGGTCGGCGACATGGCTCTCCACCTCGCCGCCGCCCGACAGCGCGGAAACCGCCCTGACCGCGTCTTCCAGCTTCGCAGGATTGCGCCCGTGCAGGATGACCACGTGGCCGGCTGTTGCGAGCTTTTTCGCAGTTTCGAGGCCGATGCCGTCCGTCGAACCGGTAATAAGGATGGTCAGCGGCATGTCGCCATCTCCTTTGACATTTTACGTTGGTCACGCGCATATGAGCGGGTAGAAACATATTGGCAAGTACGCACATTTTTTGCCTATAGGTACATTATGGATACTGTAAGAGAAGCCGAGACGGCGGTGGCATCGAGGTTCGATCGCTACGACTGCAACGGGGGGTGCCCGGTCGAAGCCGCGCTGGAGCAGATCGCCGGCAAGTGGAAGGGCATGATCATCTTCCACCTGATGGACGGGACGCTGCGCTTCAACGAGTTGGCGCGGCGCGTCGGCGGCGTCACACAGCGCAGCCTCACGAAACAGCTTCGCGAACTGGAAGCCGACGGCATCGTTCACCGGAAGGTTTACGCCGTTGTGCCGCCTCGGGTGGAATACTCGCTGACCGAAAAGGGCGAGCGCCTGCGCGACGTCATCGAGGCGCTGCGCGACTGGGGCTCGCAATATCGGAAGGCGGGCCAAGGAGCCGCCGCAAGCCCCGGCCACTGCAGCTAGATGGCATATTCGGCGGGTTGAGGCGCAGGTTGAGCGTGCGGGCTTGCGCCATGTTGGATCAGCCGGGTGACAAATGGCGAGGCCATCGACCGGATCAGGGCGCTGTAATTGAGCTGAAACCCTACCTCCGTTCCGATCGGCAGGCGGTTTCGTCCCGTGTCCAGCACGAGGTGATCGCTGCTCGACCCGAGAATCCCGATACCCGGCGGCGGCGTCAGGCCCGCCGGGTCGGTGTCCATCTGTCCCAGGGCCAGGATCGCCTGTGATACCGGCCCGCGATCCGTTGACACGATGGCCGTTCCGAACGCGGCCTCTGCAACCGCGCCTGTCGGCTGCGATGGCTTGATCTTCGACTCGATGACCTCGGCCACCAGCGTGATCGCATCCGTATGAAGGCCCTCGATCGGCTGGCGATGGAGGGGTTCGCAGCCGAGAAGAATGGATTCGCCAAGGCGCAGATTGTTGATCCGGCCCGTGTCGGCCGTGCCGAGTGCCCAGTCGAGGTTGCTTGAATTTCCGCCCGAGACAATGGGGAGAACGGGACCGAAGCTTGCCTCGATCGCATTTGCCAGTTGCGACAATTCCCCCATGTTCCTGGTGTCCGGGACGACGCCGCAGCGGCATGCCAGGTTCGTGCCGATACCCATAAGGGCGATGTTAGGAAAGTCGAGTGTCCGGCGCACGGCATCTTCCAGGTCGGCAGGCATGATGCCTTCGCGAAGGTCGCCGAGTTCGACCATCAGCAACACGCCGTGGACGCGGCCGATGTCCCGCGCGGCCTTTGAAAGTTCCGAGATGACGTCGAGTTCGGTGTTGAGGCTGGTGTTTGCCGTTCTGACCACCAGCGCCGCTTGCCCGATCATCGGCGAGCGGATGAGCGTCATCTGTGCCTTTACTGCCGCACGGCGCATGGTCCGGATATTCTCGATGCGGGAGTCGGCCAGTCCGCTGACGCCGGCGGCCAGCAGTTCCCCGGCGATGTCCGGCAAGCCGAGGAAGGCCTTGGTCACACCCGATACCGAGATGCCGCGCTTGCCGAGCCGGTTCACGAGCACCCGGGCGTTGTGGCGAATTTTGGAGAGATCTATCTCAAGGCGAGGGGAGGTCAATTGGCCCTTGCAGTCAGCTTCATCCTGAGCTGAGGGAAGGAGGTGAGAACCATCTCCACCAAGTGATCGGGGGACTTGGTCAGGGCATCGGTTGCCGGAATGCCAAGCTCGCCTTCATAGGCGATGATCGCCTGGTCGACTTCCGCCGGTGTCATGTTCTCATGGTTGATCGTCAGGCCGATGACCTTGGTGTCGGCAAAGGTCTCGATCAGGTTGATCTCGCTGGCGGGTGTCGGCATCGCCATCTGCTCGAAATCGCAGCGGTTGGCGCGTCCCGGCGCATGCTGGAGCACGACGCCATCGGGACAGCTTCCGCGCAGAATGAAGGATGATGTCGAAAAGGCCGGGTGGCTCAGCGCGCCCTGTCCCTCGATGATGATGATGTCCGGATTTTCGATTTCGAATGCCTCGACGATCGTCGCCTCCAGTTCGCCGCAGCAGAACTGGGAAGGCACCGCGTCCATCGCGATGCCGTAGCGCGCGCCCTGGATCAGTCCCGTCTGGCCGGTTCCGACCATAACCGCATTGATGCCGAGATCGTTCAGCGCGCGGGCCAGGATGGTCGCTGTCGTGCGTTTGCCGATTGCGCAATCGGTGCCGAGCACCGCGATGCGCGGGCAGGTGACTTCGCTGATCCTGCCGCTGAACAGGCGAAGATCCTTCTTGGCGCGGGGCTTGCGGATATCGAGGATGGTAACGTTGTGGGCAAGGCATGCCGCGGCAAACACGGGGTCGTCGTTGAGAAACTCATGCAGGCCGTTGACGATGTTGATGCCGTAGCTCATGGCCTCGATCATGAGTCCGCGTTCATGCGTCGACAGCATGCCGCTCGATGGCGCCATGCCGAAAATGAAATATTCGGGCAGGCTTACCGCCTGCGCCAGGGAATCGTCGAGATCCCTGCAAACGGGTATGCCGTTCGCCGCATCACCGAGCACCTCGCCGGCATCGAGACCGGCCTTCTCGCTGTCGATGACGGAGAGGATCTTGTATTTCTCCGAGTGCCGCACCAGCCCGTTGGCGGTCTTGCCGTCAATGGCGCCGAAATTGCCTTCGCAATAAATGACCGCTGTGTTGGACATTGGCGGCTTGCCGCGCGGGGGAAACGGGACGACAGACCGGGCATCCGGGTCGGAAGCGGGCCGTCCCTTGATACCTGAAGGCGGGCGTTGTTCGAAAAGGGTGTTGGTGGTCATGTAATGTTCCTTGGATGACACATCGCGTCAGCAGCCAGATCGTGCTCGCGGGTCAATTTCGGTTTTGGGCGTAGTTGCGAACGGCGTGGCGGTAGGCCACGTTCGTGGCCGCCGCCACGGTCCGTGCGTTCGCGGATTTCATTGCAAGAGAGCGTCGATTGCTCACCCAAACCACGTTTTGGGCGAAGCGTCCGGATTTGACATCCAGACCGTACGCTCCGAACGGGAGCGTTGGCGTCACGATCATCTCAAGAGCCTGATTGCTCTCAAACCCGCTGTGCCGTTAGCAAGCATCCAGCTTGTTCGAGGCAACGGCTTCACGGACCCTTTGGGCCGGCAGTTTCAGACGTTTTGTATAGAGCGATCTGGCAGGCTTCAATCGGCAAGGAAGCTGCAAAAGAGGTCCGACAGGCACCGGAACCGGTATGCGTTATCGCGTGCAAGTTATCTGTGTAGCATGAAAACACGGAAAGCTTGCATGATTTCTGGCTTTTCCCGCATTAAGTGAGTTTCTCCCGAGCGATACGGGCGGGGCAGGCTACCCCATCCCCGCTACTGTCGTGTCCTCGAGGCTGGCGAGCGTGTCTTCATCCAATGCCGCAAGTGCCTGTTTCGGCAGTGTTTGTTCACTCTACCGGCGGATACCAGTACTGCGCCTGCGTCGCGCCGCGCTCGATCACCACGAAATTGTTGGCGAAGACGCGGAACGGGGCGGACCATTCGCCGTCCGGCCACTGCACGCGGATCTGGGCGCGTTCGGCGACGCCAGTGCCGACATGGATAAAGCCCGACGATCCCGAAGCGTGGCCGCCACCGACCTGGACCCTGCGGGTGCGCGTCTCGTTGCCGGACTTGACCGTGATCGTTGCGCCGATGGCGTTGCGGTTGACGCCCTTTTGCCGCAGCTCGATCTCCAGCCAGTTGCCCATCGGGCGCGCTTCCGACCCGTTGTTCGAGCCGCCGGCATTGCGGAACAGCGAGAGCGGCGCCTCGCGGTTGACCACGGCGAGGTCCAGCATGCCGTCCATGTTGAAGTCGGCGATCGCCGCGCCGCGCCCTCGGCGGGGAAGGGCGATGCCCGCCCGGTCGCCCGCCTCGACGAAACCGCCTTCCGCCTTGCCGAGCAGTAGGTTGTCCGGGTCGTAGGCGGCGAAGTCCTGCATCTGCTCGACATTGCCCTTGGCTATGAAGAGATCGAACCGTCCGTCATTGTTGAAATCCTGGAATTCCGCGTGCCAGCCGGTCGAAGGTTTCAGGTCATCGCCCGTATATGGCCGGTGCGCGGTCGCGCCGTAATCCCAAGCGATATCGCGATAGACCGGACTGTCGGGATCCGCCTCGTCGTCCAGCGTCTGCAAGATCGTGTCGCCCATCGAGGTCACGGCATATTCGGGATATCCATCGGCGTCGAGATCGGCCTCGGCGATACCCATGCCCCAGATCTGCACGCGCCGCCAGCCGTCATTGCGCCGGTAGGGGCGCGGCGGCCGGCCTGCTTGGACGCGCCAGAGCTGCTCCTGTCCCTCGCGGTAATACTGCCGGTCGTTGGCGATCCGGAGATCCGGTTCCCCCGAGCGGTTCCAGTCGGTGAAGATCATCGAAAGGGCGCAATAGCCCGGCGAAAGCGGCAGCGGCTCCGAGTAGTCGGGCGTCTCGGTGTCCTTGAGCGGGCGGATGAAGGCGTTGTCGTGGCAGGTGCCCCAGGGCGACCCGGGGGCCGACCGGTCGACATAGTTGCCGAAGGCCAGTGTCGGGAAGGAAAGCCCCGGCTCGAACGTCGCGGCGAACGCCGTCGTCCAGGCGCGGCCGCCGTCGAAGGCGAACAGCCGGTTCGCCTCCGTGAAGCTGCAGTCCGGCCCGCCCTTGAGGATCATGTTCTCGCCGACGCGCAGTGCGACGAGGTCGCGGAAACCGTCATTGTCGATGTCGAGAGCATAAAACCCGGTGACGCGGTCGCGCGCGGCAGGCGGAAGGGCCTCAGGCCTTTCCTCGAAGCGAAGTTCTCCGCCGATTTTGCTGCGATTTACATAGAGCCGGGCAGGGGCGGTACCGCCGGCGATGGCAAGATCGGGCAGGCGGTCGCCGTTGCAGTCGAAGGCCGATGCGCCGCCGCCGACGAAATATTCCCACGGGCCGGCATAATGGTGGTCTATGCCGGCGGCAAGCGCCTCCTCGACCATGACGGGGACGTCCATCGGCAGGTGTCGCGGAGCTTCTTCGGCGGCAAGCGGTGCCACGTGAACGAGATGGGCGGAAAGCAGAAGAACGGCGCGTCTCATTGCGGAATTACCAGGGTCTTGAGGAAGGCGATCAGGGCGCTGCGGTCTTCCTCCGCGCATTCCACATAGGCGTCGCGGGCCGCGCGCGCCGCACCACCATGGGCGCGGATCACGCCGTCGAGCGTGGTGAAGTCGCCGCGGTGGCCGTAGGGGGAGGTCGAGGCGAGGCCCCACAGTTCGGCGGTCTGGAACTCGTTGCGCTCGACGAAACGCTGGCCGAGCAACTCGTTGCCCAGATCGGCGACCTGCCGGTCGGTGATGACATGGCGCTTCAGGTCGCCGAAGATCGGAATCAGCCACTGTCCCTTCTCGTTGCGCTCCAGCCGGTCGGCCCAATCGCTCAGCGACAGGTCATAGATCGCGCCTTTGATTTCACCTTCCCGCAAAGTGCCCGCCGCGTCATAGGGGCCGGGATCGGAGAATTCGAGACTGTCCAGCGGCAGCGCGCGGACATGGCAGGCATTGCAGCCGATCTCGTCGAACACGGCGCTGCCGCGCGCGGCGGCTTTCCGCCATGCCGGATCGTCGGGAACCTCGATGACAGGCGGGGGCAGGGTGGCCTGCCAGGCGACGAGGGCCGAAATGTCGCCCTCGGTCAATTCGTCCGCGTGACCATCCTCGTCGAAATCGCTTTCACCCGTCCAGCGTTCGCCGAAGCGTTCGACCGCCTGCATGCCGTGATGCTGATTCATGGCGTTGATGGCGAACTGGCGCAGCGAGGTCATCACGCCCTTCTGGCTGAATGGTCGGATGACAAGGTCGGTATCCACCCCCTCGATCCCGGAGAGATCGAGAATGCCGTCCGGCTGAGCCGTGATGTGTCCGAAGAATATGCCCTTGGTTTCAAGTCGCGCGCTGACCGGCTGTCCGGTTTCGCGCGCCTCTTTCAGCGTCCGGGCACGGATCGCGTGCAGGTCGGCGGTCATTTCCCGCGCCAGCAGCTCGACGAGGCCGGCGCCCATCAGGTGATTGGTGTTGCGCTCGTTGGAAAACTGCGGATCGACGGTATCGAAATCCGCGTTCACGAAGCCCTCGTTGACAAAGACATTGACCGTGAAATCGCCCGCGCCTCCGGTCACGGGCTCGCGGTGGCAGCTGGAACAGGCGTTGGAATCGGTCCCAGCGATGCGCTGGAACAGGCTGTCCGGCGGGCGTTTGCGCTTGGTCGGGATGATCGCTTGCGTCGCCATGATGCGTCCCGCGCCATCAAGCTCGGTGAACTTGGCGGTGAACAGTTCTTCGCCCCGCTCGATCAGGTTGAACAGAGCGTCGCGATCGAGGCGCCCTTCAAGCTCCGACTGGTCGACATGGTCGGTGAGGGTGCGTTCTGCCCAGGGGACGTCGTTGGCCGCGGCTGGCAGGCAAGCCGTGGCGACGAGTAGCGCGACGATGGGCGTGGATATGGAGCGCTTCTGCATGTCAATTCTCCGCGGAGCCGAGCACGCGGTCGGCCTGGGCGGCGTCGATTTTCGACAGGGCGCCGATGGCACAACCCTCGAACACGAGCGGCATCTCGTCCACATAGAGGTCGATAGGGATGTCGCGGGCAGCGGCCAGGTTGGAATTGCCCAGCGTTTCGCGCAATGTCGGTTCCATCAGGTCGAAGGCGATCGCGCCGTGGCCCGCAAAGACGACGCGGAACGGATCAACCAGCGCGAAAATGCTGGCCAGGCCCAGCCCCAAGGAACGGCCTGCTGCGGCAAATGCCTCGCGCGCCAGCGGGTTTCCGTCGCGTGCGGCGTTGGCGACGCTGGTGAACTCGCCGGGAGTCACGTGGCTTGCCGGCTTCGCGTCGATCGGCTCCTGGCGGTAGCGGCGCAAGATCGCATAGTCGCCGGCATTGGCCTCGATGCAGCCACGCGAGCCGCAGCGGCACAGTGCACCGCCGACCTTGTACATCATGTGTCCGAATTCCGTACCCGACGATTGCGTGCCGTTGATGATGTCGCCGCGCAGGAACAGGCCCATGCCGACGCCGTGGGCGAGCAATATGGCCGCGAAATTGTCGCTGTAGCGCTCGGGGTCGCGCCAGTTGAGCGCCTTCGCGATCAGGTCGCAGTCGTTGGCCAGACTTGCCGGCACGCCGAATTCCTCTTCGAGCCAATCGGCTACGGGCACATCGGTGAGCGATGTCATCGGCGAACGCAGCATGTTCCGCCCGGCAATGTCAGTCGCGCCCTGCACGCCGACGGCGATACGCGCAACCTGACGGGCGTCGATGCCGCTGGAATCCAGCGTCCGGCGGATGTCGGCGACGAGGCTTTCACGGAACGCTTCCCTCTCGATGTTCGCCATGTCGAGGTCGAACTCGCGGCGTGCGACAACCGAGCCCGCGTAATCGACGATGGCCACGGCGGCAACGCCAATCTTGAGGATCAGCAGAACGGCGTGACGGAACTTCGGGTTGATGGACAGGTCTACGCTCGGCCGGCCCCGGCCTGCGCTGGTGCCATTCTCTCCTCCGCGGGCGATGAGGACGTCCTCGGCGATCAGGTCATTCGAAATCGTGGAGACGGTCGCGGGGCTCAGTCCTGCCTGCAGGGCGATCTCGCCGCGGCTGATTGCCTTGTTGCGCCGCACGATCTGTATGATGCGTAGCCGGTTCCGTCTTCGCATGTCGTCTGAGCGAAGTATTTTTGTCATTGTCCCGGTGCGCCTCCTCACGTGCCGGGTGCAATGCAAGAATTTCATATGCATTGCAACAAGTTGACGTAGCCCGCTTTCATGTTGACATGTTCGCCCATTTGAGTCACGATTTTTTTCGAGGCTCGAATTAAAGGGCTTCTGTCGCGGGGAGGCGCTATGCCCGGCCCGCACTAACAGTTGCATTTCCGTGCATCGGGAGGATTACATGAGAAAGTTTGCAACCGCGCTCCTCGCGGGCGTCGTACTGTCTGCCGGTCTCGCCGGTTCGGCATGGGCCGAAGGCAAGACCATCGGCGTGTCCTGGTCGAACTTCCAGGAAGAACGCTGGAAGACCGACGAAGCCGCCATGAAGGCCGCGATCGAGGCCAATGGCGACACCTACGTTTCCACTGATGCCCAGTCGTCGGCGGCCAAGCAGTTGTCGGACGTGGAGAGCCTGATGGCGCAGGGCGTTGACGCGCTCATCGTTCTCGCCCAGGACAATCAGGCGATCATCCCGGCCGTGCAGGCCGCTGCTGACGAGGGCATTCCCGTCATCGCCTATGACCGCCTGATCGAGGACAGCCGCGCATTCTACCTTACCTTCGACAATGTCGAGGTCGGCCGCATGCAGGCCCGCGCCGTTCTCGCGGCCGCGCCGAAGGGCAATTACGTCATGATCAAGGGTTCGCCCACCGATCCGAACGCCGACTTCCTTCGCGGTGGTCAGCAGGAGGTTCTGCAGGACGCTATCGACAAGGGTGACATCACCATCGTTGGCGAGGCCTATACCGACGGCTGGCTTCCGGCCAATGCCCAGCGCAACATGGAACAGATCCTGACGGCCAACGACAACAAGGTCGATGCCGTGGTCGCTTCCAATGACGGTACTGCCGGTGGTGTCGTTGCCGCGCTTACGGCGCAGGGCATGGAAGGCATTCCGGTGTCCGGCCAGGACGGTGACCATGCCGCCCTGAACCGCGTCGCGAAGGGCACGCAGACGGTCAGCGTCTGGAAGGATGCCCGTGAACTCGGCAAGGCTGCAGGCGAAATCGCTGCCCAGCTGGCCGACGGGACGGACATGGCGGATATCGAGGGCGCGGTGGAATGGACGTCTCCGGCCGGCACGACCATGACCGCCAAGTTCCTCAAGCCGGTTCCGATCACCCAGGACAATCTGAGCGTTGTCGTGGATGCAGGTTGGATCTCCAAGGAAGCACTCTGCCAGGGCGTTTCCGACGGACCGGCTCCCTGTAACTGATCTTTCTGCTCTGTTACAAACCAGCATAAGGCGTTTCCATCCCTCGGGATGGGAACGCCGCGATGTCCCTTACCCGGATTACGGCCATGACCGACACTTCACCTGCGGCAAGCGCGCCGGCAAAACCGCGTAATTTCTTTGCCGCGCTCGAGATAGACAATCGCCTTCTTGGAATGATCGGCGCCTTCGTCGTCATCTGCCTTGTGTTCAATTTCCTGACCGACGGGCGTTTCATGACGCCCCGGAACATATTCAACCTGACGATCCAGACCGCGTCGGTCGCGATCATGGCGACAGGAATGGTATTCGTCATCGTCACGCGGCATATCGACCTGTCCGTCGGCTCGCTGCTCGCGACCTGCTCGGCGGTGATGGCGATGATGCAGACATTGGTCATGCCCGACTGGCTCGGCCTCGGGCTCAACCATCCGGCGACCATGCCGGTTGCCATCCTCGTCGGCATGGCGGCCGGACTGGCGATCGGCGCATTCCATGGCTGGCTGATCGGCTACCTGACGATTCCCGCCTTCATCGTCACGCTCGGCGGTTACCTCGTTTGGCGCAACGTGGCATGGCACCTGACAAAGGGCCAGACGATCGGGCCGCTTGACGAGAACTTCCAGCTGTTCGGTGGCATCAACGGCACGCTTGGCGAGACCTGGAGCTGGGTCTTCGCTGCCATCGCGATCGCCGGATCCCTGTATGCGCTGTGGCAGTCGCGGCGAACCAAGGTCATGCACGAGTTCCCGGTCAAACCCGTCTGGGCGGAAGTCGTGCTCGGAGGCGTCATCGCGGCGGTGATCGTCGGTTTCGTCTACGTGCTCAATTCCTATGAAATACCTGCGGCGCGGCTGCGTCGGATTTACGAGGCGCGCGGCGAGGTGTTGCCGGAGGGAGTCACCCAGGGATACGGCATACCGATCTCGGTGCTGCTGCTGATCCTCATCGCGATCGTGATGACCGTGGTCGCACGGCGCACCCGGCTCGGCCGCTACATCTTCGCGACGGGCGGCAATCCCGAGGCGGCCATGCTGGCCGGCATCAACACGCGGCTGCTCACGGTGAAGGTGTTCGCCATCATGGGGCTTCTTTGCGCGATTTCCGCGGTCGTGGCCTCGTCGCGCCAGACCTTCCACTCCAACGACATCGGCACGCTTGACGAGTTGCGGGTCATCGCCGCGGCCGTGATTGGCGGCACCGCGCTTTCCGGCGGCATGGGCACGATATACGGCGCCATTCTCGGCGCGCTGATCATGCAGAGCCTGCAGTCGGGCATGGCAATGGTCGGCGTCGATGCGCCGTACCAGAACATCGTTGTCGGTATCGTGCTGGTTCTCGCCGTTTTCATCGACATCGTCTATCGCCGCAGGACGGGAGACAAGATATGACCACACCGCTTGTCGAACTGCGCGACATGCAGAAGTCGTTTGGCGGCATCAAGGCCGTCGATCATGTCAGCTTCGATCTCTATCCGGGGGAAGTGGTCGGCGTGCTCGGTCACAACGGAGCAGGCAAGTCCGTGTTGATGAAGATGCTGTCGGGCGCGTTGCCGCGCGACGGTGGCGAGATCTACATCAACGGGGAGAAGGCGAATATCAACAATCCGCGAGACGCCCGCGACTACAAGATCGAGACGATCTACCAGTATCTCGCGCTCGCGGATAATCTGGATGCCGCGTCGAATCTCTTCCTCGGTCGCGAACTCGTCACGCCGAGCGGTTTTGTCGACGACGCGCGGATGGAGGCCGAGACGCGCAAGATCATGAAACGCCTCAACCCGAATTTCCGGCGCTTCCACACGCCGGTCGCGGGGCTGTCGGGCGGCCAGCGCCAGTCGGTGGCAATTGCACGCGCGGTCTATTTCAACGCCAGGATCCTGATCATGGACGAGCCGACCGCTGCGCTCGGCGTGCAGGAAACCAAGATGGTTGCCGAACTTATCGAGCAGCTGAAGTCCGAAGGTATCGGCATCTTCCTGATCGATCACGACATCCACCAGGTGAAGATGCTGTGCGACCGGGCCAATGTCATGAAGAACGGGCAGCTTGTCGGCACGGTCAAGGTGGACGAGGTTTCCGAGGATGACATGCTGGGGATGATCATAGCCGGCAAGTGTCCGCCGCAGGGCGTCCCGGGGCCCGGCGCGATCTCCTGATCCGCCATGCGGGCGCGGTCGTGACATGTTGCCGCGCCCCTGCTCTTTCTCTCAAATTCATATATAGTGAGCGGACCTTCCTTCGTGGTGATCCGCGGGGGAAGGATTTGCCTTGAGTCTCGGAGAGCGGATCGTCATGGATACTGCACGCAAGAACGAACAGTCCTCGGAAATTCCCGCTATCTGCCGTTCTTGCGAGGCGCGCCACGGAGGGATTTGTGGCGTGCTTTCCCCCGATCAACTGAAAAAGCTCAACCGTTACACCAAGCAGTATTCCTACGAGAGCGGGAACGAGCTTCTTTCCGCCGGCGAGGAAGCCCATCGCTATTCGAACATTCTTCGCGGCGTGGTGAAGCTGTCCAAGCTGCTTGCCGATGGCCGTCAGCAGATTGTCGGCCTGCAGTTCGCTCCCGATTTCATGGGCCGCCTGTTCCGCGAGGAAAGCGATGTGATCGCTGACGCGGCGACCGATGTGACGCTTTGCACGTTTCCACGCAACGTGATCGAGGAACTGGTTCGCGAATCGCCCGAACTCGAGCACAAGCTGCACGAGCAGGCCTTGAAGGAACTCGACGAGGCACGGGAATGGATGCTCACGCTCGGTCGCAAGACTGCTGGAGAAAAGGTGGCCAGCTTTCTTTACCTTATCGCGGCAAATGTCGATCCGGAACTCGCTGACCATGACGGGCCGATCCGGTTCGAACTTCCGCTCAAGCGTTCGGATATCGCGGATTTTCTCGGTCTGACCATCGAAACCGTCAGCCGGCAGATTACCAAGCTGCGCAAGGCCGGGGTGATCCAGATCGAGAACAACCGGACGGTGATCGTGCCCGATCTCGAGAGACTCGAAGCCGCCTGCGAAACCGACCGTTGATCAGACGGCCTTGGAATAACGTACCGAACTGTCTTCCAGGTAGGCGTCGAACCAGCTTGCGACGATGCGCGTGAAGCGGCGCGCTTCCTCCCTGACGCGGAATCTGCGGTCATCGGCTTCGGAGAGGCCGAAGCGGTCCGTCGCGGCGACCAGCCGGGCCTCGGCGATGTAGGGCCGGGCCAGGTCGCCGAACCTTTCCTCCATCGCCTCAAATGACACGGCGAAATCGCACATGATGCGTTCGATCATGTAGGCACGAATCCGGTCGTCGACACTCAGCTCGACACCGCGCGCAGCCGCGATCTTGCCGTTGCGGACGGTATTCTCGTATTCTCTGGTAGGGACAATGTTCTGCACATAGGCGTCCCCGTAGGAGCTGATCGCGGATGCGCCGAGACCGATCAGCGTGCGGCAGGCGTCTGTCGTGTAGCCTTGGAAGTTGCGGAACAGGCGCCCCTTGCGGGCGGCAAGTGCAAGGCTGTCGTCCGGCTTCGCGAAGTGATCGATCCCGATCCGGTCATAGCCGGCGCCGGCAATCATGTCGGCGGCGAGTCCGGCGTGATGGAACCGCTCGATCGTGCCGGGCAGATCCTCCTCGCGGATCAGTCGCTGGTGCTTCTTCATCCAGGGCACATGGGCGTAGCCGAACAGCGCGATTCGGTCCGGGGACAGGGTGAGTACCTTGTCGATGGTGGAGACGAGTCGTTCCTCCGTCTGTAGCGGCAGGCCGTAAAGGGCATCGACATTGATCGAGCGCACGCCCGATTCGCGAAGCGTATCGATGATCTCGCGGGTCTGCTCGAAGGTCTGCGGCCGGTTGATTGCCCGCTGTACCTCTTCGGAAAAGTCCTGGACACCGACGCTGGCGCGGGTGACGCCGAGAACGGAGAATCCCTTCAACGTTTCGGCCGTGACATCCGACGGATCGATCTCGATCGAGATCTCCGTATCCGCGCCGAGCCTGAAATTGTCCTGCAGCGCCCGGGCGAGACGCTCGATGTCCGGCTGGCGCAGCATGCTCGGAGACCCCCCGCCGAGATGCAGATGCGCCAGCCGGAACCGACGGCCGGCGAGTTCCCGCACGGTCGCCATTTCTTCCAACAGTGCCCCGACATAGGCCTCGACCGGCGCATATTTCAGGGTGTGCTTGGTATGACAGCCGCAAAACCAGCAGAGCCGGTCGCAGAAGGGCACATGCAGATACAGTGAAACCGGTTCGTCAGCGGGCAGGCGCTCTAGCCGGGCTCGGGCTATGGACAGTCCGTCCGGCGCGCTGAAATGCGGCGCGGTCGGATAGCTGGTGTAGCGCGGCACGGCACCGCGCTGGCTGGCGAGAATCCGCTCCGCGTCGATCATTTGGATACCTGTTTCTGGCAAAGAAGCGGCACGATGTGCTCGCGCTCGAAAGCTATGTGGCGCCGCAGCCCCTCGAAAAAGCCGCGCAGCATGTAGGCAAGGGTTTCGACATTCACGGAGGCCTTGTCCGTGACGAACCGAGACAACGCATCCGAAACCTCGTCGGCGTAGCTCTCGTCCTCCCAGTGCTCGTAGCGGAGCCGCTCAAGGGAGGCCTTCAGGTTCGAGTCGATTCCGTCGCTCGCCATCAGAATGGGAAAGACTGTCCTTTCCTCGTGTTCATGTGCAGCACGGACCATCGGCTGGATCTTGCGGGCCAGACTCAGACACATCTGCGTGTCGGAAATTTCGGGCAATTCGTCCGCGATTTCCTCGAGTTTCTGGCACAGGGCCAGCTGCTCTTCGTGATGGGCAAGGATTTGCGCGCAGACCTGCCCGGCGTCCACGCATGTATTTCGCAGCAGCGGAACGACGTTGTCCTTCTTTGCGTCTTCGCGCGTTTTCATTTGTCTACAGCCTCGCAGGGCGATTAAGGTCAGCGGCAAGCATTGCGCCTTGGCGAGTCCCGCACATTGATTCAGGTCAAGGCGCGTCGGTACGAAGCACTGACATATCGAGGATGCGAATAGATGCCAGCGCGGTCGGGACAGCCGCGGCTGGCCTGAGCGCATGTCCGAAGGGGGTTCCCATGAACAACAGCTACATGACCGCGCTGGTGGGGCTGGCGGCGTTTCTCGCCCTGCTCGGAGCGGCATTCGCCCAGGATGCGGCTTTCCAAGCGCATGCCTGGGTCGTCTTTTTCGCGCTGGCGATCGGCACGATTGTCATGCTGCGGAAACTTGAATTCGCGCCTGCCGGCGCGGCGGCCGACGAGTCGGCCTATTTCGACAATGTGGTGCGCTATGGTGTCGTCGCCACGCTTTTCTGGGGCGTTGTCGGCTTCCTGGTCGGTGTTATCGTTGCTTCGCAGCTGGCATGGCCCGAACTCAACATCGAGCCCTGGTTCAATTTCGGTCGTATGCGTCCGTTGCATACCTCGGCCGTCATTTTCGCCTTTGGCGGAAACGCGCTGATCGCAACCTCGCTCTATGTCGTTCAGCGCACGACGCGGGCGCGCCTGTTCGGCGGAAGCCTCGCTTGGTTCGTCTTCTGGGGGTACCAGCTCTTCATCGTCATGGCCGCGACCGGCTACCTGCTCGGAATAACCGAAAGCCGCGAATATGCCGAGCCTGAATGGTATGTCGACATCTGGCTGACGGTGGTGTGGGTTGCCTACCTGATCGTGTTCATGGGAACGCTGTTCAAGCGCAAGGAACCTCACATCTACGTGGCGAACTGGTTCTATCTTTCCTTCATCGTGACGATCGCGATGCTGCACATCGTCAACAACCTGTCGATGCCCGTGTCGCTGCTTGGTGCGAAGAGCTACTCGCTGTTCGCCGGCGTGCAGGACGCGCTGACGCAATGGTGGTACGGCCACAACGCGGTGGGCTTCTTCCTGACTGCCGGATTCCTCGGCATGATGTACTACTTCGTTCCGAAGCAGGCCGGACGCCCGGTCTATTCCTACCGGCTTTCGATCATCCACTTCTGGGCGCTGATCTTCCTCTACATCTGGGCGGGCCCGCACCATCTCCATTACACGGCGCTGCCCGACTGGGCGCAGACGCTGGGCATGGTGTTCTCGATCATGCTCTGGATGCCTTCGTGGGGCGGCATGATCAACGGCCTGATGACGCTCTCGGGCGCCTGGGACAAGCTGAGAACCGACCCGATCATGCGCATGCTCGTGATCTCGGTCGCCTTCTACGGCATGTCGACCTTCGAGGGGCCGATGATGTCCATCAAGACGGTGAACTCGCTGTCCCACTACACGGACTGGACCATCGGGCACGTTCATTCTGGCGCGCTCGGCTGGGTCGGCATGATCTCCTTCGGTGCCATCTACTATCTTGTGCCTAAACTGTGGAACCGGCAGCGCCTCTACAGCCTGCGCCTTGTCAGCTGGCACTTCTGGCTGGCGACTCTTGGCATCGTCGTCTACGCGGCGGTCATGTGGGTGTCGGGCATCCAGCAGGGCCTGATGTGGCGCGAGTACGATGATCAGGGCTACCTGGTCTACTCCTTCGCCGAATCCATCGCAGCCATGCATCCCTACTACGTGCTGCGCATGCTCGGTGGCGTGCTCTACCTGGCGGGTGCGCTGGTGATGGCGTTCAACATCTACAAGACGATCCGCGGCGACGTCCGGTCCGAGGTGCCCATGGGTGCCGAGCAGCCGGAAGCGCTTGCGCCGGCGGAATGAGGAGCTGAAACATGGCTTTGATCGATAAACACGAGATACTCGAGAAGAACGTCACGCTCCTGTTCCTCGCCTCCTTCGCGGTGGTGACGGTCGGAGGCATCGTCGAGATCGTTCCGCTGTTCTACCTGGAGAACACGATCGAGAAGGTGGAGGGGATGCGTCCCTATTCGCCGCTCGAACTGGCAGGCCGGAACATCTATGTGCGCGAAGGCTGCTATGTCTGCCACAGCCAGATGATCCGTCCGTTCCGCGACGAGGTGGAACGCTACGGCCACTACAGCCTGGCTGCAGAGTCGATGTACGACCACCCCTTCCAGTGGGGATCGAAGCGAACCGGGCCGGACCTGGCCCGGGTCGGCGGGCGATACTCAAACGAGTGGCATGTGGAGCACCTGAAGGATCCGCAGTCGGTCGTTCCGGAATCCGTCATGCCGTCCTACGAGTTCCTCGCCAACACGGAACTGAAGATCGAGAACGTGTCGGGTCACCTGATCGCGAACCGGCGCGTGGGCGTGCCCTACACGGACGAGATGGTCGAAAACGCGGAGGCCGACCTGATGGCGCAGGCGGATCCCGAGGCCGACTGGAGCGGGATCGAGGAGCGCTATCCGAAGGCAGTGCTCGGAGATTTCGACGGCAATCCGACGAAGGTTACGGAGATGGACGCGCTTGTGGCCTATCTCCAGATGCTCGGCACGCTCGTCGACTTCTCGGTCTACGAACCTGAAGAAAACTACCGGTAGGGGAGGGACAGATGGAATTCGACTACCACTCCATGCGTACCTTCGCCGACAGCTGGGGCCTGCTCTACATGTTCGTGATCTTTCTCGCGGTCGTCGTGTGGGTCATGCGTCCCGGTTCCAAGAAACACAGTGAAGATGCGGCCCGCATCCCCTTCAAGGAGGACTGATCCATGGCCGACAAAAAGGATATCGATGAAATCTCCGGTGTCGAGACCACGGGCCATGAGTGGGACGGCATCAAGGAACTCAACAACCCGCTGCCGCGCTGGTGGCTCTGGACATTCTACGGCTGCATCGCCTGGTCGCTGGCCTACACGGTATTCTATCCGGCCTGGCCGGGCATCACCGACGCGACGGCGGGCGTTCTCGGCTGGTCCAGCCGTGCCCAGCTTGCCGACGAGATGACCGAGCTCCAGGCGGAGCGCGCCGTCTATCTCGACAGGATTGCGTCGATCGACGTGACGGAGATCAGCGCGGATCCGGATCTTGTCCAGTTTGCCACGGCAGGCGGCGCATCGACCTTCAAGGTCTATTGCGTGCAGTGCCACGGCTCCGGTGCGCAGGGCGGTCCGGGCTATCCGAACCTCAATGACGACGCATGGATCTGGGGCGGCACGGTAGAGGACATCTATACCACGATCATGCACGGCGCCCGCTACGAGACGGACGAGGACACGCGCATCTCCGACATGCCGGCCTTCGGCCGTGACGAGATACTGGAACGCGACGACATCGTCGATGTTGCCTGGTACGTCCGCAAGCTGTCCGGCCAGGAACATGACGAGGAGGCGGCGGCGCGCGGCGAAACTGTCTATGTCGACAACTGCGCCGTCTGCCATGGCGATGCGGGCGAGGGAGATCCCGAACTCGGTGCGCCCAATCTGTCGGACGCGATCTGGCTCTATGGCGGTACTCACGCCGACATCGTTGCCCAGGTAAGCAGCCCGCGACAGGGCGTCATGCCGGCCTGGGGCGATCGCCTCGGCGAGTCGACCGTCAAGCAGCTCGCCGTCTACGTGCACGGTCTCGGCGGCGGTCAGTAAGACGCCGGCGCGTAACTGCAAGATAGGCCGGGCGGCGTCAGCGCCGCCCGGCCTTTTTTGTCGCTCAGCGGAATTTTAAGCTTTCGGTGGTCTCCTTGCCTTCCAAGGGTGGGACGGACCATGAGCGACAACCAGGCGATTCATGTTGCGAAACCGATGGCGGGGTTCGGCGCGCTGGTACTGCCGCTGTTTTCGTTGACGATCTTCCTCAGCGCCTTCCTGCTTTTTTCCGTCCAGCCCCTCTTCGCCAGAATGGTCCTGCCGAAGCTGGGCGGCACGCCTGCGGTGTGGTCCGTCGCCATGGTCTTCTTCCAGGCGATGCTGCTCGCCGGCTACGGCTATGCGCATTTCCTGACAAAGCGGCTGAACCTGCGCGTGGCGGCCGTCGTGCACATTGCGGTGATGGCTTGCGCGCTCGTCTTCCTTCCGATCGCTGTTTCCGAAGCGTGGGGGCAGCCGCCGCAAAGCGGCCAAGCGATCTGGCTGTTGGGCCTGTTCGCGGTCTCGGTCGGGCTGCCGTTCTTCGCGGTATCGGCCAACGGGCCGCTGCTTCAGGCCTGGTTCCATCGCACCGGGCATCCGCACGCGCACGATCCCTATTTCCTCTACGGCGCCTCGAACATCGGCAGCTTCGCATCGCTGGTCCTCTACGTCGCGTTTTTCGAGCCGGCATTCGTCCTGCAGGCGCAGTCTGCGATGTGGGCGGGCGGCTTCATTGCGCTCGGCGCGGCCATCGCCGCCTGCGCGCTCGCCGCGGGCAGGGGGACGCTGCAACGGGCAGCGGCGGAGCAGGCGGACCCTGTCGAAGCCGGGCCGCGCACGCAAGCCGGATGGCGCACACGGCTGCAATGGGTCTGGCTGGCCTTTGTGCCGTCGGGCCTGATGGTCGCGGTAACGGCACACATCTCGGTGGATGTCGCGGCGATCCCGCTGCTCTGGATCGTGCCGCTGTCGCTGTATCTGATGACGTTCGTCTTCGCCTTCGCGCGCAGGCCTGTCGTGCCCGTCAGATTCCTGGACCGCGCGCTGCCCGCGCTCGGTTTCGGAGCGCTGGCGGTCAGCTATTTCAACCTGTTCCCGCTGGTCGCTCAGATGCTGATCCAGGTCGTCTTTTTCTTTGCCGCGGCGCTGCTTGCCCACAGCGTCCTGGCGTCGAAGCGGCCGGCGGCGTCCGACCTGACGAATTTCTATTTCTGGATGTCCACCGGTGGTGTGCTCGGTGGCGTCTTCGCATCGCTGCTGGCCCCGGTCCTGTTCGACTGGATTGCCGAATATCCTCTGCTCGTGCTCGCCGCGCTGTTGATCCGCCCGTCCATCTGGGCGGAGGACGCTCGACCGGCGTGGATCGTGTCGATCGCGGGCCTCATCCTGCTGTTTCTTGCCGGAAGTCCGTTCGGCCCGGCCTTGTTCTCGGCGGTTCCGACGGACTTGACGCTGATGGCGTTCATCGCCTTCGCCGCCGCCGGATCGATCGTCCACCTGCGAGCGGAACCCGCCTTCGTCGCTTCGGTGATGGCCTTCGGTGTGCTCTGTTTCGGGCTTCAAATGCAGGGCAACCAGCTCTTCATGGAACGGTCATTCTTCGGCGTCCTGAAGGCGCGCCTGAGCGAGGACGGGGAGTTCATGAACATGTCGCACGGCACGACGATCCACGGATCGATGCGCGTCGATGAAACAGGGACCCCGACTCCGCTGACCTACTATCACGCAAGCGGCGGTATCGCCCGCGCGCTGTTCTCCGTCCAGCGGCGCAAGGCGGGCGAGCCGGCCGAAATCGGCGTTGTTGGCCTCGGCGTCGGCTCGTTGATCTGCCATCGCTCGCCCGGCGAGCGGTGGACGCATTTCGAGATCGATGCCGACGTGGTGCGGCTCGCGCGCGACCCCGAATACTTCCGGTTCATGTCCTCCTGCGAGATGCCCGACGACCGCATGGTCATCGGCGACGCGCGGCTGAAGCTGGCCGACGAGCCCGACCGGCGGTTCGACTATCTGTTGATCGATGCATTCTCGTCCGATTCGATTCCCATACATCTGCTGACGACGGAAGCTTTCGACCTCTATCGGGACAAGCTGGCCGAAAGGGGCTTGCTTGTCGTGCACATCTCGAACCGGTACATGGAGCTTGCCACTGTCTTGGCGGCCATCGCCCGCGAGACCGGCATGGCGATGCGGGCCGGAAAGTTCATTCCGGACGCGGCGGCGCGAGACCAAGGTGCCACGACCTCCATGGTCGCCGTGCTGGCCCGCGACGAGCGGGACCTTGCCGCACTGGCGGCTGACAATACCTGGCAACCCGTCGATCCGGGCCGAACCGCGGCCTGGACCGACGGCTACTCCAACGTTCCGGCCGC
Source organism: Oricola thermophila (assembly GCF_013358405.1). Lineage (NCBI taxonomy): Bacteria > Pseudomonadati > Pseudomonadota > Alphaproteobacteria > Hyphomicrobiales > Ahrensiaceae > Oricola > Oricola thermophila. Next base: position 633,887 of record NZ_CP054836.1, read on the forward strand.
GATCCTGCGCAAGTCCTGGTACGCCGAGCCCGAGGCGAAATGACGCGGACGGGGCCGGTAGCCCTTCCGCCACTTGGTGGCCTTGATTCAGGTCAAGGATTGTTGGGCGCTCTGTCGCCAAAAAGGGGCATGCGGGGCGCATGTTTGCGCGCCCACCGCTATGGCAGGAGCATGTTTTGGATCAGGCGACCGAAGTTCCGTCCGTCGACGTCGAACCCGTCAACGCCGGCGCGAAGAAGAAAGCACAGCCGCTATACGCGGCCCGCAAGCAGATTTTCCCGAAACGGGCGGAGGGCCGGTTCCGCCGCCTGAAGTGGCTTATCATGCTGGTCACGCTCGGCATCTATTACGTGACGCCGTGGCTACGCTGGGACCGTGGCGATCATGCGCCGGACCAGGCCGTTCTGATCGACATGGCCAATCGGCGCTTCTATTTCTTCTTCGTCGAGATCTGGCCACAGGAGTTCTTCTTCGTCGCCGGCCTTCTGGTGATGGCGGGCGTCGGCCTGTTCCTGGTCACATCAATCGTCGGGCGCGCCTGGTGCGGCTATGCCTGTCCGCAGACCGTGTGGACGGACCTTTTCATCGCGGTGGAACGATTCTGGCAGGGCGACCGCAACGCGCGCATGCGCCTCGCCAAGGCGCCATGGTCGTTCGAGAAGGCCCGAAAGATGGTCGCGACCCATGCGTCCTTTCTCGCCATTTCCGTGGCGACGGGTGGTGCGTGGATATTCTACTTCGCCGACGCGCCGACGCTGCTGAAGGATCTTGTGACCTTCCAGGCACCATTCATCGCCTATTCGACCGTCGCGGTCCTGACGGCAACGACCTATGTGTTCGGCGGCCTGATGCGCGAACAGGTGTGCATCTACATGTGTCCGTGGCCGCGCATCCAGGCGGCTATGCTCGACGAGGATTCGCTGGTCGTCACCTACAACGACTGGCGCGGCGAGCCACGCAGCCGCCATGCCAAGAAGGCCGCAGCCGAAGGCAAGGCCGTCGGCGATTGCGTCGATTGTAACGCCTGCGTTGCCGTCTGTCCGATGGGCATCGACATCCGCGACGGACAACAGCTGGAGTGCATCACCTGCGCGCTGTGCATCGACGCCTGCGACTCGGTCATGGACAAGATCGGCAAGAAACGCGGGTTGATCGCCTATGCGACGCTGCACGAGTACAACCACAACATGCAGCTCGCCACGGACCCGGAGACCGGGGCCGTCGACCCGGCGCGCGTGCGCGGCGAGGACGGAAAGTTTGACGACCGCATAAAGCATTTCAACTGGCGGATCATCTTCCGCGTCCGTTCGCTGATCTACATGGGCGCATGGGCTGCCATCGGCCTCGCCTTGGTGGTTGCGCTGCTCAGCCGCGACCGGCTCGAGGTGAACGTGCAGAAGGACCGCAATCCGGTTTTCGTCACGCTGTCCGACGGATCGATACGCAACGGCTACACCGTCAAGCTCCTCAACATGATCCCCGAGCCGCGGGTCATCTTCCTGTCGCTGGAGGGACTGCCGGGCGCCACCA